>CAZNNH010000261.1:0-6152 GCA_964574335.1 uncultured Acidobacteriota bacterium | reverse complement strand
CGGCGACCTCGGGGTCACCGAGGACCAGCACCTCGAGATCATCCGGCGCAAGACCGCCGAGCTGTTCGCCTGCTGCATGCGGATCGGCGCGCGCCTTGCGGGGGTGGATGCCGGGCGCGAGGAGGCGCTTTTCGAGTACGGCCTGAGCCTCGGCATCTGCTTCCAGATGGTCGACGACATCCTCGACTTCACGGCCGACGAGAGGGTGCTGGGGAAGCCGGTGGCCAACGACCTCCGGGAGGGGAAGCTCACCCTGCCCATGATCTACCTGCTGGAACGGGGAGGGCCGGAGGTCGCCCGGAAGCTCCAGATGGTGGTCGAGGACCGCGGCTTCGCCCGGGTCGACCACGCGGAGGTGGTGCGGCTGGCCGATCAGCATGGGGCGTTCGACCGGGCGCGCCGGCGGGCCGCCGAGCACGCCGCCTCGGCCTCCGCGCAGCTCCGTCACTTCGAGCCCTCCCGCTTCCGTGAGGCCCTGTCGGCGCTTCCCGGCTTCGTGCTGGAACGCGACCACTGAAGGGGATGCCGGCCCGGTCGCGTCGGGAGAGCAAGCAGGCGGCCGGGCGAAGGCGGCCGGGTCGAGGGCGATGGCGCCGCCTTCTGGGGCGTTTCGGCCCGGAGGCCCTCCTGATCGGGCTGCTGGCCCTGCTGCTGGCCGCCCCCCGCTGGGTGCAGGCAGAAGCGGCCCTGGAGTGGGGCCGCTACCATGCCCGGGGCGCGGTGTCGGCGAAGTCACCCGACCACCACACCCGAGAGCTGGCGCGCTGGGCGGGCCGAGCCCTGGAGCGGCTGGCCCCGCTGCCCGATGGAGCGGCCGCGGCGCGGCTGGCGCTGGACACCGCCCGCGTCATCCGACCCTCGCACCCGTTGCTGGCCCGCCGGCTGTGCGGGGCCGTCGCCAACGACATCTCGAGCCTGGACGGCGGCCGGTGGCGGCGCCTGGGTCTGTCCGGGTTGGAGGCCGAGGCCCGGCGCGGGTCAGCGTTGACCGCACCATCCCCTTGAGGCCCCGTCACCGTCGATGAGCCACGACCAGACGCCGGCAGCCCGGGCCGAATGGCTGAGGAACGAGATCCGCCGTCACGAGCACCTCTACTACGTGCTCGACCGGCCGGAGATCTCGGACCAGGAGTACGACCGCCTGGAGCGCGAGCTGCGCGACCTGGAGCGGGAGCACCCGGAGCTGATCACGCCGGACAGCCCGACCCAGCGGGTGGGGGGGCATCCCTCCGAGGAGTTCGTCAGCTTCCGGCACCGGATGCCGATGCTGAGCCTGGACAACACCTACAGCGCCGAGGAACTGGCCGAGTTCGAGCAGCGTGTGTTCCGACAGGTGGGGGGTCCCCGGGTGCTCACCTACGTCGCCGAGCCGAAGGTGGACGGGCTCTCGATCGCCCTCCACTACCAGGCGGGCCGGCTGGTCCGCGGGGTGACGCGCGGCGACGGCGTGAGGGGCGACGACGTGACCCCCAACGTGCGGGCGATCCGCTCGGTGCCGTTGCGCCTGGCCGGCTCGCCGCCGGCGGAGCTCGAGGTGCGCGGCGAGGTCTACCTGCCCCGGAGTCGCTTCGAGAGGCAAAACGCGGAGCGCGAAGAGCGGGACGAGGAGCCGTTCGCCAACCCCAGAAACGCCGCCGCCGGGACCATGAAGACGCTGGACGCGCGGGTGGTGGCGGAGCGCGGCCTCGAGGTCTTCCTGTACGCGGTGGCGTGGGTGCAGGGCGCGACGCTGCGCGGCCAGTGGCAGGCGCTTCAGACGCTGCGATCCTGGGGACTCCGGGTGAACCCGGCCTCCCGCCAGTGCCAGGGGCTGGCGGAGGTGCTCGCCTACTGCGACGAGTGGCGGGAGAGGCGGCGCGAGCTCCCGTACGACATCGACGGGGTGGTGGTCAAGATCGACGACTTCGCGCTCCAGGAGGAGCTGGGAGTCACCGCCAAGTTCCCGCGCTGGGCCATCGCCTACAAGTACCCGGCCAGCCGGGCCGCCACCGTCGTCAGAAGTATCGAGGTCCAGGTGGGGCGGACCGGGAAGCTCACCCCGGTGGCAGTCCTCGACCCGGTGCTGCTGGCCGGCTCCACGGTCGCCCGCGCCACCCTCCACAACGAGGAGGAGGTGGCCCGCAAAGACGTTCGGGAGGGAGATACCGTCCTGATCGAGAAGGGCGGCGACGTGATCCCCAAGGTGGTCGAGGTGGTGCTGGCGGATCGGCCGGACTCGGCCGAGGTCTGGTCTCCGCCCTCGCACTGCCCGGTGTGCGGGACCGAGGCGGTGCGGGCGCCCGGCGAGGTGGACCGCCGGTGTCCGAACGCCGCCTGTCCGGCCCAGGTGGAGGAACGCCTCCGGCACTTCGCCGGCCGCGGGGCGATGGACATAGAGGGGCTGGGTGAGACGCTGGTAGGGCAACTGGTGGCGAGCGGCAGGGTCCGGGACTTCGCCGACCTCTACCGTCTTTCCCTCCCCGACCTGGTCGGCTTGGAGCGGCTCGGCGAGAAGTCGGGGCGGAACCTGCTCGAGCAGATCGAGGGGAGCAAGCGGCGCACCCTGCGACGGCTGCTGTTCGGCCTGGGGATCCGGTTCGTGGGGGAACGCGTCGCCACCGTCCTGGCCGGCCACTTCCGCAACCTCCAGGCCCTGGCGGCGGCCTCGATCGAGGAGCTCGAGTCGGTGCACGAGATCGGCCCAGCGGTGGCCCGCTCGGTTCGCGACTGGTTCGACCAGGCGCCCAACCGGGATCTGCTGGAGCGGCTGGAGGCGGCCGGGGTCTTGACCCGGGAGGCGGCGGCGGAGGCCGGCGGCCCGCCCGCGCTGCACGGAAAGCTGCTCGTGCTGACCGGCACCCTGGACTCGATGACGCGGGAGGAGGCCAAGGCCGCGATCGAGGCCCGCGGCGGGCGGGTGACATCCGCGGTCTCGAAGAAGACCTCGTACGTGGTGGTGGGGCGTGACGCCGGCTCGAAGCAGCAGAAGGCGGTCAACCTCGGCGTGTCCTGCCTGGACGAGGCGGCCTTCCGCTCGCTGCTCGGGGTCTGAGCCGGGCCGGCTCCCTGGGCCCGAGCACCGGTTATACTTGCCCCACGGTGCGACCCAGGGTCCTGATCATCGACGACGAAGAGGCGGTCCGCTCGTCGCTCAAGATGATCTTCGAGTACGAGGGCTACGAGTGCCTGCTGGCGGCCAACGGCGCCGCCGGCCTCAAGATGGCGGCCAAGGACGCCCCTGACCTGATCTTCGTCGACATCAAGATGCCGCAGATCGACGGGCTGGAGGTGCTCAAGCGCCTCTCGCTCAACGACGGCTCGCCGCCGGTGGTGGTGCTGTCGGGTCACGGCACCGTCAAGACCGCGGTGGAGGCCACCAAGCTCGGGGCCTTCGACTTCATCGAGAAGCCTCCGGAGAGCGAGCGGATCCTGCTGGTGGCCAGAAACGCGCTCAGCCAGAAGCGCCTGGCCGACGAGAACCGGCGGCTGCGGCTCAGCTTCGACGACCGCTACCGGATGGTGGGACGTAGCGCCGCCATCGAGAAGGCCTGGGACGCCATCCGGAGGGCCGCGCCCACCAACGCCACGGTGCTGATCACCGGCGAGAGCGGCGTGGGCAAGGAGCTGGTGGCCCGGGCCATCCACCGCAACAGCCTCCGCAAGGGTGAGGCCTTCGTGCAGGTCAACTGCGCCGCCATCCCGGAGGAGCTGATCGAGAGCGAGCTCTTCGGCCACGAGAAGGGGTCCTTCACCGGTGCCGCGGAGAAGCAGATCGGCAAGTTCGAGCTGGCCCACGAGGGCACCATCTTCCTGGACGAGGTCGGGGACATGAGCCTGCGCACCCAGGCCAAGGTGCTCCGAGTCCTCCAGGAGGGCGAGGTGGAGAGGATCGGCTCGCAGCGGACCATCCAGGTCGACGTTCGGGTGATCGCCGCCACCAACATGAGACTCGAGGAGGCGATCGAGAAGGGGGAGTTCCGCGAGGACCTCTACTTCAGGCTGTCGGTGATACCGATCCGGGTGCCGCCGCTGCGCGAGCGTCCCGAGGACATCGAGCCACTCGTGGAGCACTTCGTGAGCCAGTTCTGCGCCGAGAACCGGGCGCTGCGCAAGTCCTTCACTCCCGAGGCGGTGGAGGCGATGCGGCGGCATCCCTGGCGCGGCAACGTGCGGGAGCTGCGCAACACCATCGAGCGGGCCCTGATCATGGTCCCGGACGAGACGGTGGGGCCGGAGCACGTGGCCGAGATCCTGGGCAGCACCTCACAGGGCGGGATGCCGGTGGCTGCGGCCGGGAGCCTGCGGGACTTCAAGGAGGCGGCCGAGCGGGCGTTCCTGGTGCAGAAGCTGCGGGAGTGCAAGTGGAACATCTCGGCCACCGCGGCCGCCATCGGGACCCCGCGGTCCAACCTCTACAAGAAGCTCGAGCAGTACGGCATCAGCCAGGAGGCCGACGGCTGAGCGTCGTTGCTGCTTGACCCGGGGCTCGGCGAGGCCGTAACCTGCTCCTGGTCCGCAGAGTGGACCAGGCGATCGCCGCGGTCTTCGTAGGGCCGGGGAGGAAAGTCCGGACTCCACAGGGCAGCGTGCTGGCTAACGGCCAGCGAGGGTGACCTCAGGGAAAGTGCCACAGAAAACACACCGCCGAACCTCCGGCTCGCCGGGGGTGGCAAGGGTGAAAAGGTGCGGTAAGAGCGCACCGCCGGCGTGGCGACACGCCGGGCAGGGTAAACCCCACGCGGAGCAAGGCCAAATAGGGGGGCGCTCGAGGCTGGCCCGGCTGAAGCCCCCGGGTAGGCTGCTACGATCCCGCAGGCAACTGCGGGGCTAGAGGAATGATCGTCGCCCGGTCCGGTCGCTGATCGGTCCGGGAACAGGATCCGGCTTATCGGTCCACTCTGCGGCCTCTCGTACCAAAGCGCTGGCATCGGAAAGGAGACGCCTTCGCGGATGAAGATACTGGTGACGGGCGGCGCAGGGTTCATCGGCAGCCACCTGGCCGAAACCTTGGTGCGCCGTGGCCATCGCGTCGTGGTGCTCGACAACTTCTTCTCCGGGCGCCGGTCGAACCTGCAGGCGGTCCGGGACGACGTGGAGCTGATTCGGGGCGATTGCGCCAACCCGGCGGCCGCCCGTCGCGCCGTCTCCGGCGTGGAGGTGGTCTTCCACGAGGCGGCCGTGCCCAGCGTGGCGCGCTCGGTGGACGACCCGGCCCTGTCCCACCGGGCCAACGCTACCGCGACGCTGTCGATGCTGGTGGCGGCCCGAGACGCCGGGGTGCGGCGCTTCGTCTACGCGGGCTCCTCCTCGGTCTACGGTGACACCCCTCGCCTGCCCAAGCGGGAGGAGATGCCGACCGCGCCGCTGTCCCCTTACGCCGTGGGCAAGCTGATGGGCGAGCACTACCTCCGTGTCTTCGCCCGTCTGTACGGGATGGAGACGCTCACCCTGCGCTACTTCAACGTCTTCGGACCGCGCCAGGACGCGAGCTCCCCCTACAGCGGCGTGATCAGCCTGTTCATCACCGCGCTGCTCAAGGGCGAGACCCCCGTGATCTACGGCGATGGCCGGCAGAGCCGGGACTTCACGTACGTCGACAACGTGGTGCGGGGCAACCTGCTGGCGCTGCGGGCCAAGGGGCTTTGCGGTCAGGTGGTGAACCTGGCCACCGGCCGGCGGGTGACCCTGAACGAGCTGCTGCTGGCGCTGGCGAGGCAGACGAAGACGTGGCCCAAGCCCCGGCGCCTGGCACCGCGCCCCGGCGACATCCGACACAGCCTGGCCGATGTCCGTCTCGCGGGCCGGCTGCTCCGCTACCGACAGAGCGTGGACCTCGAGACCGGGCTGCGCCGGACGGTGGCCTGGTACCGGGAACAGCTCGACGGCCCGCGGCGGCGGCGCTAGCGGCGCTTGGCGGCGGCCGTCTCCTGCGGGCGTCGCAGGTAGGTCTCCCAGGCCTGCTGGAGCTCGGCATAGCCCAGGCCCAGCACGGCGGGCAGGGCCTCGTCCGCCGAGAGCCCGTTGCCCAGCGCGGCCAGAAGGCAGGGGATGGCCTCCTCGCCCTGGGTGCGCCGGATGTGGGCGACGGCCGAGAGGCTCTCAGCGTAGGCGAGGGCCGCGGTGGCTTCGGGGAAGCCGTCGAAGGGTCCCTCGAGGCTGAGCAGCGGCAGCAT
>CAZNNH010000260.1:0-6154 GCA_964574335.1 uncultured Acidobacteriota bacterium | reverse complement strand
GCCCGTCCCCATGCAGCACCGCGTCGGCGTACGGCGACGCCGCCTCGAGCCCCGACCGCACGATGACGCCGGCCTTGCGGTGCGGGTCGACCCCCTCTCCCAGGAAGCGGACCTGGGCCCGGAGGATGAAGTCACCGGACAGCCGCTTCCAGACCAGGTGGAGCTGGTCCTCGCTCCCCCACATGTTCACGCCCCCGGCGGCCAGCCGGTACTCCTGGGAGACCGCGTTCCAGGTCGCCGAGCCGGGGAGCGCGGGCGCCCCCACGTCCCCGTGGTCGTCGAAGTCGCCGAGCGGGCCGGCCCCGGCCCGGGCCACCCCGACCCCGCCCGCCCAGACACAGAAAGCCAGAAGACCAGCGGCGAAGGCACCGGAGCCGACCAGTCGAAGAAGAGGCGCGTCCTGCAGCATCACCACCTCCAAGCGTGGGCGAGAGATCGATTCTACGCCAGTCGGGGTGGACGGACCGCCCGGGGGACACGATCCCGATTCCGCGGACCGCGTCCGGGGACATGACCGGGTTTCCCCGGTCGCAGTAAAACCCGGATCGTGTACCCGGACGACGGTGAGGAATCGGGTCATGCCGGCCAGACGGGGGACACGATCCCGATTCCGCCGGCGACAGACGGAATCGGGTCATGTCCCCGGGACGGCTCAGCGCGGAAGTGCCTTCTGGCCGGTGATGGTGAACGCCGTCTCGGCGGTCGGGGCCGACGTCCCCGGCTGTCCCCCGCCCACGCTGATGCGGTACTCCCCGGCGGAGACGACGTGGGTCCCGGCCTCGTCCACGTGACCGAGCTCACGCTCGCCGAGGGTGAAGCCCACCTTCCGGCTCTCGCCGGCCCGCAGGTGGAGGCGCGTGAAGGCGCGCAGAGCGAGGTGCGGGGCGCCGGCCGCCTTCGGAAAGACCAGGTAGACCTGGGCCACCTCGTCGCCGTCCCGGTCACTCGCGTTCTTCACCTCGACCTCGACTTCCAACGGCTCGCCGGCGGCGATCGTCGGCTTCGAGAGGCGGAGCCCCGAGTAGGCGAAGGTCGAGTAGCTGAGGCCGTAGCCGAACGGATACAGCGGCTCGCCGGTGAAGTAGCGATAGGTCCGGTCCACCATCGAGTAGTCGGTGAACTCGGGAAGCTGCTCGACCCCCTTGTAGAACGTGACCGGCAGGCGGCCGGCCGGGTTGTTGAGACCGGCCAGGGTCTCGGCGACGGCGGTGCCGCCCTCCTCCCCCGGGTACCAGGCCTGGAGGATGGCGTTGGCGTGGGCGTTTGCCCAGTTGACGGACAGGGCGCTGCCGCTCATCAGCACCACCACCAGCGGCTTGCCGGTGGCCGCCACCGCCTCCAGCAGCTCCTGCTCGGGCCGCGGCAGGTCCAGGCTGGTCCGGTCGCCGCCCTTGAAACCGGGCTGGTCGACGCCCGACTCCTCGCCCTCGAGGTCCGAGGTGATGCCGACGACGGCGATCGCCACCTCCGCCTCGCGGGCCGCCGTGACGGCCCGATCGAGCACCGTCGGATCGGGCGGCAGCCAGGCCAGACGGGTCGAGGCGATGAAGCGCGGCACCGCCTCCACCCGGATCGGGTAGCGGTGGCCCTTCTCGAGCTCCACCTCGGCGATGTGCGGCTTCCTGGGGAAGCCGGGCGCCGTGGTGTCGACCAGCAGCTTTCCGTCGAGGTAGAGCCGGGCGCCGCCGAAGCCCTCGACCGCCAGGGTCGAGGCCCCGGAGGCCTGGGGTGTGAGCCAGCCGGTCCAGCGGGTCGGCTTCTCGGGCTTGGGCGGGCTGGAGAAGCTCGGGAAGGTCCCGGGCGGGAGGCCGTAGGCCACGCCGGCGTCGACCCGGGTCTCCACCGGCTCACCCTCGAAGTCGGCGTTGTCGAAGGACTCGGCCTTCAGCCCGGCCTGCCCCTCGTCGGTGCAAAGCACGGCGGCCGGCACCGGCTGGAACGGCCGGAGGAACGACGTCCCCGGCTCGAAGACGACCTGCGCCGAGGCGAACTGCTTCTTGATCCCGTCGAGGGCGGTGGTGGACCGGGACGGCGTCCCGTTGTAGTTGCCGAGCAGCACCCGGCCGGAGTCGGCCAGGGGTCCCACCACGGCGATCTTTGTAAGACCCTCGGAGAGCGGCAGCACGCCGTCGTTCTTCAGCAGGACCATGGTGGAGCGGGCGATCCGGGTAGCCAGCGCACGGTGCTCCTCGGAGTCCACCACCGAGTCCGGGGTCTGGGCCGGGGAGACCTGATCCTGCGGGTCGAAGAGCCCCTGCTCGAAGCGGGTCTTCATCATGCGCTTGACGGCCACGTCGATGTCGGCCTCGCTGAGCAGGCCTTCCTTCACCGCGTCGAGGTACTTCTGGTACTCGGGAGCCCCGCCCCGCGGGCCGAACACCACCTGGCAGTCGTTGTCGGTCCCGGCCTTGACGGCGAGGGCCGCCCCTTCGGCCAGCGACTTCGCGTACTTGTGGCCGGTGGAGATGTCCCGGACGGCGTCGCAGTCGCCGGTCACGAAGCCAGAGAAGCCCCAGTCCGTCCTGAGGGTGTCGGTCAAGAGGCCGTGGTCCGCACAGCCCGGCACGCCGTTGATGGCGTTGTAGACGCACATCACCGCCCGGACCCGGCCGTCGACGACGGCGGCACGGAAGGCCGGGAGGTAGGTGTCCTCGATGTCGTGCTTCGAGGCGACGGCGTCGAAGCCGTGGCGGAGGGGCTCCGGGCCGCTGTGGACGGCATAGTGCTTGGCCGTCGCCACCGTGGTCAGGTACTTGGGATCGTCCCCCTGGAGGCCGGTGATGAAGGCGACGCCGAGCTTCCCGGTCAGGAAGGGGTCCTCGCCGTACGTCTCCTGCCCGCGGCCCCAACGCGGGTCACGGAAGATGTTGATGTTGGGGGAGAAGAAGGTGATCCCCCTGAAGAGGGCGCCCCCCTCGCCGGCCTTCAACGCCTGGTTGAACTTGGCCCGGCCCTCGAGGGCCGTCGCCCTGGCCATCTCGTGGACGAGCGGCGGGTCGAAGGTGGCGGCGAGGCCGATGGCCTGGGGGAACACGGTGGCGATGCCGTTGTTGGCAACACCGTGGAGGGCCTCGGACCAGAGGTTGTACTCGGGGACGCCGAGGCGCGGGATCGCCCGGGTGTGGTTGACGAGCTGCGAGGCCTTCTCCTCGAGCGTCATCCGGCCGACCAGGTCGTTCACCCGGTCGTCGATCGCTACGGAGGGGTCCTGGTAGGGGAGCCGGGCCTCCTGGGCCCAGGAGTGGCCGCCCTGGAGGGCGACTGCGAGCACGAACAAGACGGCCAAGGGTCTTCTCTGAATCATGGTTTCAACGCTCTCTGGTTACAGGTTGTCGAACATCTCCGTCCGGGCGGCTTCGGCGCCCGGACGGCACCTCCATCTCGATCACCAGCCCGCCGCCGGGCCGGTTGACGGCGCGGACGCGGCCTCCGTGGGCCTCCACGGCACGCCGCGCGATGGCCAGGCCCAGCCCGAAGCCCAGACTCGGCTGCCCTTGGGGACCCCGGTAGAACGGCTCGAAGATGGCGGCGAGCTCGTCCTCGGCCACGCCGGGACCTTGGTCGGCGACGCTCACCAGCACTCCGTCGCCGGACGGCTTGCGGGTAGCGGTCACCTCCACCGTGGTCCCGGGGTGAGTGTACTTGACCGCGTTGCGCACGACGTTCTCGACCGCCCGGTGCAGCAGCTCGACGCGGACGTCGGCGGGCAGCTCGCCGTCGCTCTCGAAGACGACGGCTCGGTCACTGGCCTGCGCCTCGAAGTGGGCGTCCGAGGCGATCGACCCGATCAGGTCCACCAGGTCGGTAGGCTCCGGGCGCTCCAGCAGCTCCGCCGGGGTGCCGGCCTCCAGCCGGGAGAGGGTCAGGATCTGCCCCACCAGGTCGTCCAGCCGTTCCGCCTCGGTCTCGATCCGGTCCAGCGAGCCCTGGAGCTTCTGGGGGCTCTGCCGGACCAGCCCGATGGCGGCCTGCAGGCGCGCCAGCGGTGAGCGCAGCTCGTGGGAGACGTCGTGCAGCAGCGATCGCTGGGCGGCGATCAGCGTCTGGAGCCGCTGAGCCATCTTGTCGAACTCCCGTCCCAGGTCCGCGACCTCGTCCCGGCGGCGGCCGATTAGCGGGGCCACCCGCGTGTCCAGGCGCCCCACCGAAAGGGCGACGAAGGCCTGACGCAGGTGCCGGATCGGCCGCGTCACGTACCAGGCCAGGAGCGCGCCGAAGGCCAGGCTGGCCACCAGCCCGGAGGCCAGCAGCAGGTACGGCGGCAAGGGACGGCCGGCGAACAGCAGCCGCTGCCAGAGCGGGGCGGCCCGGACCGGCACGAAGAGCAGGTAGGTCCCGCCTCCGGGGAGGGCCACCTGGCGAGCGACCTCCGAGCCGCCGACCGCCTCGGCCAGCCGCCGGGCGCGGGCGATCGTCTCGGCGGACACCGGCCGCCCGAGCAGCTCCCGGCCGCTGTCGTCGACGGCGAAGAGCAGCACCTCGGCGTGACGGCCCCACTCCTGCATCAGCCCACGCAGCGCGGGCAGCCCCCCCTCGCGAAGCGTCGCTGAGGCGGAGCCGACCACGAAGGTGGCGCGCGGCCCCACCTCGAGCGAGGGGTCGATCTCCTCCTCGGCCAGTCGATACAGCCAGGCCGCGGTCCCGACGCTGACCAGAGCCAGCAGCAGCGCCGCCCAGTAGGAGAAGAGGAACTTCCAGAAGAGCCGGCCCATCCGCTCACTCCTTGACGAGCTGGTAGCCCTGGCCCCGCACCGTCTGGATGTAGGAGCGGCCGTCTCCCAGGTTGCCGATCTTGTGGCGCAGGCTGCTGACGTGAACATCGATGCTGCGGTCGAAGCGGAGAAGCGGCCGTCCCAGACCCTGCTCGGAAAGCTCGGCCCGGGTCACCAGCCGTCCCGCACTCCGGGCCAGCAGCAGCAGCAGGTTGAACTCGGTGCTGGTCAGCTCGAGGGGGTGGCCGCCCCACTCCGCGCGCCGTCTTTCCGGCCACAGGGTGAGGGGCCCCACCGAGATCGGTCCTGCCGGAGACAGCGCGTCCCCCCCTTCGGAGCGGCGGAGGATCGCCCGCAAGCGAGCCACCAGCTCCCGCGGCGTGCAGGGCTTGGGGACGTAGTCGTCGGCCCCCAGCTCGAGCCCCACGATCCGGTCGACGTCGTCGCCCTTGGCGGTCAGCATCAGCACCGGAACCCGGCTGCGTTGTCGGATCCGGCGCAGCGCCTCGACGCCGCTCAGGCGGGGCAGCATCACGTCGAGGACCACGATCGCGTGGCGGCCGGCCAGCGCCTCCGCCACCCCGGCCTCACCGTCGTGGACGATCGTGGTCTCGAAGCCCTCCTGCTCCAGGTACTCGCGCAGCAGGGCCGCCAGCTCCACGTCGTCGTCGACCAGCAGGACCTTGGTCATCGGATCGGCATCCGCTCGGGGCTCTCGTCGCGATGATACTTCGCCCGCTGTCCCGCGCCAGCCTCCCGCCCCTGTCTTTGCGCAACTTTGCACGGCCCGAACGAGGGCTACGGACCGTCGTTCTCTCTGGATCCATCGGAGGTGGAGAAGAGGTCGCCCTCGGCGGCTACTTCTCGGGCGAGGTCCGAGCCTCGCCCCAGAGCAGGAGCAGGTCCACCTCGGCGGCTTCGAATGGCTCGGCGCGGACGATCTCGTCGCCGGAGTGGGTGGCCACGAGCAGCCAGTGGCTGTCGTCCAACCGCAGCACCTCCAGCGTGCGGGCCAACGGGTTGACGAGCCAGGCGTGACCGACGCCGGCGCGGGCGTAGCTGGGGAGCTTGCGCGTACGGTCGATGCGCTCCGTGCCGGGCGAGATGACCTCGCACACCCAGTCGGGGGCGAGGGTGAAGAAGGGCACATCCGGGAAGCTGGAAAGTCGCTCGCGCCGCCAACCGGCAAGATCGGGGACGAGGACGTCCTCGCCGAGGTGGAGCTCAGGCTCGTCGAGGAGCCACCAACCCCCGGGGCCGCCGCGGCCCAGATCGTACGGCCCGGTCAGCTCGCCTCCCAAGATGGAGCTGGCACGCGCGTGGCGCGAAGCGGGCCGCGGGCTGGTGTAGAGGTCGCCGTCGAGGATCTCGGCGACGAGGTGCTCGGGCACTCGCAGCAGGTCGTCGTAGGTCGCCGGCCGGCGAAGGGGCGTTGCCGCCAT
>CAZNNH010000259.1:0-6241 GCA_964574335.1 uncultured Acidobacteriota bacterium | reverse complement strand
CCCTCGCCCCGGGGCGGCGGCGGATCCAGCGGCGGGCGCTGGACTACTCGGTGTGCTCGGGCAGCTCGAAGAAGAACGTCGTCCCCTGGTCGGGGGCCGACTCGAAGCCGATCCGACCCCCCTGGCGCTCGACCAGGCTCTTGCAGATGGCGAGACCGAGGCCGGTCCCCTTGTGCCGCCGGTCCTTGGAGCGCACCTGGAAGAACTTCTCGAAGACGCGGGAGCGCTGGTCCTCCGGGATCCCGGGGCCGCGGTCCCGGACCGCCACCCTGAGGACCGTGCCCTCTCGCGAGACCGCGATGGTGACGGTGGTCCCCGGTGGCGAGAACTTGGCGGCGTTCGAGAGCAGGTTGGCCAGCACCTGCAGCAGGCGGTCGGGATCGGCCACCACCTGCGCCCCGGGCACCGTCTGCTCCAGGTGCAGGCGGACGTCCAGGCCGCGGGCGTAGCCCTCGCTGCCCGTCACCGCCTGCTCCACCAGCGGGCCCAGCTCGAGCTGGGTCGGGTTCAGCTCCAGCTTGCCCGACTCCGCCTTCTCCACGTCCAGCACGTCGTCGATCAGCCGCGCCATCCGCACCGAGTTGCGATAGGCGACGTCCAGGAGCTTCTTGTCCCCCTCCGAGAGGTCGCCCTCCTTCTGGGTGAGCCACTCCAGCGTGTTGAGGATCGAGGTGAGCGGGTTGCGCAGCTCGTGAGCGGCCAGCGAGATCAGGCCGTCCTTGAAGCGCTCGAGCTGCTTGCGCTGGCTGATGTCCAGCCCGACGCCAACCACGGCCGGCCTGCCCTCCAGGCGCAGGCGGTCGGCCGAGAGGTCGAGCCACACCTCCTCCCCGTCCGCCCGGACGAGACACAGCTCGGAGCGGACGGCGCCGGCCTCGTCCTCGAGCCGCCCCAGCACGCACTCCCGGGCCAGCGCCAGCGAGTCCGGGTGGATCATGTCCCAGAACTCGGCAGAGAGCCGCTCCCGCGGGCGCCCCGAGGCCGCCTCGGCGGCGGCGTTGGCGAAGCGCAGCGCGGTGCCGTCATGAATGAAGATGGCGGCCGGCGCCGTCTCGGCCATGGCCCGGAAGCGCTCCTCGCTCTCCTTGAGCGCCTCCTCGGCCAGCTTGCGGTCGGTGATATCCCGGCCCACCGACTGCAGCTCGCCGACCTGGTCCCCCCCCACGAACAACGCCCGGTGGGTCCAGGCCGTCCACACGATTGCGCCCTCGGGGCCGTCCGGCCTGGAGCGGGTCTCCTGCCGCGCCAGCGGCCTTCCCGGGATGAGCCCCTCGACGATGGCCCGCAGCTCGGTGACCTCCGTCTCCTGCAGGGAGGAGAACAGGCTGGTGCCGACCACCTCGTCGCGATCGAGGTGGAGGGCCCGGCAGTAGCTGTCGTTGGCATAGGTGCGCATGCCGTCGGGCCGCCACCTGACGATCCTCTCGGTCTGGTCTTCGGCGATGCTGCGATAGCGCTGCTCCGCCACCCGCCGGGCGGCCACCGCGTCCGCCAGGTTGGTGACGTCCTCGAGGGCCAGCAGCACGTGGCGCCCACCGTCGCCGGTGGGGACCCCGACGCCGACCGTGTGCTGCACCCGCAGCCGGCCGCTGCGCAGCGGGGCGGGGACGAAGTGGGGGTGGAGCTGGGACGAGAAGACGGTGGGCGCGCCGCCGGAGAACAGGTTGTCGAGCCGCCCCGCGTACCGGGGCTCCTGCAGGTGCGGGAAGCGCTCGTGCAGACGGATGCCCACCATCTGCGACCGGCCGATGCTGGTCCAGTCCTCCAGACAGGCGTTCCAGAAGACCACCCGGCGCTCGGCGTCCAGGACCATGATCCCCAGCGGGACGTGGTCGAGCACGCCGTAGCGCGGGTGGCTCACCAGGGCGCCTCGACCGCGCTCATCAGGCTGTCGAACGACTCCAGCTCGAACAGCAGCAGCAGGTTCCCCTCGATCTGCATCTGGCGGATCACGAAGGTGGTCTTGGCCAGCAGGATCAGCGGGTCCCTGCGCTCCTGCTTGGTCAGGAGATCCATCATCGGCTCTTCCTCGTAGACCGGGGTCGAGTAGCGCAGGGGCCGCTCCAGGACGTTGGAGAGGGTGCCGATCACCGAGTTGATCAGGATGTTGCCGACCTCGGTGAGGGCCCCGGAGCGGAGGATGTCCAGGTCGCCGTGGCCGGCCTCCTCGCCGGTGACCACGCTCAGCAGGCGGGCGGCGCTCTTCTGCGGGAAGACCAGGAAGGCGCTCCCCTCGAGCCCACCCCGAAAGGTCATGTGGACCGACGAGAGCCGATCCTTGCCCAGCTCCGGAAGCTGGCTCGGCAGCTCGCCGAGGGAGAGGATCTCGACCTGGGGCACGTTGAGCTCGACGTGGCCGCCCACCAGCTCGTTCAGCGAGGCGGCGGCGCGGCCCACCCCCATGTTGATGAGCTCGGTCAGGGCGTCTCTCTGCTCCGGGGTCAGCGACGCCCGGCGCTGCTTGGCCCGGCTGCCGATGGCGGCCGCCACCGTCCGGCCCAGCTCCTCGCCCTTGAGCGGCTTCTCCATCACGGCAAAGGCGCCCCGCCGCAGGCACTCCTCGTGGGTGGTCTTCTGGATGTCGGCGGTGACCACCACGATCGGGGCGTCGACGCCGGCGGCCTGCAGCTTCTCGATGAAGTCGTGGCCCGGCATCCCCGGCATCAGCAGGTCGGTGGTGATGCAGTCGAAGCCGCCCTCCGGCGCCAGGGTCAGCCCGGCGGCGGCGCTGTCGGCCTCGACGACGGTGTGGCCGGCGGCCTCCAGGGCCCGCCTCACCATCACCCGGGCAATCCGGGAATCGTCGACCACGAGGACTCTCGACATGGCGCTCGCCCTTTCGCTATCAAGCGGAGGGCTCCCGCCCCCCGGTCCCCCAAACCCGAACCCGACGCCCGGGGGACATGACCGGGTTTCCTCCGCCTCGCCGTGGAAACCCGGATCGTGTCCCCCGTGTCGGTCGCCGCTACAAGCGGGGGCTCCCGCCCCACGGGTCGACAGCGAGGGACCCCACCGACCTGACGCGGATTGTACCGCTAACCCCGGGGCTCCCCTTGCCGATTCCGGAGCGTAGGCCGGGACCGCTCTCGGCCGGCCACGGCCCGTCGGGGCGCCTCTCTGGCCCGCGCGGGTTTGGTCGGGCTACCGCGGCCGGTCCAGTGGGAGTGCGAGCGAGCTACTTCTTCTTCCAGAAGGCCCGCCAGCCGGTCGGGTAGAGCACGGGCTCGAGCCCCTGGCCCCACTGGCTGGCCCGCTCGACCACGTAGAGCATCTCGCGGTCCAGCCCGCGGGCCACCTGCAGCAGACCCGTCACGTCCCGGCGCCGGCACAGGGCGTAGATCAGGCGGATCGAGCCGCCGGCCCCCTCCCCCACGAAGGCCGTGGTCCGCTGGCCCCGGGAGCGGAACGCGACCGCGATCTCCGAGCCCGCCTCCCGGGAGAGAACCCGCAGCACCACCATGCCGAGGGCCAGCCGGCGCTCGAGCAGGATGCCCACCGCGTTGCCGGCGGCGAAGCCACAGGCGTAGCCGACCACCAGCAGCGGGCTCTCGGGAAGCCGGGTGATCACCTGGGAGATGGCCACCACCCAGACCGACACCTCGACGAAACCGAGCGCGACGGCAAGTCGGACCCGTCCCTCGACGATCGCCAGCGTCCGCATCGTCCCCATCGTCACGTCGACGATCCGCATGCAGAAGATCAGGATCGCCAGCGCCCAGATCGGCAGCTCTGCCAGATACGCCATCGTCCCCTCTCCCAAGGCCTGTCGTCGGGCCGAGTTTGTCCCCGGACCGCCCACCCCCGACTACCGGGTGGGACGGTCGGCCGGACTACAATGGCCTCGGCCCATGCTGCCATGACCGACCGGCACAAGCGTATCGTGATCGGCGTCGAGATCGAGGCCTACAGCATCGACACCGCCGACCACTCCATCGGACGCCGCCTGGCCCGCCCCCGCTCCGGGGTCTCGGAGTCGGGCGAGCGGTTCGCCCGCGACAGCTCCATCGGCACCGAGTACAACAGCCGGCCGTATCAGACCATTCGCGAGGCCCTCTTCCTCCTGCGCGGCGGGCTGCGCAAGTACCTGCGCAGCCTCTACCGAAGCCGGCGCCCGCGGGGGGAGACGCTGCGGCCGCTGCTGGTGGGCGGCTGGACCAACCGCTTCGCCGGCACCCACCTCCACCTCTCGATCGCGGACCGACGGCTGTCCCGGCAGGACGCGGCCTCGCTGGCCTTCCACCTTCACGACTACCTCCCGATGCTCATCGCCCTCGGCGCCAACTCCCCGGTGTGGAGCCGGACCCTCTCGCCCTGGGCCTCGAACCGCCTGCTCCGCGGCACCGAGAGCTACTTCCGGCCGATCAGCCGCCGCGCCCTGACCTCACACGACCGCAACGAGATGGTGCTCAGCCCGAAGCGCAAGACCAAGCCCGCCACCCTCGAGGTCCGGGTCCTCGACTCCAACCTCCCCCACTACGTGGTGGCGTGCATGGCGCTGCTGAAGGCCGCCGCCCTGCGCTGGCTGAGACGACGGCCGATCGTCGCCAAGATGGACTATGCGTCCTACCTGGAGGCCCGGCTCGAGGCCGGCCGGCGTGGGGTGCGCTGCCGCCTGCCGTGGAACGGCGAGACGGTGAGCTTCTCCCGCTACCTCGACCGGTTCCTCTGGGCCCACCGAGAGGAGATCGAGCAGCTCGACGTCCCCGACGAGGTCTTCGAGGTGCTGCGCCTGGCCAAGCGCGGCTGGAACGGCGCCCGCATCGTCTCGGAGGCGGTACGCCGCGCCCACCACGAGCACCCCCAGACCTGGCAGCGGCGCTTCGCCCGCCGGTACAGCCGCGGGCTGGAACTGCTGCTGAGCGGCAACCCGCTGGCCGAGCTCGCCGGCGCGCTCCGGGTCGAGCTGCCGGACACCGAGAAGGTCTGGCTGGGGCGGCGGAGCGCCTCCCTCGATGAGTGAGCGCCGCCCTGCCCCGCTCGTAGGGATCACCTGCGAGGCGGTCTCGCGGCCCACCCACTACGACCTTCTGTGCGACCACCGGTACGCGGAGGCGGTCAAGAGCGCCGGGGGCCACCCGGTGCTGCTGCCGATCGCCTCGCGGCGGGCGGTCCTGCGCCGCTACCTCGAAGGCATCGACGGCCTGGTCATCGTCGGCGGCGACGACGTCGACCCCGGCCTCTACGGAGAGCGGCCGCGGCGCACCACCCGGGTGGTGCTGCCGAGAAGGACCGCCTTCGAGACCTGGCTGTACCAGGAGGGAACCCGGAGCGGGCTGCCGATGCTGGCCATCTGCTACGGCATGCAGCTCGTGAACGTGCTCGAGGGCGGCAGCCTGTACCAGCACATCGCCCCCCCGGGCGGGGGGGATCGGGTGGTCCACCGGGCCCGCCGAGAGATCGGCCACGAGGTGCGGCTGCTGCCGGGGACACGCCTGAAGCGGATCCTGCGCGCCGACCGGGCGACGGTGCCCACCCAGCACCACCAGGCGGTCCGCTCGGTGGCGGCCGGGTTCCGGCCGGCGGCGGTGGCCGACGACGGGATCATCGAGGCCATCGAGCACCCCGAGCGGCCCGAGCTGCTCGCGGTGCAGTGGCACCCCGAGCGGGCGCCCGGCAGCCGCTTCACCGAGCGCCTCTTCGGGGCCTTTCTGCGGCGCTGCCGAGCCCGCCAGCGGGCCCTGTGACCGGGGAAGGTCCGGCCCCGATCCCGGCGGCCCTCGCCAGCCATTGACTCGGGCCCAGGGACCGTGTACACTTGACGGTCAGCTAGTCGGCGTTGCTTTGCCGTCATCCGGAAAAGGCCGCCCGCGGTGGGCGGCTTCTTGTACGTGAGCGCGCAGGCGACGGAGCGACCGGCACAAGGTCAAGGAGGCCTGTACGTTCATGGTTCAGGGAAGCGTCAAGTGGTTCAACGAGTCCAAGGGTTTCGGGTTCCTCTCTCGCGAGGATGGTCCCGATGTGTTCGTCCACCATTCCGAGATCCGGGCCGAAGGGTTCCGGACCCTCAACGAGGGTGACCGGGTGCAGTTCGAGGTGGTCGACAGCCCGAAGGGGCCGCGCGCGGCCAACGTGACCCGCATCTAACAGGCTCGTTTAGAGCCGACGTGGGACGCCCGGGACCAGAGGTCCCGGGCGTTTCCTTTCGCGGCGCCCCAAGTGAAATCGGTCGCCGCTATCAAACCGGGGGCTCCCCCCCCCCGATCCCCCCGACACGAAACCCCCCCCCGAAGTGAATTAGGTC
>CAZNNH010000258.1:0-6292 GCA_964574335.1 uncultured Acidobacteriota bacterium | reverse complement strand
CGGCCCCCGCCTACGTGCCCTGGGCCTGGGGAATCAACGGGATCTTCTCGGTGCTGGCGCCGGTCCTGAGCGTGGGCTTCTCGATGACCTGGGGCAACGGGGCCCTGCTCCTGGCCAGCCTGCCGATCTACCTGATGGTGGGCTGGGTGCTTCCGAAGGGCCAGCCGGCGCCGACCGCGGCCTGACCCGGACCGGCTAGCGCAGCTCGGGTAGGTCCCTGAACAGCTCCAGGGCTTCGGGATTGGCCAGCGCCTCGCGGTTCTCGATCTCGCGTCCGTGCACGACCTCGCGCACCGCCAGCTCGACCAGCTTCCCGCTCTTGGTGCGCGGCAGGTCGGCCACCGGGACGATCTTGGCCGGCACGTGGCGGGGGGTAGTGTTTCGGCGGATCTGGTCCTTGATGCGGTTGCCGAGCCCGGCGTCGAAGAAGACCCCTTCGCGGAGCCGCACGAAGAGCACCACCCGCACGTCCCCCTGCCACTGCTGGCCGATGGCCAGGCTCTCCAGGACCTCGTCGAACGCCTCCACCTGGCGGTAGATCTCGGCGGTGCCGATCCTCACCCCACCCGGGTTGAGCACGGCGTCGGAGCGGCCGTAGATGATGATGCCGTCGTGCTCCGTCAGCTCGGCGTAGTCGCCGTGGCACCACACGCCCGGGAAGCGCTCGAAGTACGCGGCATGGTACCGACGGCCGTCGGGGTCGTTCCAGAAGCCGGTCGGCATCGACGGGAAAGGCGCGGTGCAGACCAGCTCGCCCTTGCGGTCCCGCACCGACTGCCCGGCCTGGTCGAAGACCTCCACCCGCATCCCGAGGCCCCGGCACTGGATCTCTCCGCGATGGACGGGGAGAGCGGGGTTGCCAAGCACGAAGCAGGAGATGATGTCGGTCCCGCCGGAGATGGAGGACAGGCAGAGGTCGGCCTTGATGCTCCGGTAGACGAAGTCGAAGCCCTCGGGCGAGAGCGGCGAGCCGGTGGAGAGGATCACGCGCAGGCGGGAGAGGTCGTGGCTCTCGGCCGGCGCGAGCCTCAGCTTCCGGATCGCCTCGAGGTAGCGGGCGGAGGTGCCGAAGTGGGTCATCGCCTCGCCCTCTGCGAGGTCGAACAGCACCCGAGCGTCGGGATGGGTCGGAGAGCCATCGTAGAGCAGCAGGGTCGCCTCGGAGGCCAGGCCCGAGACCAGCCAGTTCCACATCATCCAGCCGCAGGTGGTGAAATAGAAGAGGCGGTCCCCCGGCCTGACGTCGCTGTGCAGGCGGTGCTCCTTGAGGTGCTGGAGCAGCGTGCCGCCGGCGCCGTGGACGATGCACTTGGGGACACCGGTGGTGCCCGAAGAGAAGAGGATGTAGACCGGATGGTCGAAGGGCAGGCGCTCGAACTCGATCGGGGCGGGCTCGAAGCCGCCGACGAAGTCGTCCCACCAGGCGGCGCGCCCGAGGCTGAGCCTCTCGGGAGGCGCTCCGGTGAAGCGCACCACCACCACCCGCTCCACCGACGGGAGCTGCTCGAGGATGGCCGGCAGCCTTTCGAGCGAGTCGTGGCGCTTGCCCGCGTAGCAGTAGCCGTCGGCGCAGAACAACACCCGTGGCTCGATCTGGGCGAAGCGGTCCACCACCCCCTGGACGCCGAAGTCCGGTGAGCACGAAGACCAGACCGCGCCGAGGCTGGTGGTGGCCAGCATCGCGACGACGGTCTCGGGGATGTTGGGCAGGTAGCCGGCCACCCGGTCCCCCGGCCGAAGGCCGAGGGCGCGCAGCGCCTGGGCGGTGCGGGAGACCTGGTCGTGGAGCTCGGCGTAGCTGAGACGTCGGGTCACGCCCTCTTCGCCCCGGAAGACGATGGCCGGGCTGGAGTCGCCCCGACGCAGCAGGTTCTCGGCGAAGTTGAGACGGGCGTCGGGGAAGAAGCGGGCCCCGGGCATCCGGTTCCGGTCGACCAGCACCCGCTCGCCCCGCGTCTGTGCGACCACGCCGCAGAAGTCCCAGACCGCCGGCCAGAAGGCCTCGGGGTGATCGACCGACCAGCGGTACAGGGCGGCCGGACCATCGACCTCGGCATGCCCTTCTCGGCGCACCGTCTCGATGAAGCGGGTCAGTTGAGCGGACGCCACCCTCTCGGGCGAGGGAACCCATAGCGGCTCGCTCAACGGCAGGCCTCGCGAAGGGCGGCGGCGGCCCCCTCCGGCACGGGGACGCCGCCCATCTCCCCTGCAAGGGCCGGGAGGAACGGCGATCCCGGGAGCACCACGGGCCGCGAAACGGACAGGAGTGGAGCCACGTGCCTTTCGAAACATAGCACACGGCGCGACGGGGATACGCGGTCCCCAGTAGGCGCGCCGTCCGGGCGCTTCGCGGGGCATGACATGGCGTTTGGCACGCCTGGGCAGAGCCGGAGCCGACGGGTCAGTCGAACGTGTAGCGCAAGATGTTCGCGAGCACCGCCCCGGCCGGCAGCGGCAACGGGCGATGGAAGCGCTCGACGGGAGCCAGCAGCCGACCCTGTGCATCGAAGTGGCCGCGGATCCCCCAGATGCCGTCGCTTGCGGGGCCCGGGAACCCGTAGCGGATGTCGTCGATCTCGACGGTGGCTGTCGCATCGCCCTGCAAGACGCGCGGATAGGTCTCGTCCATCGCGAACCAGGCGAAGACCCGCCCCTCGCGACTCCGCGCCAGCGCCTCGATGAGCGGGTGGCGGGGCACGAGGGCCTCCGCCCACGAGATCGGGCGCGGTGACCAGAGGCTCAGCCAGCCCACCCGCACACGGTCGTCCGCACGGGCCACGATCCGACGCAGGAACGGCTGAAACAGCGTCGGGTAGGCCGTCACCTTCGTGGCCTGCCAGCCCTCGCGGGCCAACTGGTCCCGGCCGTACCCCTCGGCCCGATGGTTGAGCCACAGACCGCCGAGGAGGTAGGCGCTGCTGAGCAGGAGCGCCAGCCCGGCCGCTCGGGCCGCGGATCGGGAGCCGGGTCCGTTGACGCGGCCCACGATCAACGCCGCCACCAGCAGCATCGAGTAGGCGGGATCGACGATCCCCACCGCGTTCAGCGCGAACCGGTGGTGCGAAAACGGGGCCAGGAGCTGGGTGCCGTAGGTTGTGAACACGTCGAGGAGCGGATGTGTGAAGAGGGCCAGCACGAAGAGCGTGACCCAGGCGCGGAGCGGGGGAGACGCACCGCTACCGGAACCGTCGGCCCGGCGGGTGGCCCGCCACATCGCGTATCCGAGCAGCGGACCGACCACCGGTCCGACCCAGAGGGCATGCGTGGGCCCGCGGTGATACAGGAACTCGCCGAGCGGCCGTGAGAGGCCGGCCAGGATGTCCAGGTCCGGCAGCAGCCCACCGAGGGCCCCGTAGACCACGGCCCGACGTCCCAGCGACCGGCCGCAGCAGGCCTGGCCGACGGTGGCGCCCAGCAGGCCCTGGGTCAGCGTGTCCACGAGGCTCCTCCTCACCTCCCAGTGTAAGCGGACGGGGCACGGCCATTGCACCTCGGCGGGGAAGGGGATCCCTTGGGACGCAGGAATCGCGCACCGTCGGCGTTGGATTGCACAAGCTGCCGTCTCTTCCTGGATGATCCGCGGACCCTGGAGGCCGAGCTGCCCGGTCTGTGCATTCTTTCCTCGGCCCAGGGCGAGAGCCGCGGGCGGGCGGGCCTGTGCCAGGCGCGCGGGACCTTCCAGGATCCGGAGCCGGCCTGCGCCGATTTCGTGGCCAGGGCCGGGCCAAAGAGACCACCCGGACCGGTCCGTTACGGTTGAGTGACGCGGTCGCGCCGGCCATGATTCAAGTGCCGTTCCAGCAGCGTGACGTTCCCGGCATGCGAATTGCTCCACTTGTGGGACAGGTGAAGTCTCAACCCCGATTTTGACGGAGGTTGACGTGCTACAGACAGCGCTTCTCTGGTGGATCTGGTTGGCCGGGGTGGTGCTCGTGGTGGGTTGCCTGCTGCGAGCCGTCAAGTACATGCGAGCCCCGGCCCATCTGCGTTGGGATCTCTACCCGGTGGCCCACGAGCCCCGCCGGGACCATGGGGGCTCCTATCTCGAGGAGACGGAGTGGTGGACCAAGCCTCGCCACAAGAGCCTGCTCGGCGCGCCCCTGGTGATGGCGGAGGAGATCCTGTTCCTCCACGGCGTCTTCAAGAACAACCGGCCCGTCTGGTGGGGCTCGATGCCCTTCCACTGGGGGCTGTATCTGCTGTTGGTGACGACCTTCGGCCTGCTCGTCTCGGCGCTCGGCTTGCGCTCGGAGCTGTGGCTCCGGCTGCTGCAGCTCGGGGGCGTGCTGGGTGGGGCGCTCTTGGCCGTGGGCGCCGCGTACCTGCTGGTGCTGCGGGCTCGGGATCCGCGGCTCCGTCCCTACACGGCCCCGGTCGACCTCATGAACCTGGGGCTTCTGGCGGTGCTGGGCGCGCTCAGCGCCGGGGTGGCGTCTTCCGGGATGGCGCCGGTAGCGGAAGCCGTCGCCCATCTGACCCGCCTGAGGGTACCGGCGGCGAGTCCCCTGCTCGCGGCGCAGATGGGGATCGGGGCGCTGTTCCTCATGTACTTTCCCGCCACCCGCATGATCCACATGTTCGCCAAGTACTTCCTTTACCATGACGTGAGGTGGGACGACCGCCCGCGGGTGAGGGGCACGGCCCTCGACCGCCGACTGACCGCGGCGCTCAACTTCGGGGTCTCCTGGTCGGCGCCGCACGTGGGCGCTGGACGGACGTGGGCCGAGGTCGCCACCCAGCCGCCGCAGCCCAAGGGGGAGTAGCCCGATGACGACCACCGTTCACCCGCCCTATCAACGTCCCGAGGACGTGATCCGCCAGATGCAGGAGGACCGCTCCCTCGACGTCAACCGTCTGGTGCCGCTCCCCGCCCCCTACCAGGACTGGAAGGATGACCCGATCCCGGAGATGACCGAGGAGCAGAAGCAGCGCTTCGAGGCCGGCCCGGACGGCGTGAGCGCGCTGCGGATCCCCAAGCCGCAGAACGACGAGGAGCGCGACAAGAAGGTGGCGCAGTTCCTCGAGGGGCTCAAGAAGCTGCTGAGCCGGGAGGACAACTGGACCTTCCTGCAGCCGCTGCTCTTGTCGCTGGAAAACTGCATGCTGTGCCAGACCTGCAGCGAGGCTTGCGGGGTCTACACGGACTCCGGCCGGCTTGAGATGTACCGGCCCACCTTCCGGGCCGAGGTGCTGCGCAAGATCGTCGACCGCTACATCAAGCCCGGCGGTAGCCTCTTCCCGAAGCTGCGGGGCAACAACATCGAGCTCAACTGGGACACCCTGGTCACGTTGGCCGAGCTGTCATACCGCTGCACGCTGTGCCGCCGTTGTGCCCAGGCCTGCCCGGTGGGCGTCGACAACGGCTTGATGACCCGGGAGATCCGGAAGCTCTTCAGCCAGGAGCTGGGGATCCAGATGCCGGAGCTCCACGAGGCCGGCACCCAGAAGCAGCTCCTGACCGGCTCGTCGACCGGGCTCAACCCGGCCGGGCTGAAGGACGTGATCGAGTTCGCCGAAGAGGACATCAAGGACAAGACCGGGCTGGACCTCAAGGTCCCCTTCGACAAGGCGGGGGCCGAGTACCTGGTGATGCACAACGCCGGCGAGTTCCTCTCCTGGCCCGAGAATCTGCAGGCCTTCTGCGTGATCCTGGAGAAGGCCGGGGTGAGCTGGACCATGTCCTCCGAGATGGTCGGCTACGACTCGGTCAACTACGGCCTGTTCTACGACGACGTGCAGTACGCGCGCATCGTGCTCAAGCACTACGAGATCGCCAAGAAGCTGGGGGTCAAGAAGATCCTCCAGGGCGAGTGCGGCCACGCCCACAAGGCCTCGATGCCTATCGCCGACCGGCTGGTCCCCTACGAGCTGTTCGTGCCGGCCGAGTCCTCGCTGGTGGTGCTCGAGGAGATCATCCGCGAGGGCCGGCTGAAGCTCGATCCCTCGCGGAACGACTTCCCGGTCACCCTGCACGACCCGTGCAACATCACCCGCTCGATGGGGATCATCCAGCCGCAGCGCGACATCTTGAAGAGGATCTGCCCTCAGTTCCGCGAGATGACGCCCCACGGCGTCGACAACTACTGCTGCGGCGGCGGGTCGGGCTTCGCGGTCTGCTCCTCGATCAACTTCCCGGACTGGCGCACCCGGGTGGCCGGACGGATGAAGTTCCGCCAGATCCTCGAGGCCTTCAAGGACCAGATCGGCCCCGAGACCAACAAGTACGTCTGCGCCCCTTGCTCCAACTGCAAGGGCCAGCTCCGCGACATCATCCGCTACTACGACGGCTGGG
>CAZNNH010000257.1:0-6297 GCA_964574335.1 uncultured Acidobacteriota bacterium | reverse complement strand
TACAACGACCTGCTGCAGAAGGAGAGCTGGCGCATCCTCAACGGCTACTCCGAGGGCCACAGCTTCTTCGACAAGGACGGCCAGGGCAGCATCACGGGCTTCCTGGAGAGCTACCTCGACCAGCTCCACAAGACGGCCGGACGCGGATACATCAACCTGCCGCTGGGCAACCACGACCTCTCGCGCCTGAACATCGAGCGCTCGACCGAGGACCTCGAGATCATCTACGCCTTCTCGCTGACCATGCCCGGCGTCCCCTTCATCTTCTATGGGAACGAGATCGGCATGCGCCAACTCCACGGCCTCCCCTACGTCGAGGGCGCGTACGAGCCGCGGGCCGGGGGCCGCACGCCGATGCAGTGGACGCCGGGACCGAACAAGGGCTTCTCCATCGCCGACCCCGGCCGGCTCTACCTGCCGGTGGACCCGGCCGAGGACGCCCCCAACGTGGCCGACCAGGAGAAGGATCCGGAATCGCTGCTCCAGAGGGTGCGGCGCCTGATACAGCTCAAGAAGAGCCGCCCCGCCCTGCAGGCCCACGCCGAGCTGGTACCCGTCTACGCGAAGCCGAGTACCTACCCCTTCATCTACGCCAGGGCCAACGGCGACGACGCGGTGCTGGTGGTCCTCAACCCCGCCGCCCGCCAGGTCACGGCCTCCTTTCGGCTGACCCCCGTCGCCAAGGGCCACCGCCTGCTCGCCGGCACCCCCGTAGGCCTGACCCACGACCACGGTCGCTACCAGGTGACAGTGCCGGCACGTTGCTACGCGATCTACCAGATGGTCTGGTAGCGGCGGCGAACGGAGCCGTCCGCGCCGTCGTACCCCGACCCGCTGTTGAAGTAGACTGGCGGCGCCACATCGGCGCCTGATCGCCGTCCGACAAGAGATCTCCCGGAGGAACCCCACCCATGCCGACCTATCCCGAGACCGTCGCCAAGCTCGAGGAGATCGTCAGAGGCCGCGTCCGCGACCAGACCATGCTCTGCCTGATCATCGACTCGCCGTGGCTCCCCGGCTACGTGGGCGTCGACACCCTCGACTTCCTCTTCGATCCTTCCACCTGGCTCGCCGCCTACGAGCGGGCGCATCGGGACCTCCCCGGCGTCGCCTTCGTGCCGGACGTCTGGGTGGAGCTCGGGATGGCCGCCGAGCCCAGCGGCTGGGGGGCGGCGCTGCAATGGCACCACGACTCCCCACCTTCGATCCGCGGCTTCCCCGGTGGGATGGAGGGGTTCCTGGAGGCCCCCCCGCCGGACCCCGAGACCGACGGCCTGATGCCGGTGATCCTCCGGCAGTACGAGCGGATGAAGCCGACCCTGGCCTCGAAGGGGATGGGACCCCGCTTCGCTGCCGCACGGGGGCCGCTGGCGGTGGGCGCCCACCTGCTGGGTGTGACCGAGCTGCTGATGGCCACCCAGCTCCAGGCCGAGCGCTGCCTCGAGGTCGCCGAGAGGACCACGGAGCTGATCATCCGCTGGCTCCGCTGTCAGCTCGACCGGATGGACGACCCGCTGGGCGTCCTGGTCCTGGACGACGTGGTGGGGATGATGGGACCGGCCGACGCCGCCCGATTCGGGATCCCCTTCCTCAAGCGGATCTTCGACGCCTTCCCGGGCCTGATCCACTTCTTCCACGACGACACGCCGAACGCCGCGGTGTTCGAGGGCCTGAGCACGACCGGCATGGATGTCTTCAACTTCAGCCACGAGATCGACGCCGTGAAGGCCCGCTCGCTGGTCGGGCCCGACGTGGTGCTGATGGGCAACATCCCGCCCCTCGACGTGCTGGTCCGAGGGACCGAGGAAGAGTCGCGCCAGGCGACCCGCCAGCTACTGGCCAGGATGAAGGAGGCGGGGCCCCTGCTCGTCTCCCCCGGCGGCGGCGTCTCGCCGGGCACCAAGATCGAGAACCTTCAGGCGGTGCTCCAGGAGGTGGGTAGCTGGGCCGGCTAGCCGAGCTGCGTCATCGCTGTCGGCAGGCGCCCGCCGGGAGCCCGCTCCGGGGCGCCCCGTTGGACGCCGGCGACGCCGTTCAGGGCGCTAGCCAACCTTCAGCTGGGCGAGGGCCGGGTACGAGTCCGGGGGCAGCAGGACCATGTCGGCGCGAGAGCCGTACTCCCAGAAACCAGCCAGCACGTCGATGGCGCGGCCGCTGGTCGGCGGCAGGACGACGGTGGCCGCCAGCTCGCCGCCGTCCACCATCCGCTGGCCTTCCTCGGGAAGACCATCGCATCCCACGATCGGGACGCGGGCAAGTGGTGCCAGGTCGCGGCTGATGGCGTGCTTTCCCAGGGCGCGCCGCGCCCCCCGGGCCATCTGGTCGTTCTGGCAGACCACGAGGCCGAGCTGCTTCTCCCGACCCATGGCCAGACGCAGCCAGGCCGCCACCGCCCGGTGGCCGCTCTCCTCGGTCCACTGCCCCTCCACGACCTCGGCCTCGACCTCGAGCTGAGCGGCCTGCTGGAACCCCTGCAAACGCCGGGTCGCCGTTGCGCTCTTGGGAGTGCCCGTGACCAGCAGCACCGTCCCGCCAGCTCCGGACGCCCGCAGGCGAGCGCAGCACTCGGCCTGGAGACGGCCGATCTCCACCTGGTCGGGGGCCACCGCGGCGACCAGGGCATCGCCGGAAGCGGCCCGCAGGTCCTCGAAGTAGTCGGGGATCCGGTTCAGGAAGATGAGCGAGACGCCCGCCTTCACCACCCGCTCGCAGGCCGGGCGCTGAGACTGGCTCCCGGCCAGGACCACCATCACGGCGTCGGGTCTCGTCTCGGCCCGCCCGCACTCGAAGACCTGCCCCATCTGGGCCATCGGCGACCCGTCGGCGAATCGGGGCTCGAGCAACACGAGCTGGCGACGTCGGGCCCGGGCTCGGGCCTCCTGGATCAGGCCCTGTTGGTAAGCATTCCCGGCCTGGTCCAGCAACAGCGCCACTTTCTTCACCACCCACCTCCGCCGGGAAGCTTCCCGCACCTACCGCCTCGCCTGGAGTCTAAACCCACGGGGGCGCCGAGACAACGATGACCTCCGGCAGCCGGCAGGTCCGGCAGGCCCCCGGCCGAGACCGGGGACCCGCCTCGGGCCTTTCACAGCCTCAGCGGAAGAGCTGGGGCGCGAGCTCGTTGAGGTAGTCCCTCCAGTTGGCCCAGGTGTGGCCGCCGGCCGACTCCTTGTAGGCGACGTCGAAGCCGTGCTTCTTCAGCATCTCGACGGTGGCGCGGGAGGTCTCGACCAGGAAATCGTCCTTTCCGGTGGCGAACCAGATGAGGCGCAGCCCCTCCTTGGTGGCGGCGTCGTCGAGGGCCGCTTGGTGCTGCTCCTCCCAGCTCGGCCCGGTGGTGGCGAACGGTCCCCCGCCGACGATCCCGAAGATGCCGGAGCTGAAGACGCCCAGGTAGCCGAACTTCCCGAAGTCCTGGACCGCGATGTTGAGGGTCTGTCCGCCCCCCATCGACAGCCCCGCCAGCGCCCGGTGGGCCTGGTCCGGGATCACCCGGTAGGTCTTCTCGACGTAGGGCATCACGTCGCTGACGAAGTCGGCCAGGAACTCGTCGACCGTCGGGCGGGGCCCGCCGAAGGTGAACGGCCCGGTGTGCCCGGCCGGCATCGCCACCACCATCGGCTGGGCCTTGCCGGCCGCGATCAGGTTGTCCAGGATGAAGCCGGCCCGACCGACGGTGGTCCAGGAGTCGTCACAGTCGAAGGCGCCGTGGAGCAGGTAGAAGACCGGGAACCTCCCCTCCCCCGACTGGTAGCCGGGCGGGGTGTAGACGTGCATCCGGCGGAAGCGCTTGAGCGAGGTCGAGTAGTAGGTCACCTCGGCCACCGCGCCGTGGGGTACGTCCTTGGTGTCCATGAAGTCGGCGCCGGGAACGTACACCAGGCTCCAGACGTTGCCGTTGGACTCGCTGCTCGCGGGGCTGCGCGGGTCGACGGTGGCCACGCCGTCGACGCCGAACGTGTAGCGGTAGGCGCCGGGCGGGAGCGGGCCCACCGTCACCTCCCACACCCCCTCCGCCCCCTTGGTCATGGCGGTGCCGGTGTTGTTCTCGGGGAGGTCGGTGCCGGTCAGCAGGACCGCCTCCGCCTTCGGCGCCAGGATCCGGAACGTCACCCGTCCATCCTCCGCCACCTCGGGTGAGACCACCTGCGGGCCCGGCGGTGGACCGAGCCGCGGCCTCTGGTTGGCGGCCTGCGCCGCCGCCGTGCCGGCCAGGCCGAGCGTGGCGAAGCCGGCCAGCAGCATACCCGTCACCATCCCTCTTCGACTCTGCATCGTCCCCTCACCTTCCATTGGTTCCGGAGGACCGCTCGGTCGGCCCGGCGACCGTGATCCTCCGGAGATAGGCCAAGAACCTCTTCACGTCGTCCGGCCCGAGACCGGCCTCGAGCTGCCGGCGGGACGGCTCGGTGGCGGCCCACATCCTCTCGAGCCAGGCCCGCCCCTTCGCCGTCAGCATCACCCGGCGGGCGCGGCGGTCGGTCGGGTGCGGGCGACGCGCCACCAGCCGCTTTGCCTCCAGCAGCACCAGCATCGCCCGCAGCGTGCTGGGGTCCGAGCCGGTACGGGTTGCCAGCTCCCGCTGGCTCAGGACGTCGCGATCGGCCAGCGCCCCGAGCACCACGAACTGGTCGGCGGTCACCTGGTGCCGCGCCAGCGACAGGTCGGTCTGCCGGTGGAGGGCCAGGTAGGCGGCCCTCAGCGCCAGGGCGATCTCGTGTCCCGGTCTCGTCATTGGCCAGCGGAAGAACGTGCGTATACGCACGATCGACGGGACCAGTCTGCACCCGGGCCGGATGGGTGTCAAACCGGCCCGGGCGCGTTTGCGGCGTGAGGCCTACTGAAGGGGCGGGGCGACCGCTCGCCCCAGCGTCGCGTAGAGACAGCGTGCCGCCGCCGGCTGGCTCTCGACGGGCATCCCCATCCGGCCCCCGGCCCCCGACACGTTGCAGACGTGCTCCTGCACCTCCCACCCGGTGAACAGCAGCACGGTCGCCTCGGGGAGGACGGCCACGGTGGGCGCCATCACGCCCCAGTTGTCGAACGCGGCGCCCGCGCGACGGCTGAGGATGGGGACCGGCTGGCCGAAGTCACGGCCGGTCTCCGACACGGCGTAGGTGATCTGGTCGCCCTCGTGGTCGTCGAGGGCGGTGGTGGTGGCGAAGAGGTGATAGCGCCCGTTCACGAAACGGACCTCGGCGATGTTGGCCGCCGGGCCGGTCAGCAGCGGATCGGAGGGTGGCTCGACAACGGACAGGTCGGGCCCCAGACCCGCCACCCGGAGCGCCAGCGAGACCTCCTGACCGGGAGCCGTGAAGTCCTGGTCGGGCAGCGACAGGCCCACGGTCACGAAGAAGAGCTCGAGCCGGCCGTCGCGAACCACCACGCTCGGCTCCTGGGCGTTGTTGACACCGTGGGGCTGGACCAGATCGGCGGCCACCACCGCCCCGGGACGATGGGTGAAGACCGCGCCGCCGTCGAGCAGGGCCTGCCGGATCGAACGCCCGCCGAGATCGAGCCAGGCGGCCCCGATCTGGAAGCGGTGCTGCAGGAGCCCGCCGCCCTGGGTCCCGAAGGAGGAATAGAAGAGCAGCAGGCGGTCGTCGACGCGGACTGCGAACGGGGTCTCCACATCGCCGTCGTTCCAGGCCTCGGGGCCCGGCGAGAGCACCGGCGTCGACCGTTTCTCCCAGGTCTGGCCCTGGTCCGCCGAGAAGGCGTACGCGGTGCCTCCGAAGGCACGCGAGAGGTCACAGGCAGCCGGCTGCTCCGGATCCCAGGAGAAGTAGAACGAACCGTCGGGTCGGGCGCAGAAGAGGGCCGTGTAGAAGAGGTGGTACCCCTCGGCGTCGACCAGCAGGCTGGGGTCGGCGGCGATGCTCGGCCATCCGGCGGTGCCGGAGTCGATCACTGGCCGGTCGGCGGGTTCTCGAACGAAGGCCGGCGTCTCGACGGCCACCGTCGCCTCGCTCGGCGACACCGACGAGGCGCCGACACCACACAGCAGGCCCATCAACAGCATCCCCTCGACGGTCCGGATCCGACTGGCCATTGCCATCTCCTCTCTCCCCCTTTTCGACGTCACGACCGGCGCGACGGACGGAATCCTGCAAGTCGCGTTCCGGCCGCGCGCTGGCGTCTGGGCGAACGCCTCGCGGGATCGAGGGGGCCGCGCGCCGTCGGGGAGGCGGGCGGCGTCCGATTCTCGGAGAGGATCAGGCCGCTTCCCGGAGCCTCGTCAGGCGGTCAACGCGAGACCGGCCCCTTGCCGATCAGCCGATCGACCAGGAGCCGCTC
>CAZNNH010000256.1:0-6299 GCA_964574335.1 uncultured Acidobacteriota bacterium | reverse complement strand
GGAGCGCGTCACCTATCACGACCCCTGCAACATCGCCCGCACCGGATGGGTGATCGAGCAGCCGCGCGAGATCCTGCGCCACATCGCCAAGGACTACGTGGAGATGACGCCGAAGGGGCGCCAGAACTACTGCTGTGGTGGGGGAGGCGGCACCGTCAGCATCGACGAGATCCGCAGCTTCCGCACCAAGGTCGGCGGCAAGACCAAGGCCGACCAGATCCGTCGCACCGAGGCCGACCTGGTGGTGGCCCCCTGCGCCAACTGCAAGAAGCAGCTCCGTGAGGTCTGCGAAGACAACGGCCTGGAGAACGTCCAGGTAGTGGGCCTCCACGACCTGATCCTGAAGGCGATCGACGCCCCGGACTCGATGCGGGTGCCGCGGCCGGACGGCGACGGCCAGCAAGGCTGAGGAGGAGAGGATGGAAGCCTGGATCGACCTGGCCCGCGGACCGCTGTTCCGGATCTCGCTCGTCCTCTGCCTGGCGGGCCTGGGCTACCGCTTCGCGGTGGCCCTCTCCCAGGCCGTCTTCGCCTACCTCCGGGCCGGTGACAAGGAGGTGGCCTGGAGGGTGGCGGCGACCGCCACGCTGCAGTGGGTCTTCCCGACCGGCCTCTTGCGCTCGCGTCCCCTGTACAGCGTCGCCTCGTTCCTGTTCCATGTCGGTATCATCCTGCTGCCGCTGTTCCTGGCCGGCCACGTGGTCCTGCTCGAGGGCTGGTGGCGGCTCTCCGCGCTGTGGCCGACGTTGCCCCCCGCCCTCGCTGACGTCCTCACCCTCGGCACCCTGGCCCTGGTGGGCGGCCTGCTGGTGGGACGCCTGAAGAGCCCGATGAGCCGGGCGCTGTCGCGCAAGAGCGACGTGCTGATCCTGCTGGTGCTGGGGCTGCTGCTCCTGTTCGGCTTCCTGGCGGCCCACCCTGAGATCTCGCCGTTCGGGGCGCGGTCCTTGCTCCTGGCCCACATCCTGCTCGGCAACCTGGCCCTGGTCCTGGCGCCGATGACCAAGATCGCCCACTGCGTGCTGTTCCCGCTCTTGCAGGTGATCTTCCAGCTCGGCTGGCACTTCCCGGCCGAGACCGGCCAGCACGTGGCGATCGCCCTCGCCAAGGAGAACGAACCGGTATGAAGAGCGTGGCCATCCTGACCGACGTGACCCGGTGCATCGGCTGCGAGGAGTGCGTCGCGGCGTGCAAGGAGACCAACCACACCGGCGAGGATGCTCCGTATCGCTGGCAGCAGGACCCGAACGACGTCTCTTCCACCCGCTGGACGACGATCGCCGAGACGGAGGGACGGTACGTGCGCGTGCACTGCCGCCACTGTCTGGATCCGGCCTGCGCCGCCGCCTGCCCGGTGGGGGCGCTGCAGCATACCGAAAGCGGGGCCGTCTCCTACGACCCCACCATCTGCATGGGCTGCCGCTACTGCATGATGGCCTGCCCGTTCCGGATGACCCGCTACGAGTGGGACTCGCCGGTCCCGCGGGTGCGCAAGTGCATCCTGTGCTACGAGAAGCTCAAGAGCGGTGAGCTTGATCAGCCGGCCTGCACCGCCGCCTGCCCCAAGCAGGCGACGATCTTCGGCGAGCGGGAGGCGCTCTTGGCCGAGGCCAAGCGCCGGATCCGCGAGCAGCCGGGGCGCTACCTCGACCACGTCTACGGCGAGCATGAGCTGGGTGGGACCTCGGTGCTCTACATCTCCGACGTCGAGCTGACCCAGGCCGGCTGGCCCGCCCACCTGGGGACCGAGCCCGCCCCTCGCCTGGCCCGCAGCGTCCTGCACGGTGTGCCGCCCACCTTCGTCGGCGTGGCCGCCGCCATGTACGGCTTCCACTGGTTCACGCGTCGCAAGCAGCAGGTGGCCGAGGCCGCCGCGGAGAAGGGCCCGGCCGCGGGCCCGGAGGAGACGGAGGAGCAGCCGTGAACACCCTCGCCAACACCCGCCTGGTCAAGACCAAGTCGGCCCTCTGGCTGCTGGTCGGCATCGCCGCCGTGACCGCCGCCTCCCGCTTCCTGCGCGGCCTCGGGCCGACCACCGCGCTCACCGATCGGACCCCCTGGGGACTCTGGATCGGCTTCGACGTGCTGGCCGGGGTGGCGCTGGCGGCCGGCGGCTTCGTGATCGCGGCCACCGTCCACATCTTCCACCTCAAGCGTTACCAGCCGCTGGTGCGTCCGGCCATCCTGACCGCCTGCCTCGGCTACGTGGCGGTGGTGCTGGGCCTGCTCGCCGACCTGGGGCGGCCGTGGAACATCTGGCGGATGACCGTCAACTGGCAGCCGAGCTCACCGCTGTTCGAGGTCGGTTGGTGCGTGATGCTGTACCTCACCGTGCTGGTGCTCGAGTTCGCGCCGGTGGCCTTCGAGGGGCTGCGCTGGCCGCGGGCGCTTCGATTCGTGCGCCGGGTGACCCTGCTGCTGGTGATCGCCGGGATCGGCCTGTCCACCCTGCACCAGTCCTCGCTCGGCACGCTGTTCCTGCTTGCCGGCCACCGGATGCACCCCTTGTGGTACTCGCCGATCCTGCCGCTGCTGTTCCTGGTCTCGGCCATCGGCCTGGGCTTGTGCACGGTCACCGTCGAGAGCCTGGCCAGCTCGTGGCTGTACCGGCGCCAGCCGGAGTGGCCGTTGCTGCGGGGCCTGATCCCGGCCACCTCGATCGTGATCGGCCTCTACCTGGCGCTTCGGATCGGGGACCTGGCGATCCGCGGCTCGTTGGGGGCGGCCCTGCAGCCGGCCTGGACCTCCGCGCTGTTCGTGGTGGAGCTGGGGCTGAGCGCGGTGCTTCCGCTGGTGCTCTTCGCGATCGCCTGGTTCCGAGACCGCCCTCGGCTGCAGGGGATCGGCGCGGTCTCGGTGGTGCTGGGCTTCGTTCTGCACCGGGCCGCGGTCGGAGGGCTGGCGAGCGTGACGGTCACCGGCGACCCCTACGTTCCGTCGCTCACCGAGCTGTCGATCAGCCTGGGCGTGGTGGCCACCATGGCCCTCGTCTTCCTGTTCCTGGCCGAGCACCTGCCGGTCTGGCACCAGCAGCCCAGCACCGACACCCACTTCCAGCCGGCGCTGCCCGACCTGAGCTCGGGGACGTTGTTCGGCGGACCCTGGTTCGGCCGCTCCCATCTGGCTGGCCTGTCCTTCGTGACCGGGGTCGTGCTCGGGGTGGTGCTGGTGGAGACCACCACCGCCCAGGGAGACCGGCCCCGGCGGGAGCCGGTGCGCCAGGCACGCAGCGTCGACGTGGAGCGGACGGCGGATCCCGACGGCCTTGGGGAGCGCCTTCGGCTGATCTCCGCGGAGGCGGCCCCGGACCCCGACCGGCTGGTGGCGACGGCGCTGCTGATCGACGGCGACCGCCACGGTCGGGCGGTGCTGTTCAACCACCGCGCCCACCAGGACCGCAACGGCGGGATCTTGTCGTGCGGAATCTGCCACCACTTCAACCTGCACCTCGACCAGGGGACGCCGTGCGCCTCCTGTCACCGCGACATGTACCGCACCAGCGACGTGTTCGACCACGGACGCCACATCGCCGCCGCAGGAGGGAACGCCTCCTGCGAGCGCTGCCACCCGGCGGGGCAGCCCAAGAGCCGATCCCGGGCCACCTCCTGCGAGGCCGCCGACTGCCACGCCGGCGACGTCCGGGCCGAGGCGGTGATCCTGCGCCGCGAGCCGACGGCTCCGGGGATGGCCGTCGGCTACCGGGCCGCCATGCACGGCCTGTGCATCGAGTGCCACCGGCGCCACGAAGCCCAGCAGCAGGTGGCCGAGCCCTACCTGAGCCGCTGCACCTGGTGCCACCCGGCGACGGAGCCGGGCACGCCCCCGGCTTCCGATGACGGGCTGGTGGCCCTCCGTCTGAAGGACGAATGACCATGCCCTCCGACCAGCCGGCCGCCCGGCCGTTGGTGGCGATCATCGACGACGAGGTCGACATCACCACCTACCTGAGCGTGGCGCTGGAAGACCACGGCTATGGGGTGGTGGCCTGCAACGACGCCGAGAAGGCGGTCGAGGTGCTGGCCGCCAGCCGACCGGACGTGGTCCTGCTCGACCTGCTGATGCCCCTGGTCACCGGGGTCTCCCTGTACGGCGGCCTGGCCGCTCATCCCGCCTTGCGGGGGACGCCGATCGTGATCTTGAGCGGGTTGGACGTCCGCAACGAGCTCCCCGAGCTGCTGCGCGAGGGGAACGACCTGCCCCCGCCCCGGGCCTTCATCGACAAGCCGGTGGACGTCGAGGAGGTGCTGCTGGTGCTGGAGGAGGTGGTGGGCCGGCCGGCGGAGCCAGCGCCGTGAGCGCCCAGGTGTGGACCGAGGCGGAGCGGTCCGGGCTGCTGGAGGAGATCCCCTCGGGGATCGCCGTGCTCGACAAAGAGCTCACCATCGTGGACCAGAACCGGGCCTACACCGAGCTGTTCGGCGACGGCCGCGGCCGGCGCTGCTTCGAGGTGTCGAAGGGCTGCTCGGCGCCGTGCTCCGAGTGCCCGGCGCTCTCCGTCTTCGAGGACGGTGCCCCGCGGGTGGTCGAGCAGAAGGGGACCGACCGCCACGGGCACGAGGTGCACTTCCTGGCCCAGTTCTCGCCGCTTTGCCGGCCGGGGCGGACCCCGTACGTCGCCACCATCGTCAGCGACCTCACCGCCACCCGCCGCCTGCAGCGCGAGTACCAGACGCTGTTCGAGAAGGTCCCGTGCTACGTGGCGGTGCTGAACCGGGACTACCGGGTGGTCAAGGCCAACGAGCGCTTCCGGGAGGTCTTCGGCGAGCCGAGGGGCGAGCACTGCTACAAGCTCTTCAAGGCGCGTGCCGAGCCCTGCGCCGACTGCCCGATGGAGAAGACGTTCGCCGACGGCGGCTCCCACAGCTCCCGTCACGAGGGGGTGACCCGGGAAGGGACGCCCACCCACTACGCGGTGTGCACCGCGCCGCTCCTGCAGTCCGACGGGTCGGTCAGCCACGTGATCGAGATGGCCCTGGACCTCACCGAGACCCACGAGCTGGAGCAGGAGCTGGAGAGGGCCCAGTTGCTGCGGCAGTCGCTGGTCGAGAACGCCCTGGACGCGATCGTGGTCCTGGACCACCAGCAGCGGGTGCTGCTGATGAACCCGGCCGCCGAGTCGCTGTGGGGGATCCGGCGCGAGACCCTGGTGGGCAGGCGTCCCCCCCGGGAGATGGTGCCGGCCGCGCTGCGCGGGGTGCTCACCGGCAAGGTCGAGCGCCGGCTGCTGCACGAGTGCAGCATTCTCCGCCCCGACGGCGAGTCGGTGCCGGCCCGGGTCGCGGCGGTGGCGCTCGTCGCCAACGGCCGCCGGGAGGGGACCGCGCTGATCGCCCAGGACCAGCGCGAGGTCAAGCAGCTCGAGCGCGACAAGGTGGAGGCCGAGCGCCTGGCGGCGGTGGGCCAGACCGTGGCCGGCCTGGCCCACGGCATCAAGAACATCCTGAGCGGCATCGAGGGGGGGATGTACGTCACCTCCTCCGGCCTGCGCCGCGGTAACGCCGACCGGATCCACAAGGGCTGGGCGATGCTGGAGCGAAACATCGAGCGGATCTCCGAGCTGACGCGGAGCCTTCTGGCCTTCGCCCGCGGCGACCGCTGCAAGCCGCAGCAGATCCAGCCCGCCGAGGTGATCCGGGAGGTGATCGCCCTGTACCAGGAGAACGCCGAGCAGCACGGGATCCGGCTGGTCGCCGACCTCTCGGAGATCGAGCCGGCCTGGATGGACCCCGACGCCCTGCACAGCTGCCTGGCCAACCTGCTCTCCAACGCCATCGACGCCTGCCTGGTGAGCGCCAAGGCCTCGTGCGAGATCACGGTGCGCCTCTTCGAGAAGGACGCCACCATCGTCATCGAGTCGGGCGACACCGGCTGCGGTATGGACTACGAGGTCAAGCGCAAGGCCTTCACCAGCTTCTTCTCGACCAAGGGCGCCGGAGGGACCGGGCTGGGGCTGCTGCTGACCCACAAGATCGTCCAGCAGCACGGTGGTAGCATCACCCTCACCTCGTCCCAGGGCAGCGGGACCACCTTCACGCTGCGCTTCCCGCGAGCGCGACTGCCCCGGCCGGTGGAGAGCGAGCAGGAGGAGACAGATGACCGAGACGACGCCGACTGAGACAGACGCCAGCGAACAAACCCGCGCTCCCGAGGAGGTCACGGTGCTGGTGGTCGACGACGAGGTCGACGTCGCCACCTACCTCTCCTCGGTGCTGGAGGACGCCGGGATGAACGTGCTGGTGGCCCATGATGGCAACACCGCCCACCAGCTCATCCACGAGAAGCACCCGGACCTGATCTCG
>CAZNNH010000255.1:0-6388 GCA_964574335.1 uncultured Acidobacteriota bacterium | reverse complement strand
TACGTGCTGCTGGCGCTCGACCGCTACTTCCGGACTCAGGAGAAGGTCACGCCCGATTTCGTCGCGCGGGCTTGGCTCGGCGACGAGCCGCTGCTCGACCACCGGTTCCGGGGACGGTCCGCCGAACAGCAGCTCGCCACGGTCCCGATGCGAGACCTGCTCCAGGGCCGCGCCTCGCGCGATCTCGTCCTCCAAAAGGAGGGCGCGGGACGTCTCTACTATCGAGTCGGTCTTGAGCACGCGGCGGCCCGACGCACGGTCAGCTGGATCGACCACGGCTTCCGGGTGGAGCGCCGATACGAAGGGCTCGACGCGAAGGGCGACGTCCGGCGTGACGCCGAGGGCACCTGGCACATCAAGGCCGGTGCGCGGGTGCGGGTGCGGGTGACGATGCGCACCCCCGAGACCCGCTATCACGTGGCTTTGGTCGAGCATCTGCCGGCCGGGCTCGAGCCGCTCAACCCGGAGCTGCCGTCCTCGGGGGTCGGGACCGTGAGGGAAGGCGAGGACTGGCGCCGGTGGCGTTCCGAGTGGTACGACCACCGCAACCTGCGCGACGACCGCGTCGAGGGCTTCTCGGCGATCGTCTGGTCGGGCGAGCATTCCCTCGACTACGTGGCGCGAGCCACCACACCCGGGAGCTTCATCGCCCCACCGGCGAAGGCCGAGGAGATGTACCGCCCGGAGACCTTCGGCCGGAGCGACAGCGCCCGGGTCGTCGTCGAGTGAGGCTCCGGACGGCATCCTGCTTCCATGGAGCGGTGCCGGCTGGTGGGCGCGGCGTACGCGGTCAGGGCGTCGGCGCGCGCGTCTCTGCCGCCGCCAGCCACGCAATTCGTCCGTAGTACCCCATCACATCCATCACTCCTGACCAGCCGGGAAGGGTGATTCGCCCGGGCATCATGTCCGGTCGGCCAAGCGAGGGAGAAGCAGGGCACACGCGCCGCGTGCCGGGCAATGGGACATTCTCGGGGTGGACTGCCTGGCCCATGGAACAAACCTCCCATCGATTCCCGTATGAGACCTACAAGGCGCCGAGTCGCGCACTTCGACGTCGTGCAATCTCCCCGGAGCAATCCGAGGCATCAGCGAGCCCGTTCGATCCCAGAAGGGGAGGTCATGAAGGGTCCCATCGACGCCGCTCACGGGCAGCCGCTGCCTCGACCCCTCTCACGCTATCTCTATCTCGTGGCCGCAGTCAGTCTGTGTCTTCAGCTGCTCCCGCTGCTCGTCTCCGGCTATGGATACTTCAGGGACGAGCTCTACTACATGGCCTGCGCGAAGCGTCTCGCCTTCGGCTATGTGGATCATCCGCCGCTGGCGCCGTTCTTGTTGCGGCTGGTCCTGATGACGCTCGGAGACTCCCTCCTCGCGATCCGGATTCTGCCCGCTGTCGCCGGGTCCGCGACCGTCTTCCTGACCGGAGTCATGGCCCGGCGGCTGGGTGGCGGAGCATTCGCGCAGTGCCTGGCCGCCCTGGCCATGGCGATCGCTCCCGGCTTCCTGATCTTCTGCGGCTTCTACTCCATGAATCCCTTCGAGAGTCTGATCTGGGCGGGCTGCGTCTACCTGGTGATCAGACTGCTCCAGCAGGAAAAGCCGCGGCTCTGGGTCCCGGTGGGCCTGCTGATCGGAATCGGGCTGCTGAACAAGCACACTCTGGTGGTATACGCCCTCAGCCTTGGCCTCGCCCTGCTGCTGACGCCTGCCAGACGACAGCTCCTCAGCGGCTGGCTCTGGCTGGGCGCACTTCTGGCCGCCGTGGTCGTCTTCCCCAACCTCCTGTGGCAACTTCAACATGGCTTCCCCTCGCTCGAGTTCTATCGCAACGCGAACATGTTGAAGAACATCGACACCTCGCCCATCGAGGTGCTCGTCGCCCAGGTCTTCGTGATGAACCCTCTGGCCTTTCCGGTATGGTTCGCCGGGCTCTGCTTCTTCCTGTTCTCCAGACACGGCAGGGCGTTCCGGGTCTTGGGCCTGACGTACGTGTTTCTCCTGGCGACGATGATGTGGGCTGGGTCCAGTCGGCCGGATCGAATGCTGGCCGCCTACCCCATGCTGTTCGCAGGAGGAGCGACGCTGGTCGCGCGGCTGCTCGAAGGACGTTCTCGCTGGGCCCTGCAAACGGTCGTTCTCGCCATGGTCCTCGTCGGAGGCCTCGGGTTCGCACCGATTGCCGTCCCTGCGCTTCCGCCTGAGACGCAGTTGAAGTTCACGCAGATGCTGTCACCTCCGCAAGCGGAGCGGGGAGCGACGGCGAAGCTCCCCCAGTGGTTTGCCGACCGCTTCGGCTGGGAGGCGATGGCCTCTTCGGTGGCTGAGGTCTATCGACGAGTGGCGACGCAACAGCACGAGTCGGTACTCCTCCTCGCCGAGAACTACGGGGAAGCCGGCGCCCTGGAGTTCTTCGGCCCGCGGTACGGGCTGCCGCCGGTCATCAGCCCGCACAACACCTACCATCTCTGGAGTGCGGCCCAGGATGGGGCAGACACCTACATCGCGATCGGCCTTCCGGAGGGACAGCTCAGGGAGATCTTCGAGGAGGTCACCCAGGCCGGCCTGCACACCTGCACCTATTGCATGGACTACGAGAACAACCTGCCGGTGTACGTGTGCCGGACGGCGAGGGTTCTCTATGCAGACTGGTGGCCAGGGACGAAATGGTACGGGGGCGCCAAGAAGGACCTGACTCCCCGGCCGTGACGCCGAGGAGTCGACCAGCCAGAGGAAGCCTGTCAGGGGCGAGGCGAGATCGGCGCGATGAGCGGCATCTCGATCGCGCTCGGGTGGCCCGGAGCGCGCCAGATGCGCTGCGTCGCCTTCACGTAGTCCTGCGGCTGCGCGAACAGGATGTTCGGCACGAACGTCTGGGGGTTGCGGTCGTAGAGCGGGAACCAGGTCGACTGGACCTGCACCATGACGCGGTGCCCGGGCAGGAAGGTGTGGTTCGCGTTCGGCAGGCGGATGGCATAGGCCAGAGGCTGGCCGGGCGCGAGCGGCTCCGGACGGGACGGATCGACGCGGTAGCGGCCCCGGAGGATGTCGGCCGACAGCAGCTGCTGGTAGCCACCCAGCGAGGCATGGTCGGGGACCTCGTCGGGCCAGACGTCGATCAGCTTCACGACCCAATCAGAGTCGGTTCCGCTGGTCGAGGCGAAGAGGCGTGCGATCGGCTGCCCCGCGATGCGCAGCGGCTCCTTCAAGGGCTCTGTCTCGTAGACGAGCACGTCCGGGCGCGTGGCCGCCGGACGCTGGTCGTCCACGAGCCACTCGCCCCAGCCCGAGCCCGGCGCGTATGGCGCCAGGATCGGACGCGGGTGATACGGCACCGGCTTTGCCGGATCGGAGACATACTCGTCGAAGGGATCGCCGCCGCCTCCGGACGGCGCCTCGAACCCGAGACGCCCCTGCGGGAGCATGTACAGGAGCCGCGCCCTCTCGGCGCAGCCCGTCTCGCACGAGCGCGGCCAGTCGTCATACTCGCGCCAGGCGTCGGCCCCCGTCTCGTAGGCCAGCACGCGCGGCGTCGGGGGCAGGGGAACGCCCTTCAGATAGTGATCGAGGAAGGGCTGCATCACCTCGCGGCGGAACCAGCCGGCCGTGTCGCCCTGGAACGGAATGGCGCCGATGCCCCGCCCCTCGCCTCGGCCCTGCGCGTGGTTCCACGGGCCGAGCACGAGGTGCACGAGGCTGCCCTCGGCGTCTTTCGGGGCGAGCGCGCGGAAGAGCGCGGGGCCGCCGTAGATGTCCTCCTGGTCGAAGAGACCGGCCACGATCAGCATCGGGACACGGAGCGGCCGGCGGGCGAGCAGCTTGTCGACGGCCTGCTCCTGCCAGAACTCGTCGTAGCTCGGATGCGCGGATAGCTTGCGCCAGAAGCCGAGCTGCTCGAGGCCCCGCGAGGCCGCCACTGCCCCGGCGGAGCCGGCGCGCAGGAAGGTGTCGTAGGCGTCGTGCTCGCCCCGCCACCAGTCGGGGCCGCCCGCGCGGGCGGTCTCCTGGAAGTGGATGAACTCGAGCGTGCCGAGCTGCCGGAAGGCGCCGTTGTGGAACCAGTCGTCCCCCATCCAGGAGTCGACCATCGGCGCGAAGGGGACGGCGGCCTTCAACGCCGGATGCGGGTCCACCGTCGACAGGACGGTGGTGTAGCCCTCGTAGGAGCCGCCGATGGTGCCGACGCGCCCGTTGCTCTCGGGCACGTTCCCGACCAGCCACGCGACCGTGTCGTAGCAGTCCGTGGCGTGATCAACCTCGGTCGGGTTCAGCGGGCCCCTCAAGGGGCGCGTCAGCACGTAGTCGCCCTCCGAGCCGAATTTCCCGCGCACGTCCTGGTACACGACGATGTAGCCGGCGGCCACCGCGGTGTCCAGCATCTGCGGCACGATCGCCGCCAGATGCGGGCTGGCGGCGCGCGAGACGCGGCGGGCCGCGCTGTAAGGCGTCCTCACCAGCAGCATCGGCGCATTCGCCGCGCCCTTGGGCACGAGGATGATCGTCTGGAGCCTGACGCCGTCGCGCATGGGGACCATCTCCACGCGCTTGACGAAGTCGAAGCTCTTCGTCTTCGGCGTGAAGACCGCTGGCGTCTCGCTCGGCAGCGAAGGCTTCTCCTCGGGTCCGGCGGGAAGGGCGCCGAGCACCGAGAGCACGAGCGCGGCAAGCACGACGCTCCCTAGACGGCTTCGATCTCTCATCCCTGTCTCCCGGTTGCCGCGAGGTCGACGTCTCCCCGAAGGCGAAAACCCTATTGTACGGAAGGATCGGCGTCGGCCGGGACGCCGTGCCGCGCGCGAGCCGCCCGCGCCCCGCTCGGGCGCGCGGACCAGGTGGGCGTCCTGACAGGGACGCGGCGCAAGTGGAGGGCCCCGCTGCCGCTCGACGCGATCCCGCTCAAGCCTTTCGATGCCACTTCCACGAGATGGCGACGGGCGGGAGGAGCGCAGAGATCTCAGCGCATGTCAGGCGTCGGAGCCGCTCGCTCGCCTCTTCTCCGACCGCTGACGCATGGCAGTCCATCCCTTCCAGAGCTGCTTCTTGCAGGATGGGAAGCCGTCGCAGACAGCACGTGTCTTGACGAGGATACGGATCTCCTACGCCGCCGGCCAGGGGGGAATGGCCTGAACGGCGGTATCCGGCGCCGAACCGCCAGCAGGCAGCCACGAGAAGATGTGCGAGCAGCCTCGGGAGCAAGGGCCGGCTGCGCGGTGACGACCTGCGCTGGCTGGCCGGCTTCGTCGTCCTGTGGAGCAAGGTCGACACCATCGACTACGCGGACTTCGACGAGGACCCGGCCCTCGAAAGCCTGCTGGCCCACCATCAGGATGTCCAGGGGCAGGACATGGGTGGGGGCAGCGAGAACGGCCTGCTGCTCGGGCTGGTCTGGGACCGCCGCGACGACGAGGTCTCGCCCCACAGGGGCTTCTGGACCGAGGGTCTGGTGCGCTGGGTGCCGGACATCCCGGGCAACGACTTCGACTACGTCGGCTTCACCGCCACCCACCGCCACTACCTGCCGCTGGCGGACCCGCTGACGCTGGCCGTCCGCCTCGGCGGCCGCGTCATGTCGGACGGCGCCCCGTTCTTCACCCTTTCGCGGCTCGACGGCTCCTTCCGCACGGAGACGGTGGTGGGAGGGAACAAGACCGTCCGCGGCATCCTCTGGCAGCGCGCCGTCGGCCGGAACTTCGCTTACGGCAACCTGGAGCTGCGCTATCGTTTCCGGTCGTTGTTCAGCACCGGCTACTTGGCCGGCAGCGCCTTCTACGATCTGGGCCGCACCTTCGACGAGACGCCACCGGAGGGGATGGCCGACCGAGGGGAGGAGCGGGACCGCTGGCACCAGGGGCTGGGCGTGGGCCTGCGGGTCGCCGTCAACGACACCTTCGTCGTGGCCTGCGACGTCGGCCTGCCGCTCGACCCCGCCATGGACGGACCGGGCCCCAAGGTCTACGTCGGCCTCGACTGGCTCTTCTGACCCGGAGGAGGTCGCCTCGGCCGCCCAGCCGGCGTCCTGATTGCAGGGGAGGCCCAGGAACGGACCTTCGGTGGGTGCGGACGGGCAGGAGAGGGGGGAAGGGCGCGGCCTACTTGGCGGCGGCCTGTTCCTGCAGCGTTCGGTAGATGCTGCACCAGTCCTTGTGCTCGGCGACGGGCATGCCGCACTCGACGCAGATCCGGATCCGGGGCCGCTGTGCCTTGTTCCCCGAGAACCACTTGCTGATGAACGACATGGCGCCCTCCCTCGAAATCCGGGGCAGACCGGAGCCCACCGCTTTCTGAGACGAATCTGGAGGGCAAGAGGTTCAAACGCACGCACCAGAAAACCACCGGCGAGCGGATCCGGCAGGCCGCCAACCTGGACCCGGCGGAGATCGCCCCCGAGCCG
>CAZNNH010000254.1:0-6464 GCA_964574335.1 uncultured Acidobacteriota bacterium | reverse complement strand
CACGTAGGCATTCTCCTGCGTGCTCTGCCAGCGCCCGCCTCGCCGCGCGTCCAGCAGACCCCGCACCAGCTTGGGCACCAGGTCCTGCCTCGTGGGGTCGTCGATCAGGGCCTCGAGCACGACCGCGTCCGTCCGCCGGTTCGAGGCGAGGAGCACGTAGTCGCCGTCCTCGTACGCCTCCATGAAGTGGGCGGACGAGGCGTCCTCGATGACACCCGCGGCGAGCAGGCGCCGGATCTCGCGCACCAGGTCCTGGCTCTGCGCATCGTCCGCCAGGACCGCGAGGAGCCAGCCGAGGCTCTCGTAGGACGGCTCCCAGCTTTCCTCCACCAGCCGGCGCGCCTCGCCAGGCCGACTGACGCCCAGGAGGTGAAGGTCGTAGAGCGCCGCAGCCCGAAGTGCCCTGCAGGAGACCCGTCCGTACCAGCGGGGCAAGTGATCCTCGACGTGCTCGAGGTAGGGCTTGGCCCTCTCGGTCATCGCGTCGGGAACTACAAACCCCTTCTCCCTGGCGACGGCGAGCGCATGCACCACGTGCAGCGCGACCCAGGGCCAGGAGTCCTCTCCCGCACGCCAGAGGCCGAAGCCCCCGTCACCGTTCTGCCGCCTCTGAAGCGTCGCGATGTCCTTCGCGACCACGGCCTCGAGCTCCACACGGGAGGGCAGGCCGGGGGGCCTGAACGCCTCCAGCACGTCGCGCAGTGCGGCGATCGCCATCACCCGGGAGGCGATCTGCTCCGAGCACTCGAAGGGGTATCGGACCAGATAGAGGAGCGCGTCGGTCAGGGCCTGCAGTGCGGTCGAGGACGTGGTGACGTCGAGGCCGCCGACCTCCGGCACGCTGCCGCGCGGTGTCTGGATGGAGAGGGCCACTCCACCGTGGTCGATCTGCCCATAGCTGGCCACGGTTGCGCTGGTGATCGGCGAGTAGACGGGCAGCTCGACCGCGGCGCCGTCGGCCAGCTCACCCGCGCTCGCTGCCACCTGAAGCTGCGCACGTCCGGCGCGCTCGACCACCACCGGGAAGCGCACCTCGCCGCGGCTGTGCGGTGGGGCGAGCACCAGACGGCCGGGCGCGCCCTTTACGACGGCGTTTCTGCCGCGTGCCGCGACCTCGACCCTGAGCGGCGCAGCCGTCCGGTTCTGGACCACCACCGGCAGCTCGAAGTGGTCCCCCGCGTTGAGGAAGCGCGGCGGCGAGGGGCGCGCCATCAGGGGTAGGCTCGCCGTCAGCGTCGACTCGGCCTTTCCGAAACGCACACCCTCGGCCGCCAGCGCGATCACACGGTAGCGCGTCAGATTGTCTGGCAGGTCGAAGGTGACCACGGCACGGCCCTTGCCGTCGGTCGTGGTGCTGGGTGCGAAGACGGCCAGGGCGTCGAAGTCGGAGCGCAGGTCGATGCGCGCTGGCTCCCACTCCACCTCGACCGTCTCGCACATCCCACATGGCCGCGGGAAGGGGTCGGAGGCGCCCAGCTCGTACTGCGCAGCGCGGTCGTCCAGCCGGGGCGAAGAGCTGAAACGCGCGGGCCTGCGAGGGGGGCCCTTGTCGAAGCGGCTCAGCGCGAGAGCGCTGCGCAGATGAAGGTCCCTTCCGCCGCGCACGCGGTGGCGATAGAAGGCGCCGACCGGGTCGGGGACCTGGTACTGGGAGAGGAACAGGATCGACTCGTCCACGGCGACGAGCGCGACTTCTGCACCTGTCACCGGCACGCCCTCGGCGTCCCGAACGTCCACCGTCGCGGTGCCCTTGCCGCCTGGCTCCATGGACGCCTCGTGAACGAGGCTCAGCGTGAGCCGCCGCGCGACCGGGGGGACGTATAGGCGAACCGCTCCCGATGCCAGCGCGGGACGCCGGGGCGCTCCCTTCAGCCTCCGTCCTTCCGGATCGGTCCTGTCCGCGGCGCCGACGAGATCGACCTGCACCACGATGCTCGGCGTCCACGCCTCCTCCACGGGGATGCGCAGCGTGTGCGAGGGGCCGTCCAGGCGGAAGCGCTCGAGGCTCAGGATGTCGCCGCGCCTGAGGCTCAGGACGCCCTCGGCCGGGAAGAACGGGGTAGCGACCAGGATCTCGGCAGTCTCGCCGCCTCGATACTCCGCCTTGTCGGGAACCAGAGTGACCTGCTCGTGAACGAGGCCGCGATCGACCAGCCGTTCCTCGCCGGACACCCACACGGTGACGGCGCTCTCGCTCGTACGCCCTTGGTCGTCGGTCACGTCTGCCGTGATCCGATAGCTCCCTCCCCGCCGGGTGGGGAAGGAGCAGCTGCGCGGGGCCTCGGCCGAGACGAGGGCACAGCTCCTCTGGTCGGCGGGTCGCTTCTTCCAGCCGTCCCCGTCCTTGACCCGGACCAGCCGTTCCGCCCTCATCGCCACCGAACGCCCGGGAACCAGACGCCCCTCGACGTCCGTGACGATCGTCTCCACGACGAGCGCCCGGCCGCGCTCGAGGAAGAGGCGCTCGTGCCGGAGCCCGACGTAGAGGTGCCCGGGGTGTACGAGCACGCGGGCTTTCGCGGAGAGTGACTGGCGATTCACGTCCCGGATCGACGCCGTGGCCTCGACGACCACCGGCTGCCGCGGCGCCTCGACGAGGTCCACGCGCAGACGGTGACGCCCGTCGGCGTCGGCCAGGCCCTGGTACGAAGTGTCCGCAGAGGCGTCGTCGTCGTCCGGCTCCCACCAGGGGCGCCAGTGCCCGAAGGTGTAGGTCTCGCGGTTGGGCGGCGTGAAGGCCGCCGGCATGGTCTTCACCTGCCAGGAGGTCGGGGCACCGGCCAGGGCTCCGTTCGCGAAGTAGCTCGCTGTCGCCGTGAACGTCACGCCGTCCGCCGCAAACTGCGGTCGCGGGTCGGCAGCGACCTTCACGTCGTACTCGGGCCGGCGGAACTCCTCGACCTCGAAGACGTGGGTGTACCGGCCGCCGGGGGTGAACATGGCGATGACACCCATACCGAGGTTCATGCCCGCTGGCAGCTTCACGCGGAAGTCGAAGCCGCCGAAGCGATTGATGGGGGCCTCGCCGCTCGCGAGCATGGTCTCCTCAAGGTCGAAAAGCGTGTAGTGGACCTTCTGGTCGGCGCCTTCCCACGGCTGCAGGTCGCCGTTGGCGGCAGTCTGCATCCGGCGAACCCAGCCCTTGATCGGCACCTCCTCGCCCGGTCGGAAGAGGCCGCGGGTGTCGAGGACGTACCAGCGGAGCAAATTCGCCGGTTGCCAGCGGGCCGACCAGAATCGCTCGGGTGGCAGCAGGGCGGTGTCTCTCCCCAGCTTGGCCAGGATGAGGGGGTTCCTATCCGAAGAGCCGCGCGCGTTCTCGGTCGAGACGAGCGGCAGCGTCGCCAGGCCGTCGGGGCCGGTCACACCGCGCGCGCCTTTCGGCAGGAGCTGCAGCTCGACGCCGGACAGCGGGCGCCCGTCGAGAAGGGACGTCGCAAAGACCGTGACCTCGGTCTCGCTCAGGAAGGCGTCGAGGCCGAAGCGCGTCGACTGCAGCCATCGGATCTGTCGCGGCAGGCGGTGGCCGTACTCGTCCGGGGGCGCCGTCGACTCGACGACGAGCACGGCGTGACCGAGCCCGCCGGCCAAGGCCGGTGAGAGATCGACGAACGTCTCGCTCAGCGCGTCGGGATCGCCCACCACCGGGACCTCGCCGTGGAAGAGCTCGCGTCCGAGCGGCAGCTGGAGGTCCTGCGGCCGCAGGCTCGCATCCACGCGTTCCAGCGGCTCGAGCTCGGGCCACTCCACCGGGTCCACCGAGAGCAGCGTCACGCGCACCGACGAGTGGCCCACCGTGTAGATCGGCAGGCGCGGCGGAGCGGCCGGGTCGAGGACGACGTCCCGGCGGCCGGGAACATGCAGCTCCGGGCGGGGTGTACCGACCTCGACCACGTACTGCTGCGCCTCGCCGAGCGTCTGGCCGAACGCGTCCCTGATCGAGGGGAGGACGGTGACCGTGTAGCGCGTACGAGGCCGCTGCGTCCATCCGATCGTGATGCCCCTCTGATAGGAGCCTTCCGAGTAGACGCTCACCCGAACGTCGGGGCTCTCCGGCTCGATCCGGACCTGATCCTCTCGCAGCGCTGCACCGTCGATCGGATTGGAGAAGCCGACGCGCCAGGGCGTCCCCGGTGGGCAGGGGGGCCTCTTGCGGTCCTTCCAGCACGGCGCAGACGCCCAGGTCGCGACGAGCGGGCCGTACGTGCTGAAGGACCAGTCATCGTCGGCCACCAGCGGCTTGGGCCCCTCCTTCGACACAGGCCCGGGCCCCACCTTCACTTCGTAGTCGGCGTCCGCCGCCAGCCTCTCGGCTGCGCGGAACGCCAGCCAGTGGCCCGGATGGGCGAAGTGCGCCAGCGAGCGCACGTTCTCGTCCGCCGCGATCTCGTCCGCGCCCGCCATCCGCAGCGGGATCGGCCGGTCGCCCGGCCCCACCAGCCGGGTCAGCTTCAAGACCGCTTCCTCGTCGACGCGCTGGCTGAACGAGAGGAAGAACACAGGATCGAGACCGACGCCAAGACTGTCCGGCTCCGAGATGTCGATCTCCGGCGCCTCCGTCTCGAGCGTCCAGCGCTCGGTCGCCGCCAGCACGCCGCCGAGCGCCGAGCGGGTCCCAGCTGCAACCTCGACGATGTAGTCGGTCGCCAGGGGCAGTCGGCGCTCCGGCTCGAAGACGAGCGTCTGGGTGCCGGCCCAGCGCCAGCGGCCGGGGGGCTCGGGCTTGAGGCGAACGGGACGGGCGTGGCGAGCCAGATCCTCGTCCGACCCCAAGGGGACCATCGGCTGCGAGAAGGTGACGCTCACGCGCGCGATGGGCTCGTTCTCGTCGCGCACCTCCGGGTCCGGGCTGCGGCGCAGAATGGTCAACGGCTCGCGGGTGACGGGGAGCTTGCCTGCCCGCGGCAGCGCCGTGCGCGCCGGAGGCGGCGGGAACTCCGCTCGTACGACTCCCTTCGCGACCGGCCTCTGCAGCTCGCGCGTCACGACCGGCTCGGGCGCCAACTCCTCGGCCGGAAGCGGGGGGAGCCTCCTTAGCAGCCTGGCCGCGGCGTCGTCGGCGAGCGGCTGCACGACCGGCACAACCGGGGCCGGCTCCTTCGTGACCGGCGCCTTGCCCTTGCCGGGAGCACCCTCACTCAGGCGCACCGTCGGCCGCTTCTCCCCGGCGACTGCGGGAGACAGCAGGCCTATGGGTGCCACCAGCCAGACGATCCAGAGCATCCGCCGCATGAGAGTGTCCTCCGAAGCTCGATGCGTCCGATCTCGCCGTAGACGATAGCGCCGAAGGCGCGTGCACTTCGTCGAGGCGCTCCCTTCCACCATCGAGGAGCCCGAGGCGGTCACGTCGGCCCTCGAGGGGTTCCTGGCGGACGCCGGCGCTACGGCCCGGGCCTGAGCGCCCCCCTACCAGAACTTCCACCAGGGGCGCTTGCGCGTGCCGGGCGGCTCCCGGGCCTCGGAGGGCTCGGCCGTGCCCTCCGGCCGCTTCCAGCTGGGCGTCCGCTTCGGGTACTCCGGCCAGCGCGTCGGAACGTAGTCGGAGCGCTGGGTGAGCGCGCGCACCCGCGCGAGCAGGGCACGCCCCCTCTCCTCGTCCACCATCGTCGTGTAGGCGGCGAAACCCTGGACCGCCGGGATCACGTTCGGGTTGCCGTTCCACTGCTTGCCCTGGGGCCCGTCCTTCTCGATCTGGTGGAGCGTGGCCCGCAGCCGTCGCAGGGTCTTGCGGTCGAGGTTGACACGATCGTTGACGACGATGCCCGTCACCTCCTGCCTTCGCCCGCGGCGCATCACGCGGGTCTTCGCATCGTGGAGGCGGAAGCCCTCGTGCTCGACGATGTCACGGCTCCAGCGCAACAAGTTGCACAGCCCCTTCAGCGACTCCTCGGGTGCGGAAAACGTCAGATCGTCGGCGTAGCGGGTGTAGGTGAAGCCCAGCCTGTCAGCCAATCCGGCCAGGCGGCGATCCAGCCGCCGGCAGATGATGTTGGTGAGGGCCGGGCTGGTGGGCGCGCCCTGGGGCAGGTGCCTCTCGCCCCGGGCCACGTGGTAGCGCTGCCCGTCGAGCTCGACCGGCTCGGTTTCCGGCTCGGTGCACAGCAGGGCGAGAACGATGGAGGCGTGCTCCGAGTAGCCCAGGGAGCGAAAGACCCCCTTCACACGGCGGTAGGTGAGCGTCGGGAAGAAGTCCTTCAGGTCGGCGTTGACGACCACGGCGGCGCCCACGTGGGCGCGGGCGTTCGAGACGATCGAGCGCCCCGAACGAAAGCCGTGAGCCGCGCCGTGGACCGCCACCTTGGCCAGCACGTTGTCGAGCACCCAGCGTTGGGCCTCCTTGAGCGCCTTTATCAGCGCCTCGCTCTCGAGCGGCCCGGCGGCCGAGTGGCCCTCCGGCGGATAAACCAGGCGGGCGGGCGCCTCCAGCACAAACGGATGCCGGAACAGGCTCTCGCCGCCGGCAC
>CAZNNH010000253.1:0-6551 GCA_964574335.1 uncultured Acidobacteriota bacterium | reverse complement strand
TCACCAGAGACAGGCTCAGCGTGAACAGCACGATCGCGGTTCCGTCGTTCAGCAGACTCTCCCCGTCCAGCAACACCGACAGCCGCCGGGGCGCGCCCAGGCTTCGAAACACCGCCATCACCGCGATCGGGTCGGTCGCCGCGATCAGCGCCCCGAACACCAACGCGTACTGCCACGTGAAGCCCGACTCCAGGTTGAGGGCGCTCACGACAGGGGTCAGGACCACCGCCGTCAGCGCCACCGCGGTGGCGACGCCGGGCACGGCCAAGGCCGCGATGGCGAGGCGGTTGCGCCAGAACTCGCGGAACTCGATATGAAACGCCGCCTCGAACAGCAGACCCGGCAGGAAGACGGAGAAGAGAAGCTCCTTGGTAAGATGCGGCGGCGTGAACAGGTTCAAGATCCCGAGTCCCAAGCCGGTCAGTACCAGCGCCACCGTGTAGGGCACGCGCAACTGCCGCACGGCAATCGCCACCACCGCCACCACCGAGAACAGGAGTATCAGCACGGTCTCTGTCTGCACGGCGTGTCTCTCCCTCTATGACGGCCGCCAGGAGCTCGCTGCAACAGCCGGCCAGGAGGTCCTTGCGCCTCAGGTCGCGCCTCTTGTGAGTGGCCGGCTGTCTGCCCTGATCGCTTGCAGGTCACGCGCGGCCGGGAGTAGCCTATGCTATCGCGTGTTTCAACTGGGGCTGCACCTTTAGGGCTGACGCATGGTTCGCCACCGGGAAGCGTGGGCCCGCCGGCAGGTCGCGGCTTCGGCCCGGCGCTGGCCTCGTCGAGCACCGGGATGAGGAGGACGGCATGAAGAAGATGGGTGCAGTCTCAGCGGTGGTCGGCGTTCTGGCAGTCGTCGGCGCGAGGGATTCCCTGGCCCAGCGGGGAGCGCAGCCGCGCGGCAGTGGCGGCTGGGCAGCCAGCTCCGGCTACGGCCGGATGTACGATCCCAAGACCGTTGCCACCATCCAGGGCGAGGTCGTATCCGTAGACACCTTCATACCCGCCAAGGGGATGTCGCCGGGGGTGCATCTCACCCTGAAGACGGCAGACGGGATGGTGTCCGTTCACGTGGGTCCGGAATGGTACATGTCGGGCCAGGACACGAAGATCACGGTAGGCGACAGTGTTGAGGTCAAAGGCTCTCGCATCACGTTCGCCGGCGAGCCCGCGATCATCGCCGCACAGATCACCAAGGGAGACGAGATCCTGCACCTGAGAGCTGACGACGGGTTCCCTCTGTGGGCGGGTTGGCGGCGGCGCAAGTAGGAGGTCGCGCCGACAAGCACGAGCGCTCAGGGGACGACCCAGGGAAGACGCGGGGAGGGATCCCCGATGCCCGTGGTCTTGGTCGAGCTTCTCGGCGATCGGAATGGCGACGAGTCTCCTCGGGCCCCAAGGGCGTGGCCTTGGCATGGAGGTAGCGTCACGGGATCCTCTCAGGACGGCGGTGAGTTTCGGCTGGGCAAGACGCTGAGGCGAGACATCCGCCGGGTCCTCGGCGAGGCTTGGCGGAGAGGTATCCCTCGCGCGGTCGCGCGGACGTTCGAGGACTTGGAGCGCTTCTATCTCTCTGAGGAGAGGCAGAAACGGCTCACCGGCATGGGACGGGCCCGGCGCTGGCTGCACTTGGGCGCCTGGCTACTCAAGAGCCTCTTCCAGAACCTCTCTCCTGCGCGGAGCCGGGATCGTCGCTGATCCGCTCGGTGAACGCGGGACACATGTCCCCGCTGGTGGTCGGACCTGATCGGGTCCAGCCGCTGCCCGCAGGCGGTCCTGCGCTTGGCATTCCCGGGGAGACCACGTACGAGGAGCAATCGGTCGCCCTGGGGGCGGGCGAGACCCTGGTGGTGTACTCGGACGGCGTGACCGAGGCCCTCGACGAAGAGGACGTATTCTTCGGCGACGAGCGCTTGCTGGGCAGCCTCCGCGAGACTGCCGGGCGCCCCGCTGCTGAGATGGCGGGCCACCTCCTCGGGTCGGTCGAGGCATTCGTGGGCGAGGCACGATGGCACGACGATGTTTCACTCCTGGTCGTGAGGCGCCTCGTCAGCCAGTGAGACGACTCGTGCGGTACGACCAGAGCGGCGCCGGACGTACCCGTTGGCTCCACCCTGCGACGATTCGGTCATGATGGAGGGCCCGCACGATCGCGGGTCCGAGGGACCGTCTCGAGCAGCGCTGGGCGACAGTGCTGCCTCTCAGGCTTTGATCTTCTTGGTCCCGGCTTCCACGCCATCTACTTTGATAGCGACCTTCACGGCATCCTCCATTGGATCCTTGAAGGGCACCTCGATTCGCAGGAGGCCGTGCGCGTAGTGTGCTTCGGCGAGCTCAGGCTTCACTGGCCACGCCAAGGCCAGCGCCGAGACGTATTCGGTGTCTTTGGCTGGCGCTGTCAGGTGGACGCTATCCGGCAGGACCTTGAGATCGATGGTCTCCGTCGGCGCTCCTGGAATGGCGAACTCAACGACTAGCTTGTGGTTCTCGGAGTCGGCGTATGCCACTGTGTTGGCCGCGACCCTAAACCTCGTGTCCGGCATCCTGGCCTCCTTGATTCTCTCGCCAGCGCACGACCGCCTCGCTACTCGCGGTGTCGGGAGCCTCGCTGGCACCCAGCGGCCCCTGGGATCACAGTACGCGCCGGCGGACGCGCGCACCAATCGATTCTGCCGCTGCAACCCATAGACGGGGGCCGAGCCCCCCGCCGCACGGAGATTCACTCTGGGGTCCGCTGTGGCCTCAGATCGGACGCGGCCTCGGCTTTGGGAGGATCGAGGATTCGATGGCGCGCCGGGGCCCCTGCTCCAGAGGTGTCCCTATCCCTCGGCCGGTAGGGTTATCGTCACCACCGCGCCTCCATCCGGATGGTTGGCGATCCAGGCGTGGCCCCCATGCTCCTGCGCGATCCGTCGGGCGATGGAGAGCCCGAGACCCGTGCTTCCTGGGCACCTCGTGAAGAAGGGCTCGAAGGCCCGCCCGAGGTCCTCAGCCAGAAAGCCAGGACCCGAGTCACGAACGACGAGCGCGATCTCCTCGCCGACGCCGCCTCGGCGGTGCCCCGCCTCAACCGATACGGCGCCGCCTTCCGGCGAGTGCTGGACAGCGTTCGCGATCACGTTCTGGAGCGCCTGGCGGAGCTGGCCGGCGTCGGCCTGAGCTGAGATCGGCCCTTCCGACAGGACCACTCGCAGCTCGACGTGCCGGCGGTCCGCGAGCGTCGCGAGCCCTCGTACTGCGTCGCGAAGGATCGGCTCGATCGGCTCGGGTCGTAGCTGCAGTGCCTGGCCATGTCCGCACTCGAGCAGACCGCTCATCAGGCGCGACAGGCGGTCGAGCTGCTCCCTCAGCCTTCGGAAGTACGGCTCCGCCTCCGGTCGTTCTCCCATCCGTGCCTCGAACGCATCGAGGCTCGCGGTCGCAGCGAACAGCGGGTTTCGCACCTCGTGGGCCAGGCCAGCCGCCAACCGCCCGAACGCCGCCAGCTCTTCGCTCTCCCGCACCGCCTGCTCCGCCCGCCTGTGCTCGGTGATGTCGCTGATCACGACCCGGCACACGGGGGCGCCATCGGCGTCCCGCGCAGCGGAGGACTGCAGCCGCACCCAGGACGTCGTACCGTCCTTCCTGGTCATCCGCAGCTCGCAGGCCTGCGTCGCCCCGGAATCGAGAAGCTGCTTTCGGTGCCGGTAGTAGGTGTCCTGGTCCTGGGGGAGGATGAACCGAGAGATCGGCTGCCGGACCAGCGTGCTGCGGGCCACGCTCAGCAGCGTCGCGGCGGCGAGGTTCGCCTCGAGGATCAGCCCCCGCTCGCTGAGCGTGCAGTAGCCCACCGGAGCGAGATCGTAGAGCTCGAAGTAGCGTTCCCGCGCGGCTTCCAGCTCCAACTGCGCCCGGCGTAGCTCCTCGTTCTGCAGCTCCAGCTCGGCCTGGTGCACCCGAAGCTCGTGGACCGTCCGCCACGCCTCTTCGGGCGAGAGGGCCGCCAGGGCGTCCGGCGACTCCGCCGTCCTCTCCCGGGCGATCCCCTCAGCCCGCCTGCGCAGCTGGTCCCGTCTGGCGTCCATGACCTTCTCTCAGCCGCGTACACCCTCTGCACCCGGCAGGCTGAAGTGGAACACGCTCCCCCGCCCCAGGCTCTCGAACCCGCACCGCCCCCCGAGCTTCTCGGTGATGCGCCGCACGATGGACAACCCCAGCCCGTGCCCGTGGGCGCCCACGTGCTCGAGGTGGGTGAAGGGCGTGAACAACAGGTCCTGACGCTCTGGGGACACGCCATCGCCGTTGTCTCGCACCCAGAAACGCACCCTGCCGTCGGTCTCGGTGTCGGCGCCCAGCTCGACCCGCGGGGGGCGACCGCCGTGGCGAATGGCATTGCTCAGGTAGTTCGTCCAGACCTGGGCCACCCACGGCCCGTAGCCGAGCGCAGCCGGCCACTGGCTCGGCGCCACGATCTCGGTGCCGGAGCTGGCGATCAGGTCGGCCAGGCGCTCGCGAGCCTCGGCCACCAACGCGGGCGTGTCCAGTCGGTGCAAGGCCACATCGGCCCTCCGCACCTCCGACAGCAGCAACAGCTCGTCGATGATGCTGGCCATCCGCCGGCTGTTCCTGAGGATGGAGGCGAGCGACGCCCGTCGGCTCTCCTCGGAGAGGGTCGCGAAATTCAGGTTGAGGAGCTCGGCGCTCCCGGCGGTGACGGTGAGAGGGGCTTTCAGGTCATGGGCCACGGTGTGCGCAAAGGCGTTTAGCTCGAGGTTGCGGCTCTGCAGCTCGATGGTCTGCTGGCGCAACGCCTGGTCGGCGCGCTTGCGCTCGGTGATGTCGCTGACGACGAGGCGGCAGACGAGGGCCCCGGTCTCTTCGTCCCGGGCCGCGGTCGCGGAGAGGTGCGCCCAGAACTGGGTGCCGTCCTGGTGGACCATCCGCAGCTCGCACGCCTGTGGCTCCGTCGTCTCGAACAACCGCCGGCGGTGCAGGTAGTAGAGGTCCTGGTCCTCCGAGAGGATGAATCGGGTCAGGGGCGTCTGGCCGATCGAGCCGCGCGGGGTGCCGAGCAGGCTCGCGGCGCGGAGGTTCGCCTCGAGAATCAGGCCGGCCTCACTGATGGTGACGTAGCCGACCGGCGCCAGGTCGTAGAGGTCGAAGTAGCGGGCGTGCGAGGCTTCCAGCTCCAGCCGCGCTCGGCGTAGCTCCTGGTTCTGCATCTCGAGCTGGACCTGGTGCACCCGCAGCTCGTGGAGCGTCTTCCGGGCTTGGTCGGGCGACAGGACCGCGCCATCATCGGGCGACCGGGCCGTCTCCTCGCGGACGACTCGCTCGGCCTGTCTGCGCAGCTCGGCGGCGTCTACGAGCCGCTCGGCCTTTCCGGTCACGGCGGGTCCTCCTCAGCCGTCGGCGGTTTCTCGCTGGCGCTGGCGTCCACCGTGCTTCGAGGCCGCTTGCCGGCAGAAAGCTCGGACATCTCGCGAAGCCGTGCCTCGCTCTCGCGCAGCGCTTCCCGCGCCTGCCTGGCATCGGTGATGTCGACGAAGGTGATCACCGCGCCCTCGATCACGTTGTCCAGCGTGCGGTAGGGCAGGATGCGCATCGTGTACCACCCACCCAGCCGGGTCTGGACCTCGACCTCCTTGGGAATCAGGCCGTCCAGCACCGCCTGCGTGTCCTCGACGATGCCGTCGTAGCCCAGCAGGTTGGAGGCGATGTGCCCCACCGGCCGGCCCACGTCGCTCAGGATCAGGTTGATGACATGGGTGGCGGCTGGGGTGAAGCGCAGGATGCGCAGCTGATGGTCCACGAAGACGGTACCGATGCCGGTGCCCGCCAGGAGGTTGTTCATGTCGTTGTTGGCCCGCGACAGGTCCGCCACCTTGGTGTGCAGCTCGGCGTTGACGGTGGCCAGCTCCTCGTTGACCGACTGTAGCTCCTCCTTGGAGGTTTCCAGCTCCTCGTTGGTCGACTGCAGCTCCTCGTTGGTGGACTGCAGCTCCTCGTTCGAGGACTTGAGCTCTTCGTTGGAGGTCTCCAGCTCCTCGTTGGCGGTCTGGAGGTACTCCTCCTTCGCCCGCAGCTCGTGCCTCAGCGCCGCGATCCGGGAGTCGTCGTTTCCGCCATCGTCGCCGCCCGCCGCTTCCGCGGGAGACGGCACCTCCTCTGCCTGCCCGTTTCTCGACACCGGCGCTTCTTGCAGGACCACGAGGAAGAGAGGGGTCTCTGCAGTCGCGTCGGGGTCCGTCGCCAGCCGCCGGACCGTCAGGTCGACCGTGGTGAAGGCGCCGTTGGTCTTGACGCGCAGGCCCGGACGGCTCACGGTCTCGCCGGTGGCGGCTGCCTTGTGCAGGGCGGTGGTCAGGTCGCGCCGCAACCCCTCGCGGGCCATCCTCAGGATGTTGCTGACGCCGGCCTCGCCTGCCGCCGGCTCCAGGTACAACCCGGTGCGCCCGTGGAAGTAGAGGATGTCGCCCTGGCCGTTGACCAGCGCGCCCGCCGGGGCCACCTGCTGCAGGAGCGCCTGTTCGGTCAGCTCCCGCAGGGGCAGCTTCCCCCGGCCGGCCCTCCTG
>CAZNNH010000252.1:0-6737 GCA_964574335.1 uncultured Acidobacteriota bacterium | reverse complement strand
GGAAGTGCGTGACGTGCGAAAGGTCTACCGAAGGGACGCCGAAGAGATCACCGTTACCCCGAGTACCAGCTCGAGGACGCCGAGTACCAGGCCTTCCTGCAGGACTTGCGCGGCTGCGTGATCGGTCGCAAGGTGGCGGACCGGTATGGCTGGAAGGTGGGGGACAGCTTCTTCCTGGAGAGCTTCATCCCCCCGTACCGCAAGCCGGATGGGCCCTTCGAGTTCGTGGTGCGGGGGGTCTTTGACACCGACCCCGCCCGCTACCCCGGCACCGACACCAACATGATGCTGTTCCACTTCAAGTACCTCTACGAGTCGACCGGCCGGCGGCTCGGGGCCGGCCTCTACTACGTGGAGATCGAGAATCCCGACCAGGCGGGCCAGGTCAGCCGGAGAATCGACGAGCGTTTCCGGAACAGCGACGCCCAGACCCGCACCGAGACCGAGAAGGCCTTCGCCGCCAGCTTCATCGGCATGGCCGGCAACCTGGCCCTGCTGCTCAACGGGATCGGGATCGCCGTCACCTTCACCATCCTGCTGGTCACCGCCAACACCATGAGCATGGCGGTGCGGGAGAGGCGCACCGAGATCGCGGTCCTGAAGACGCTGGGCTTCACCAGCGCCCAGGTGATGGGGCTGGTGGTGGCGGAGTCGCTGCTGCTGGGCGCCTTGGGGGGGGCGTTGGGGATGGGCAGCAGCCACGTCCTCCTCTTCGGACTCACCCACGCCCCGGGGATCAGCGAGGCCCTGGGCAGCCTCGGTCTGTCGGAGCTGAGGCTGCGCCCGCTGGTGGCGCTGCTGGGCTTCGGGGTGGCGCTGTTCCTCGGGCTGGCTGCCGGCCTGGTGCCGGCGCTCGGCGCCTACCGGGCCCGGATCACCGACATGCTGAGGACGGTGTAGCTCCCATGGCCCTCCCCCTCTACTACAACTTGCGCAACATTCGGGTCCGCTGGCAGGTCACGGTGCTGGCGGTCGGGGGTATCGCGCTGGTGGTGGCCGTCTTCGCGGTGCTGATGTCGATGGCCGACGGGTTTCGGGCCGCCTTGCGGGCCACCGGTCGTGACGACAACGCCATCATCGTGCAGCGCGGCTCGGCCTCCGAGATGACCTCGGCGGTTCCCATCGCCGATCGCAACCTGATCGTGGTCGACGACCGGATCGCCCGCGGCTCGGACGGCCAGCCGATGGCCTCCTGGGAGTGGGTGGTGGTGATCGGCCTGCCCAGGAAGGGTGACGGCGAGCCCGTGAACGTCTCGCTACGTGCCGTCACGCCGCGGGCCTTCGAGGTGCGGGGCGGGATCCACGTGATCGAGGGGCGGGCCTTCACCCCCGGCCTGGACGAGGTGATGGTGGGCCGAAGGCTGACCGAGCGGCTCTCTGGGCTCGAGCTGGGTCGCAGCATCAAGTACCAGCAGAAGCAGTTCAAGATCGTGGGCATCTTCGAGTCGCAGGGCGGCGCCTTCGAGAGTGAGGTCTGGGGCGACTTCGACACCTTCGGCGCGATCTTCCAGCGCGGCGCGGGGAGCAACTCGCTGGTGGTACGCATGAAGGACAAGGCCCAGATCCCCGAGCTGGACCGCTTCATCCGCGACCAGCCGCAGATGCAGCTCCAGGCGCTGTCGGAGCGCCAGTACTACGCGGAGCAGGCCGGATCGCTCTCCCGGATCCTCCAGGCGCTGGCCACCTTCGTGGCCCTGGTCATGGGGGTGGGAGCGGTCTTCGGCACCATGAACACGATGTACGCGATCGTGGCGGCACGCACCCGCGAGATCGGCACCCTGCGCTCACTGGGCTTCTCCCGTCGCGCCATCCTGATCTCCTTCGTGATCGAGTCGACGCTGTTGGCCACGGTGGGCGGCGCGATCGGGTGCTTGCTGGCCTTCCCGATGAACGGCTTCTCCACCGCCACCGGATTGACCCAGAGCTTCAGCGAGATTGCCTTCAACTTCCAGCTCACCCCCATGACACTCGGCATCGCCATGGCCTTCGCCCTCGTGATGGGGGTGGTGGGGGGGGTGCTGCCCGCGCTGCGGGGGGCCCGCCTGCCCATCCCCACCGCGCTTCGGGAGGCTTGAGAACGCTGGCTCCACACCGTGGCGGCCACGCTCGGTCGGGCGAGGGCGTCGCGTGAAGGCTCCCATCCCCGGCCCCTCGGTGCCGACGCGTCACAACCCCTTCTCGGCCGCCTTCGGACGCCTCGGGCTCTCGCTCTCTGGATGGCGGATCGACGGGCAGTTCCCGGACGTCCCCAAGTGCGTGGTGATCGTGGCCCCCCACACCTCCAACTGGGACTTCTTCGTCGGGCTGTTGGCGGGCTGGGCGCTGAACATCCGGTTCTCCTTCATCGCCAAGCAGTCGTTGTTCTGGTTCCCGCTCGGGGCCGTGCTCCGTTGGCTGGGCGGCATCCCGGTCGACCGCAGCGCCGCCCACGGCATCGTGGGCAAGATCGTGGCCCTCTATCGGGAGAGCCCCCAGCTCTTCCTGGCCGTCACCCCGGAAGGGACCCGCCGCCGGGTCGAGCAGTGGAGGACCGGCTTCTACCGCATCGCCGAAGGCGCCGGGGTGCCGATCGTGCCGGTGGCCTTCGACTACGGCAAGCAGGCGGTGGTGGTCATGACCCCGTTCTCCGCCACCGGGGACCTGGAGGGCGACATCGCGAAGCTACGCGCCCTCTACGCGGGCGTTCGTCCCAACAGGCCCGAGAACTGGGTTCCCGGCTAGCGGATGCCGGGATTGCCTCTGTCAGCACCCGGGGCTACCATCGCCAAGTGCCTGAACGTGGAATCGACGAGCGCGAGAGCGGTCGCGAGGATCGGGAGGGTGTCGACCTCGACCAGATCAAAGAGCGTCTGAGCTGGTCGCCCGCGGAGCGCCTGCAGTACCTTCTCGACGTGCTGGCGTTCGAAGAGCGTGCCCGCAACGCCCGTCCCATCACCTGACGTGCCGCGATTTCAGCCGGAGCGGATCTTCCTGACGCTCGCCGAGCACGACGTCCAGTACGTGGTCGTCGGCATGCTGGCCGCTACGCTCCACGGCTCTCCGCTACGCACCGGTGACGCCGACATCTGCCCGTCGACGGACGGTGCGAACCTCAAGCGGCTCGCCGATGCCCTCGCGGAGATGGAGCCACGGGTCAGAGGACTCGTCGACCCTCTGGATCCAACAGGCGAGGCGCTGTTCCCCTGTGACCCGGACCGTCTGGCGGGAGTGCGCGGGTCGCTGCTTCTGTCAACTCGCTACGGCGACCTCGATATCGTGTTCCGGCCTGATGGGACCGAGGGGTACGGGGACCTGCTTCTCAACGTGGTCCGGTACGACCTGGGAGACGGTCTATTGGTGCCCGTCGCCTCGCTCGAGGACATCATCCGTTCGAAGACGGCCGCGGGCCGGCCGAAGGACCTCGAGGCGCTGCCGACCCTTCGTGCGCTCCTGAGGAATCGGTAGGCGAGGCCAATCCGCGCTTCAGCCCCCCGCCGATCGCTGTCCGTTTCCGCGACTTCCGCGAGCACCTTGGAGCCGGTTCACCGCCTCGCGCCGTACGCCTGGATGGCCGTCGGTCTTCGCCACCGCAGCCCAGAGGCTCGACGAGCCGAACCTGGCTCGGCGAATCATCGCCACGATCGCGAGAGGCGAGGAAGACCGGCGCGCACGTCAAGGGGCGGTCCGGTTGTCGACGCACCAGACAGTGCTGGCGGAGGTGGCGCTGAACGACTCGGACTGGAACGTGCGCCAGGTCGCGGTGAGGAAGCCGACCGACGGCACCTATTTCGGGGTCGACCTTGAGTCGGGCTGTCTAGCTTCGGCCAAGGTCGGGTGGCCCGGCAGGTCACCAGTGACGCCTCGAAGAACTGGCTGTTCACCTGGTCGGTTGGGGTGGCGCTCTAGAGCCGACTCAGTGGCCGCGTGGCTCGTCGAGACGGACGGTGATTGGCGCCTTCAGCCGCCTTCCCAGGAACCGTAGACTCTCCCGAAGCCGCGAGCGGACGAACTCGTAGCCGTGGTCTCCCGGCGCCAGCGTGAACTGGTGGGGGATGCCGGCCGCTTCCAGCCGGCGATGGAGCTCGCGGTTCCCTTCGTAGAGGCGGTAGCGGTCCTCGGACCCGCAGTCGAAGTACAAGGCCGGGAGCCGGGCCCTGTCCGCGGAGTCGACCCACGTGAGCGGGTCGGAGGCCCGCCACAGCTCGGGGTCGATCGGGTCGCCGAAGACCTGGTGGAAGGCCGCCATGTGCCAGCGTCCGGCCCCCTCCGCAGGCGAGGGAATCTCCTCGAGCAGCATCGCGCTGTGGGCGGCCACCGCCGCGAACGCCTCCGGATGCTCGAGGGCGATCCGGAGCGCCGCGTAGCCGCCCATCGAGACCCCCAGCAGCGCCCGCGCCTGCCGGCCCTTCTGAACGCGGTAGGTGCGCTCGACGTGGTCGACGATGTCATGGGTGACCAGGTCCCCGAAGCGTCCGGCGGGCCCGTTCACGAAGAAGGAGTTCCCCCCATCGACCGCCACCACGATCAGCTCCGGGACGTCTCCCCTCTCCTCGGCCTGGTGGAGGATGGGGGAGAGGCTCCGCCGCTGCCAGAAGCTGGACCCCTCGAAGAGCCCGTGCAGCACGTACAGCACCGGGTAGTGCCCCTCGCCCGCAGCATAGGAGTCGGGCAACTCGACCACGTACCGAACCTCGCGCCCCAGGCTCGTCGACGGGAACGAGGCCTCGCGAATCTCGCCGGCCGCGTTCCCCGCGACCGCCATCACCAGAAGCGCCGACCCGACGAATCTCAATCAGGACCTCCCGTCGAGGTGCCTTCTGACCTGCCCCAGCACCGCATCGAAGCGGGCGGCGGTCAGCCGACCGGTAAACGTGTTCTGCTGCGAGGGGTGGTAGGAGGCGAAGAGACTCAGCCCGTCGCCGAGGTCGTGACAGACGCCGTGGCCGAAGGCGAACGCCTTCCGTTCCGGCACGCGTCCCATCTCCCGCAGCGCCGCCACCGTGGCGTCCTGGGCGACCTTGCCGAGGGCGAGCACCGCCCGCAGCCGTGGCAGCACACGCCACTCCCGCACCAGAAACCCCCGGCAGGCCTGTAGCTCTTCACGGGTGGGCCGGTTGGCGGGCGGTGCGCAGCGGGCGGCCGGCGTGACGTAGCAGTCGCTCAGGCGAAGGCCGTCGTCGCGGGCCACCGAGTGGGCCTGGTTGGCGAACCCGGCGCGATGGAGGGCCGCGAACAGGAAGTCGCCGGAACGGTCGCCGGTGAAGATCCGTCCGGTCCGGTTGGCGCCGTGCGCCGCCGGAGCCAGGCCCACCACCAGCAGTCGTGCCCGAGGATCGCCGAACCCCGGCACCGGCCTTCCCCAGTAAGTCCCCTCGCGGAAGCGCTTGACCTTCTCTCGGGCCGTCTTCTCACACCACTCGCGCAGCCGTGGGCAGCGCTGGCACGCCTCCACCTCCCGGCTGATCCGGGTCAGAGACTCTCCACTGTCGGGCACCTTTCCATCTTAGCCGACCCGGCCGGGTCGGCCGGCTCTTCCACTACTCCCGGCCGTGGAAGCGACGGGCCGCCTTGTGGATGGCCTTCCAGCGCCGCTTCTCCTCCAGCCGGAGAAGGCCGTCGCGCCTTTCCCTGGCGTGGCGGAGCTCGGCTCGCAGCTTGAGGTAGCCGACCAGGTGCCCTTCGTCCAGCCGCCCATCGGCCACCGCCTGCCGCACCGCGCACCGCGGCTCGACGGTGTGGCCGCAGTCGCGGAAGGCACAGTCCCGGGCCAGCCGCTCGACGTCGCCGAACGTCCGCTGGACCGCCCCGCCGTCATCCCAGAGCGCCACCTCCCGCAGCCCGGGGGTGTCGATCAGCACGCCACCCGAGGGGAGAACCAGCAGCTCCTTCCGGGTGGTGGTGTGGCGGCCCTTCCCGTCCCTTTCCCGAACCGGGCGGGTCTCGACCACGTCCGCGCCCAGGAGCCGGTTGATCAGGCTCGACTTCCCCACCCCCGAGCGACCCACGAGCGCAACCGTCTGGTGGCCTTCGAGAAACGGTCGCAGGGAGAAGAGCCCGTCCCCTCGGGCCGCGCTCACCACCCGCACTGGCAGTCCGGGATGGGCGGCTTCGATCTCGCGCAGGACCCGCCCCGGGTCGGGACACAGGTCGGCCTTGTTCAGGACCAGCGCGGGCCGCGCCCCACCCTCCCAGGCAAGTATCAGCAGGCGCTCCAGACGGCGCTGGCTCGGGGGAGCGTCCAGTCCGTCCACGACCATCAGCCAGTCGAGGTTGGCCGCCACCACCTGGCGCTCGGTCCGCCCGCCCGCGGCCCCGCGACCCACCGCGCTGCGACGTGGAAGCACCGCCCGAATCAGCGGCCTCGACCCCCGCTCGAGGGCCACCCAGTCGCCGGCCACCGGCCGGTCTTCCGGGCTCGCGTGGGCCAGCGGCCCCACCACCTCGGCAACCGTCGGGCCCCACGGGGCCCGCACATGGCAGAGCCGGCCATAGTCCGAGGCCACCCGCCCGGGGAGATAGCCTCGCTCGGCGTGAGCCGCGAACGCCTCCCGCCACGTCTCGTCCCATCCCAGAACCTCGAGCTCCATCTCACTCACCCCATTCTCGAAACGCAGAACGGCACTCTGAAGACCGGTGCCGGCAAGGTGGGGGCGGCCTCTTGCGCCGGAGGCCTCGGGCGCCAGACTAGACGCGACGTCGGAACTCGCCGCGTTCGGGTCCGGGGGTTCGGGGGGCGGGAGCCCCCCGCTTGATAGCGG
>CAZNNH010000251.1:0-6751 GCA_964574335.1 uncultured Acidobacteriota bacterium | reverse complement strand
ACACGATCCGGATTCGCTGGCAGGGCGGACGAATCCGGTCATGTCCCCCGGGCGCCGCGTGAAGCTCACGCGTGCAGGAAGGCCGGCGAGACCCGTAGCGTCTCGACCAGGTCCGAAGGCATGACCGCCTCGCGCGAGAGGCAAGTCACGGCCAGCGCATCCTCCGGACGGGTCAGGGCGACGTAGAGCAGCCGTCGGTCGCCGTCCGGCTCCGGCGCGCCGCCGCCGAGCTGGTCGGCGAAGAGCAGCACCACCGCCCGGTACTGCAGCCCCTTGGCCGAGTGGATGGTCTGGAGCTTGATGCCGGGCTGGAGCACCTCCTGGCGTGGATCCCGCCTCGGCGCCTTCCGGTTCAGCCAGACCACGGGCGCCAGGTGGCCCAAGCGCGCCACCAGGTCCGCCAGGGAAGCGAGGATGGGCTCGTCGGCGCGACGGTAGAGGAGGCCGATCTCCGAGGGTTGGAGCGGACGGAGCCGCTGGCCCGCCAGCCGGCCGGCCAGCAGGTCCCCGACCAGCTCCTCCACGGCCTCCAGCTCGGCCTCGCGGGTCTTTCGCTCCATCAGCACTGGCCGCAGCTCGGTGCTGCGGCGAGCCCGCGCCGGATCACAGGCGGCGCCCGCGATGCCGTCCTCGTCCCCCTCCTCGTCGGCGAAGGGGGCGGCCGCCTCTAGGATCGCCCGGGTGTTGCGGTAGTTGCTTCTCAGGATCCGCGACCGCCCCTTGGCGGAGATGCCGAGGCGGCTCCACGACACCCGGTCCCGCGGGTAGCTGGTCTGGTTGCGGTCGCCCACGATCAGGAGGTCCCCGTCCCGCGGCTGCTTGAGCGAAAGCGTCGCGCAGCGGAACCAGCTCGGGTCGAAGTCCTGGGCCTCGTCGATCAGGACCGCGTCGTAGCGCCCGGCGTCACCCTGGCCCGAGGCCAGGACCTCCCCCAGCGCGCGACCGTACTCCTCGGGCGTCTGCTGGGCGAAGGGGACGCCGTTGCGGGCCCCGAAGCCGTGGAAGGTGAGCACATCGACGTTGGCGCACGGCTCGAGGACCGCCCGCAGGTAGGAGCGGAACGCCACGTTGAAGCAGAGGACCAGGACCCTTCCTGACGGCAGCGCCTGGGAAAGCAGGCGGGCGCGGGCCAACAGCACGATGGTCTTGCCCGAGCCGGCGACGCCGAACAGCAGGCGGTGGCCGGTGCCCAGGGCGCGGGCCACCCGCTCCTGTTCCAGGTCCAGGGTGCGCAGGTCGGGCGCCGAGGCGCGGCCGCGCTCGGTGGCCAGCAGGAGCTGCGCGCCCAGCGCCGCCACCTCGGCGAGCTGGGTCGGCGTCGGCGGGACCAGCACCTCGGGATGGATGATGGTCCGCAGCGCCTGGACCTGCGCTTCGGTCAGCCGGGGGATCGGCCACGAGGGATCGAAGAAGGCGGCCAGCCGCTCCTTCATCTCCGCGCCGCCGAGGCGGGCCCAGGCCGCCAGCTCGTCCGCCGCCACCACATGGGTCGCCGGCAGGATCGATCGGAGGTCGCCCAGGGGATGGCCGCGCAGCTCGGCTTCGGTGATCTGCGACAGCGCGGCGCAGAAGCCGAAGGGGAACACGAAGCGGCCCCGATACGCTCCCGTCTCGTGGAGCAGGCCGGCCCCGGCCGGATGACGCCGGCAGACGTCCATCAGCCGGTGCATGTAGTCGCGGGCCTGCCGGATCGGGTTGGCCCGGACCTCCTCGGGGGCCCCGGCGCGCTCCTGGAGCTGGATGCTGTGGGTGCTGCCGGCCACGATCTGGTACGGGCGCCAGCCCTTGACCTCGATCACCAGCAGGCCGGTGTCGGGGAGGATCACCACGAAGTCGGGGTAACGATCGCCGACCGCCGGCTCGTAGTACACCAGGCAGTCGTCGGGGAGGAGCTGCAGCCGCGAGAAGACCAGGCCCTCGGCCGCGCTGCGGCCGGGCGGCAAGGCGTCCGGGATCATCTGGGCCATGGTCCGCCGAAGGCTACCACGGGGTCCGATTCCCTTGACCGGGCAAGCCGTGGCCGATACCGTGGAAGCTCGAGGGCCATGAAGGGGAGCCAGAGGGCCGGGCGCCGCATCCGCACCGAGCAGCGGACCGTTCGCGCCATGGTCGACATCGACTGCGAGTCCCGTCACCCCGGTGGCGTCGCGCCCTGCGCCGAGTGTGGGGCTCTCTTCGCCTACGCCCAGGCCCGGCTCGACAAGTGCCCCTACGGCGACGACAAGCCGGCGTGCCGGGTGTGTCAGATCCACTGCTACCGGCCGGCCGAGCGGGAGAGGATCCGCGGCGTGATGCGGCGGGCCGGACCCAGGATGCTCTTTCGGCACCCCTGGCTGGCCATTCGCCACCTGTGGCTGGAGCGCTTCGGGCCCACGCCCGAGGGGCCTCTGCCACGCCGGCTGCGGGCCGACGACTCGGGCAGCGGGTAGGCCGCCCTCGACTCCCATGGAACCCCGACGAGACGGCACCCGGCCACGTCTCGAGACGATCCTGCGTCTCACCGCGTTCGCGGCCGGTCTGCCCGCCGAGAAGCGCGCCCGCCTGGCCCGGCTCGGCAGCCGTCGGCCGTTACCGCACCGGCGAGCTGGTCTTCTCCGAGGGCGACCCGGCCGAAGGCTTCTCGGCCGCGCCATCCAGATCACCGAGGCCACGCGGATCGGCGAGGTGGCCACCGGCCAGCGCTACCCGCCGGCTTAGCCGGAGCCGGCCGGCCTGGGCCGCCTCCCGGTCGTCCGGAGCGTGTCGGCCGACCCGTGGATCAGGTCGGCTTCGGGTCGAACGGGCGGGTGAAGGAGAACACCTCGGTAGGGCGGGCGAGCTCGAGGTAGGCGGCGCGACCCATCACGATCGAGTCGGTCAGCGAGCCGGCGTTGAAGGCGATCTGGTCGTTGTCCAGGATCGACTCGTCCACGTAGAGATCGAGCGGCAGCACCGGGCGGCCGAAGGGAGGGACCGCGCCCGGCTCGAGGCCCGTGATCTGCCGGAGCTCGTCGGCGCTGGCGAAGCGGAGGTGATGGGAGCCGAAGTGGCGCCGGATCGCCCCCGAGTCGAGCCGTCGGGCGGCGCTGAAGACGAACAGGCGGAAGGCCTCGTCGCACTTGCCCACGATCGCCTTGCCGCCCAGGGCCAAAGGCACCCCGCGGGCACGGGCCGACTCCTCCGAGGTGCGGGTGGGGGCGTGCTGGACCTCCCGGAAGGCGGCGCCGCGGGCGCGCAGCAGGGTCCGGATCGAGTCGAGGACGCTGGTCTCGGTCATTGGGGGCCCTCCTCGAGCAGGGACTGGCCGTGCCCTGAAGCCCCAAGTTTGCACCCGAAGGCCTCCATAGTGCTGGAGGCTCGGGAGGATCGCCTCGCGTGCTAGGCTAGCCGCGGTGCGGGAAGGGCGCGCGAGGCGGAGAAGGGGATGGCTGCTGGGCTTGGCGGTCTCCCTCGCCAGCCTGCTGCTCTGTCTGGCGGCGATCGAGCTCGGCGCCCGGGCCCTGGTGTCGGCACAGATGCCGGACCCCGATCAGCAGCCGCTCCACCGCCACGACCCCAACCTGGGATGGGTCAAGGTGCCCGGAGCGGTGGCCCACCTGTCGCGCGAGGAGTTCCAGATCACCATCCGGGTGAACGCCCAGGGGCAGCGCGGCCCGCTGCGCGCCTACCAGAAGCCGGCCGGGGTGCGACGGGTGCTGCTGCTGGGCGACTCCTTCGCTGCCGGCTACTACGTCGAAGAGGAGCAGACCGTACGAGCGGTGCTGGAGCGGCTTCTCTCCTGCCCCTCGGAGCCGGTCGAGGTTCTGACCGCCGGCACGGTCGGCTACAGCACGGACCAGGAGCTGCTGGAGCTCGAGCGCGAGTCCTGGCGCTACCAGCCCGAACTGGTGGTGCTGCTCTTCTACTCGAACGACCTGTTCTACAACTCGCAGTCGATCGGCATGGCCGGCCAGCCGAAGCCGGTCTTCGTCCTCGACCAGGGGGAGCTCCGGCTCGAGAACGTGCCGGTGCCGGAGCGGGAGGCGACCCCGCCGGAGCCGCCTCCGCCGTTCCGCGGATCGATGGCGCTTCGGCTGCTCTCCCAGCGCACCGCCCGGGCGGCTCCGGGCCTGCATCGGGTCGTCGAGCGGCTGGGCCTGTTCCCGCCCCTCTCGACGTCGCCTCCCCGCGAGTACCTCGTGTACGGCCCGCCGCGCTTCGCCGGCGAGATCGCCCCGCTGTGGGAGCTGACCGGGGCCCTGATCGAGCGGCTCTCGCAGGAGGCCAGGTCGCGCGGGGCCGGCTTCGCCGTTCTCTACGTTCCCACCCGCTTCGAGGTCAATGACGACGCCTGGCGCCTCACCTGCGAGCGCTACGGCATGGGGCGGCTGTGGCGGCGCCAGGCGGTGATCGACGAGCTGCGCCGGGTCTGTGATCGTCTGGGGCTCGAGCTGCTCGACCCGACCGAGGCGCTGCGCCAGGCGGAGGCCGACGGGAAGGAGGCGTATTACCGGTACGACGGCCACTGGAACACCCTGGGCCACGCGGTGGCGGCCCGAGTCCTGGAGCCGTATGTGGCCGGGCGGCTCCCCTGCGCCGGTCCGTAGGCCGCGCGCCGGGGCGGCGGTTCTCCCGGAGCTCTCGTCCTGGCCGGAGTGAGCAGATAGGCCGGCTCCGCCCTCCTCTTTGACAGCGCCGCCGGCGGGTGGGAGCATCAACGACTCGTTACCATGGTTCCTGAAGAAGCGCTCCAGCACGGTCTGGCCCTCGACGACCCCTCGCTCACCATCGCGGTGGCGCTTTTCGTCGGGATGGTGGTGCAGGCGCTGGCCCGGCACCTTCGGATCCCCGGCATCGTGCTGCTGCTAGGCGCTGGCGTGGTGCTGGGCCCCGACGTTCTCGACCTGGTGCGGCCCGCCACCCTGGGCCCGACCCTGCAGAGCCTGGTCGGCTTCGCGGTGGCCGTGATCCTGTTCGAGGGTGGCATGAACCTCGACCTGCGGCGCCTCCGCCGCGAGGCGCGGAGCATCCGCGGGCTGGTGACGATCGGGGCGCTGGTCACGGCGGTGGGCGGGACCCTGAGCGCTCGCCTGCTGCTCGGCTGGGAGTGGGGGCTCTCGGCTCTCTTCGGGTCGCTGGTGATCGTAACCGGCCCCACCGTGATCACGCCGCTGCTGCGCCGGATTCGGGTGGTCCCCAAGGTGGCGACCGTGCTCGAGGCCGAGGGCGTGCTGGGCGACGCGGTGGGGGCGATCGTGGCGGTGGTCACCCTGGAGGTGGTCATCAGCCCGTCGCTGCGGTCGCTGGCGACCGGACCGTGGGGCCTGGTCTCGCGGATGGGCGTCGGCCTCGCCGTCGGGCTCTTGGGCGGTCTGCTGATCGCCCTGCTGCTCCGCTTCCGGCGGGTGGTCCCGGAGGGGCTGGAGAACGTCTTCGCCCTGTCCCTGGCCCTCTTGGTCTTCCAGGCCAGCAACGCCCTCTTCCCGGAGAGCGGCATCGTGGCGGTGGTGGCGGCGGGTCTGGTGATGGGGAACGCCCGGACCCATGCCCTCGACGATCTCAAGGAGTTCAAGGAGCAGCTCACCGTCCTGCTGATCGGGATGCTGTTCGTGCTGCTGGCCGCCGACGTTCGCCTGGCCGAGGTCCAGGCGCTCGGGCGTCCGGGACTGATCACGGTGCTGGTGCTGATGCTGGTGGTGCGTCCGCTCAACGTGATCGCCGGCACCTACCACTCCGACCTGAAGCGTCGCGAGAAGGCCTTCATCGCCTGGCTGGCGCCGCGGGGGATCGTGGCGGCGGCCGTGGCCTCGCTGTTCACCCAGAGCCTGGACGCGGCGGGGATCCCGGGCGGGCACCAGCTCCGCGCCTTGGTCTTCCTAGTGATCGCCATCACCGTGGGGGTCCAGGGGCTGACCGGGGGCCTGCTGGCGCGCCTGCTGGGCGTAGCGCGCCGCTCCGGACGCGGCTACGTGATCCTGGGCGCCGGCGACCTGGGCCGCACCTTCGCACGGCTGCTGCGCGACGCCTCCGAGGACGTGGTGCTGATCGACACCAACCACGACGCCTGTCGGGCGGCGGAGAACGAGGGCCTGCGCGTGCTCCACGGCAGCGGGCTCCACGAGTCGATCCTGCTGCGGGCCGGGCTCGACGGACGGGCGGCCTGTCTGGCGGTGACGGCCAACGACGAGGTGAACCTGCTGTTCGCGCGGCTGGCCCGCCAGAGCTACCGGGTGCCGAAGGTGTGGGTGGCGCTACGCAAGGGCCACCTCAGCGTCACCCGGGAGATGGTGGAGCGGATCGGCGCCAAGGTCCTCTTCGGCGAGCCCCGGAGCCTGGAGCTGTGGACGATCCGCCTCGAGCGCAGGACCGGTCGGCTGGAGACCTGGCGCTGCGAGAAGGTCAGCGCCCGCCGCGCGGACGCTGACGAGGAGCCGGCCGGCGGGGAGCACAGCCTGCTGCTGCCGCTGGCGATCCGGCGGGGCAAGAGCCTGCAGGTCGTCGATGCGGCGCTCAAGCCCGTTGCCGGCGACGAGCTGCTGGCGGTGGTGTTCCAGGAGCGCCGGCAGGCCGCCGCCGACTGGCTCGCCGAGCGCGGCTTCGCCCCCGTCGCCGAAAAGGACGCGCCGCCGGCGGCGGCTACCTGAAGCGGGTCTCGGCAATCTTCATTCAGCGGATCGGGATGACTCCGCTCCAGGTGGCGGGCAACCCGACCATGCGCGGTGTCTCGGAAGAGGGTCGCCATCGCCACCTGAGTCTCGCCCTGTCGAGCCTGGACGCCGGCCGGACCCGCTAG
>CAZNNH010000250.1:0-6782 GCA_964574335.1 uncultured Acidobacteriota bacterium | reverse complement strand
GACGTTCCGGGAGCCGGCGCCGGCAGGCGCCGGCTCCCCTTCTTCGTTGGAGGGACCCGTCTGCGCGTCCAGGAGCGACGACCGGTCGGAACCCCTATTCCGCCCGCAGCGTCACCAGGGGTTCGATCCAGTCCCCGCGCCGCCGAGGACACGGCGCGGGTGGTGGAGCGCATCGTGCGTCGCGTCGCGGTCCCGATGAGCGCCGACATCGAGGCCGGCTACCGGCGTTCCGTTCAAGGCGTCGCCGAGGCCGCCCGCCGGGTTCTGGACGCCGGCGCGGTGGGCATCAACCTGGAGGACCGTCCGTCGGGGCGTGGCATCGGACACGATGTCGGGCTGCTTCACGTGGAGGTCGTGGAGGAGCGGATCCGGGCGATTCGGGCCATGGCCGAGGCCGCCGGCGTGCCCCTGGTCATCAACGCCCGCACGGACGCGTGTCTGCTGGGCTCCGCCGCGCCTGCGGAGCGCATCGGCGAGGCGGTTCGCCGGGGGAACCGCTACCTGGCCGCCGGGGCGGACTGCGTCTTCGTGCCGGACATGGGCGATCTCGCCCGCGCCGGGCTCGCCGAGCTGGTGTCGGGCCTCGACGGGCCCCTGAACCTGATCGCCGGAGCGGGCACGCCGCCGGTCCCCGAGCTCCAGGCCATGGGGGTGGCCCGACTGAGCTTCGGGCCCCGGCCCATGAGGGCGGCCCTGCGTCTGCTGCAGGAGATGGCGCGGGAATGGACCCGAGAAGGAACGTACGAGCGGATGCTGCGCAGCGCCATCAGCTACGAAGAGGCCAACGCCTGGTTCGAGGCCCCCGGCCCCGGGCCCGCGTGAAATTGCCCTGACCGGATCCTAGTCCGGCTTCTGCTCCGGTTCAGGCTCGGGCGGCTTTCCCAGCCGCAGCCATCGGGCCAGGGCGGCGTGCGGCCCGCACCTGCGCCCACCCGGACTCCCGTCCGACGGCCTCTCGCAGCGGCCCCAGCGATGCGCTCGAGCCCACCATCTCGAGCGCCGAGTAGACGCGTCGGTCCCTGGGCCGGGTGCGCAGGCGGTCCAGCAGCAGGACCTCGGCTCGCGCGCGCTCCGGCAAAGCGAGCGCTCCCAGGGCCGCCAGGTCGAGCTCGTCGGCGCGGCGGCGGTCGTCGGGCGAGGTGGCCAGGCTGGCCAGGAACCGGGCGAACGCGGGGCTCTCGGGCATCGGTGCGGCGGCTACCGGCTCGTCGCGCCCGTGGCCAACGCGTCGTAGCGGTAGGCGGTGATCCGCTGGCCGTACAGGGCCGGGATCACGATCAGGCCGCTCCCCGGAACCAGCCCGAAGTCGGCACAGTACCGGTAGGGGCCACGGCCGTCCAGGAGCACCGTCCGCTGACCCTGGGCGTCGAGGCGAAACAGACGGCCGAAGTAGTCGGAGAAGAGCAAGCCACCCTCGCCGTCGCTCACCAAGCCGTCCATGTTGCTCCCCGGTCCCAGCGTCACCAGCGTGTCGACCTGCTTGGTCTCCAGGTCCACGGTCTTGATCGTCCCGTCCGACGTGACCCCCACCAACAGCCGGCCGTCCTCGACCAGGATGCCGTTCGGACCCGCGAACGCCTCACCCTGGATCCACACCTCCGGTTTGGCTTCGGCGACCCGGAAGACGCAGTCCTTGAGGGTGTCGGTCACGTAGATCGCGCCCTTCTCGTCGAAGGCGAGGTCGTTCAGGAAACCGGCATCCGGGACCGGGTAGCGGGCCGTGATCTCGCCGCTCGACGGGTCGATCTCCGAAAGCCCTGGCCGCTCGACGACGAAGAGGCGGTCGGACGCCGACAGCCGGATGCCGGTGGGGGCATTCAGCCCTGTGACCCAGTTGGGCTGGAGCTGGCCGTCCAGGCAGACCTTGGCAACCGACCCGTCCCGGTAGCCCGTCACGTAGAGGATCTGCCGGCCCGGGTCGTAGATCACGGACTCGGGCGCGGCCACCTTGCCGGAGATCTCCCAGGCCAGGTGCAGCCCGGGGTCCTGGTAGACGGCGCTCAGGTCCCGGCACATGAAGCCCCAGCCACCGAAGTCCTCCGAGACCGCGAACACGAGGTCGTTGTCGCCCTCCTCCAGCTCGAGGTTCACGGTGTCGTTCCAGCCGATGATGCCGAGGAAGGAGGGATCGCGGCGGCGATAGCCGCTCCGGCCGCGGAACACCAGCTCCCCGTTCAGGTAGACGGAGACATCGTCGCTGTAGCCGAAGCTGAAGCGGCGCCGCTCCTTCCGGCTGGCCGGGATCACCGCCCGTGCCCAGACCTTGGAGGTGTCGCTCGCCAGCGGCTTCAGGAAGCGGGCGACATCCACCAGCCCGTTGGGCTTCGCCTCGACCTTCATCCAGGAGATCTGATCCGGCGTCCGCCCGTCGAGGTAGCTCTCGGGGGTGAACGAAGGGGCCCTGCCCACAGGGGACAGCAACCAGTCACGGACGACGCCCGGCACGGGGTCTGGCGCCGCCGGTGGGGCGAAGTGCAGATCGCCGGCCGCGGTGCAGGAGAAGGCGGAGAAGACCGCAGGTCCGTTGCGCGGCGACTGCAGGCCGACTCCGCCCTTCCTGTCGCCCCACTCGAGGTGGTCGATCACGAGCGCCGGCTCCGGCGCCGGGCCCACGAACAGACGTGCCTGGGAGCCCTGGACCTCGAGCCGGAGATGGATCCACTGGCCCTCGGGGAGGGTGGCGGCGGCGGTGTAGCCGGGACCGTTGTAGAGCTGCCAGCCGGCCACCCCGTTGAACGCCGGCGCGTACTGCAGCGCGTCCGGGTAGAAGCCGGCACGGTGCGGGCGGAGGTAGACGTGCTCGTAGTCGCCGTCCTTCTGCCGGCGGAAGATGATGGCCGGATACGACCGCTGCCGCGTGAGGGCCACGTCGACCTCGATGACGCCGTCCTCGAGCTCGACGTCCTTGAGCCAGGCGGTTCCCGAGACCGCCGTCCGGCCCAGTTGGGCCTTCACCGTCGCGTCCTCGAGGTCCCAGCGCTCCGCGGTGAAGGGGATCGTCTCCGCCGCGGCCGCCGTCTGCGAGAGGGCCAGCAGGGCTCCCGCCAGCCAGGCCTTGCCCCGTGTGGATGCCCGTCGTCTCATGTGCTGGACCCTCCCGCCCCCGTCGCCCGGCCCGGGTCCGGGCGGAACGCGTCGACACGGTACGGCCCGCGCTCGGCCGCGTCAATCCCCGCTGGGCATAAAATGTCCATGACGTGGGCGTCCGCGTGTCCCGGCCCGGCGCACCGATCGCCCCGGCCGAAGGAGGAGGCTGATGCGACGGAACCTCTGGGGGAGCGCTGTCGGGGGCCTGGCTCTCGTGAGCCTCCTCGCGGCGCCGGGCCTGGCTGGAGCGGGCAGCGAGGAGCCGGGCTCGACGCCGGCCGCCTCGCCCGAGCGGCCGACCTTTTCGGTCGGCGTCGACGTGATCCTGGTCGACGCGGTGGTGACCGACGACCAGGGGCGGCCGGTCACGGGGCTGACCGCGGACGACTTCGAGGTCCGCGAGGACGGTGCTCCCCAGACGATCACGCGGTTCGAGGCCGTCGATCTCGAAGCGCCGTCGCCCGAGCCCGCTCCCGTGGAGCCGACCCCGCTCTCGAGCACCAACCAGGGGGGCGCCGCCGAGTCGGCGGCGCGGAGCTACGTGGTGGTCCTGGACGACCTCGGCCTGAGCCTCGACGGCGCCGTCGCCGCTCGCAAGGCGGTCCGGCAGTTCCTGGACCAGGGCACCCGGCCCGGCGATCTGATCGTCCTGGTCGTGCCGGGGGCCGGCCTCACCTGGGCGGCCCGGGTGCCCGAGGGGCTCCCTCGGGTCCTCTCGATCCTCGACTCGGTCGAGCCGCGGCGATCCGCGTTGCCCGAGGCGATGAGCGCGTGGGAGGCGCTGCAGATCGCTACGGTCAGGGATCCGATGGCCTTCGACACGGTACGGCGCCGCCTCGACAAGGCGAACCAGCTCCCGCAGATGCCGCAGGTGTTCCCGCCGAAGACGCCCGAGGAGGCGGAGGCGTACGAGGAATCCAATCGTCAGCTCCAGAAGCCGTACATCGATGCGGAGGCGCAGCGGGTGCTGGACCTCTCCCGGGCCCGCCGGGGCCGGCTGTTCGAGGCCGTCTCCTCCGTCCTGGGCGGGCTGGGTCCGGGCCCGGGGCGCAAGTCGGTCCTGCTGGTCTCGGAGGGCTTCGTCCACGAGCCCGGGCTTGCGGCGTTCCGCGACCTCCTGGCCGCCTCCCGCCGCACCAACGCCCCCCTTTACTACATCGACGTCCACCGGCTGACCTCGGGCATGGGCGCCGACAGCCGCCAGCAGGGGGACCTGTCGATGGCCACCCGGCTCACCCAACCCGACGAGTCGGCCGGGGCCGAGGTGATGGCGGAGGAGACCGGGGGCTTCTCACTGCACAACCCCAACGACGTGTCGGCCGGCGTGGCCCGCATCTCACGCGAGTCGTCCCACTACTACCTGCTCGGCTACGCCTCGACCCGCCCGGAGCCGGACGGCCGCTACCGGAAGCTGCAGGTGGAGGTCCGCCGGCCGGGGCAAAGCGTGCGGGCCCGAAAGGGCTACTTCGCGCCTTCCGACCAGGCACCGAAGACCCGTCCCGGCGAGGACCCCGTTCTCCAGGCCGCGCTGTCGAGCCCGGTGCCGGCAGCGGAGATCCCGCTGCGGCTGCAGGCCTTCACGCTGGAGCCGGAGGAGAAGGACCGGGTCCGGGTGGTGCTGGCGGCCGAGGCCGGCCTCCGGTCGGTCCGGTTCGAGGAGGACGCCGATCAGTCGCTGGTCGCCACGCTGGACCTGGCGATCGAGCTGAACCACGTCGACCCGGCCGGCCACCTGCTCGTGCCCTGGCGCGAGTGGAAGGTGAGGATCGCGGCACCGCAGCGGGGAGCCGACGTCTGGGCCCCCCTGCAGGTCTCCTTCGACCTGCCGGCCGGCCCCTGCCAGGCCAAGCTGGCGGTGCGCGATCGGGGAACCGGCAGCATCGGCAGCGTGCTCCACACCTTCGACGTGCCGGCCCTGGGCGGCGCCAGGGTCTCGACGCCGATCCTGAGCGACATGCCCGGCGAGGATGCCTCCAGTCGGCCGCGGATGAGCGTGAGCCGACGCTTCGCGTCGGCCACGCCGCTGTACTGCTACTTCGAGGTCTACGGCGGCGAGTCGGCGGATGCCGCACGGGGGGCCTCCTTCGACTACGACGTTGTCGACGAGCGCGGCAAGAGCCGGCAGAGCCAGGCCGACGAGCCCCTGGCCCCCGGCGCCGACGGCACGGCCCGGCGCCTGGAGCCGGTCGCTCGCGAGGGGCTCACGCCTGGGGCTTACGAGCTGCGGCTGACCGTCCGCGGCGCGGACGGCGCGCCTCTCGAGGAGCTGCGCGAGCCGTTCACGGTCAGACGGCCGTCCCGACCCAACCTCCTGGTCTACACGGAGCTGCTGCGGACGTTTCTCGACGGGGAGGTGGCGCGCGCCATGTCGGAGGTGCTGCAGTGGCCGCCGGAGGACCTGGAGAAGCTCGCTGCGTCGCTGCCCCGGGAGGACCTGCCCCTGCGCCGGGCGGCGCTCCTGCTCCACACCGCGCTGGGCTTCCGTCTCTGGGGCAACGCCCGCGGCCTCGAGGCGGACGCGCAGATCGCGATCGGCCGGGCCGTGCTGGCCAAGGACGCCCCTGCCGATCTGCACCAGAGCTGGCTGCTGATGGTGGGCTACCACCAGCTCTCGGCCTCTTCGCCGGCCAAGGCGCTCGGGTTCTTCGAGGAGTGTACGCGCCTCTTCCCGGACGCCGCTGACGGCTGGCTGGCGGCGGGCATGAGCTACGAGCTGGCGGCCTTCCCCGACGGGCTCACCCTCGCCGGGGCCCCGATCCGCAACGCCGCCGCGGAGGCGCAGCGCTGCTACCGTGAGGCGTTGCGGCTCGCCCCGCGCCTGGCCGAGGCGCGGCTCCGCCTGGGGCGTGTGCTGCGCCGCGCCGGAGACTGGGGCGCGGCGGAGCGCGAGCTGGCGGCCGGGGTGGAGACCAGCCAGGACGGCTCGCTGACCGCGTTCGCCCAGCTCTTCTGGGGAGAGCTCCGCGACGCCAGAGACGATCCGGTGGGTGCCATCGAGCACTACCGCGCCGCGCTGGCCGCCGACCCCGGCTGCCAGACGGCGGCCTTCGCCCTGAGCGAGGCGCTCCAGCGCACGGGCCGCTTTCGCGAGGCGGCCGAGGTCCTGGTGGGCGTCCTCTCGTCGGCGAGGGTGGCCGACCTCAGCCCCTGGCAGGCGTACCACGTCGGTTTCGGCCGGCAGAAGGCGTTGATGGCGGAACAGCAGGCGTCCGGTACGGTCGAGACGGGAGCCCGGCCATGAGGAGGGCGGTCTTCTTCTCGGCTCTGTTCGTGTTGGGGGGCACGGCCGGCGCCCAGGAGGTGCTCACCTTCGCAAGCGGGACCGAGATGGTGCGGGTGGACGTGTCGGTGGTCCGGGACGGGAAGCCGGTGCTGGGTCTAGAGGCCGGCGACTTCGAGGTGCGCGACAACGGCGTGGTGCAGAGCGTGGAGATCACGGACGACGAGACCAAGCAGGTGGACGCGGTGCTGGCCCTCGACGTCAGCAGCAGCGTCGCCGGCGTGCCGCTCCAGAAGCTCAAGGCCGCGGCGCACGCGCTGGTCGACGTCCTGCGCCCCGAAGATCGGCTGTCGCTGCTGACCTTCTCGAGCCAGGTCCAGCTCGCGGTGTCGCCGGACGACTCGCGGCTGCGCGCCCACCAGGTCATCGACGCGACGCGGGCCCACCTCACCACCGCCCTCTACGACGCCGCCTA
>CAZNNH010000249.1:0-6941 GCA_964574335.1 uncultured Acidobacteriota bacterium | reverse complement strand
CGATCCTGATGCTGGCCGAGGAGGGCAAGCTCTCCCTCGACGACCCCGTCTCCAGGTTCCTGCCCGAGCTGGCGAACCTGCGGGTCTACACGAGCGGTGACGTCGACCACATGGTGACCGAGCCCGCGCGGCACAGCCCCACCATCGCCGAGCTCCTCACCCACACCTCCGGCATCACCTACCACTTCACCGGGACCACGCCCGTCCACGCCTGGTATCGCAAGCACGGCGTCCTCCGCGACACCCCCGTGGGGCGCACGCCCGAGGACGGCCCGCCCGCGCGCTCCCTCGACGAGCTGGTGAGGCGGATCGGGAAGGCCCCGCTGCTGCACCAGCCGGGCGAGCAGTTCGCCTACAGCTACTCGACGACGGTGCTGGGCGCCGTGATCGAGCGGGTCAGCGGCCAGTCACTGGACGCCTTCCTCGCAAAGCGCATCTTCGCTCCCCTGGGCATGACCGACACCGGCTTCTTCGTCTCGGACGCCAAGCTGGACCGCTTCGTCACCAACTATATGATGACGCCCGATGGGCTCCAGGCGATCGAAATGCCCGAGACCTCCGACTACCGCGACCGCTCGCGGCTGCTCGACGGCGGCGGCGCGATCGCCGGCACCGCCCGCGACTACCTGCGCTTCGCCCAGATGCTGGCGGGCGGCGGTGAGCTTCACGGTGTGCGCCTCCTCTCGGCGGACAGCGTGGCGGCGCTCTTCAAACCACGGGTGCGGCTCGGGGCCCCGTCTTCGGAGACCTGGTTCGCCTACGGCTTCGCCATCGGCAACCCGGCGACCGAGGCCGCCGGGCAGTTCCCCGAGGGTGCCGTGGGCTGGGCCGGCTCGGGCAACACGTTCTTCTGGCTGTGGCCCGGCACCGGCGACGCCGTCGTCGTGATGACCCAGGCCATCGGGCCATCCGACGCCGGCGCGGGTGCGCGGCTGCGCCGCGTCGTGCTCGAGAGCTGGCGCCATCTCGAAGCACGCATCGACCCGCAGGCCGCCGCCAGGGCGTGCCAGGAGCTGGCGTCGCTCGATCTCGAGGATGCCGTCCTCGAGAGCGCGGCCTCCATCGACAGCGGCTCGTTCGAGGCGGCTCCGCCGTGGCCTGGAGCCCCGCCCGTGAGACTCGAGGACCTCCCCCCCTTCTGCCGCGTGCGCGGCGTCGCCACGCCGGTCGAAGGCTCGCGGATCGGCTTCGAGCTGTGGCTTCCCCGCCAGGGATGGACGGGCCGGCTGCAGATGGTGGGCAACGGCGGCTACGGCTCCGGCATCGCCCACAACGCGCTCGCCGACTTCCTCCGTCGCGGAGACGCGGCGCTCGCCACCGACACCGGCCACTCCGGCGACGACCCTTCGTTCGCCGTGGGCCACCCGGAGGCCATCGTCGACTGGGGCCACCGCGCCGTGCACGTCTCGGTCGTGTTGGCCAAGGCGACTGTCGCCGCCTTCTACGGGAAGCCCGCCCGCCACGCCTACTTCAGCGGCTGCTCCACCGGCGGCCAGCAGGCCCTGATGGAGGCCCAGCGCTACCCCGAGGACTTCGACGGGATCCTGGCCGGCGCCCCGGGGCACAACCGCACCCACCTGAACGCGGGCTTCCTCTGGATGTTCCTGAGCAACCACGAGCGGGACCGCCAGGCTCCGATCCTGCCCCCCTCCAAGCTCTCCCTGGTCACCGACGCCGCGCTGCGCGCGTGTCGCGACGCCAACGGAGGCCAGGCCGGCGGCCTGGCCTCGGACCCCTTCCTGGACGACCCGCTCCGCTGCCACTTCGACCCGGACGTGCTGCGCTGCACCGGCGAGACGGTGGACGACGGCTGTCTCAGCCCGGCCCAGGTCGAGGTGGTGCGGCGGATCTACGACGGGCCGCGCAATCCGCGCACCGGCGAGCGGATCTACTTCGGCCTCGTCCCGGGCAGCGAGAGCGGCCCCGGCTTTGTCCCTGCCTTGCCGGGCTGGAGCCTGTACTGGGCCGACCCGCGCCAGCCGAGCGCGCCGGCTCGAGCCAGCTTCTGGCGCGACTGGGCCTTCCCGGGCTCGGAGTGGGACTTCTGGGCCTTCGACTTCGATCGCGACATGGAGAGGGCCGACCAGCGGCTTTGGCCCCTCATCAACGCGATGAGCCCCGATCTCGACGCCTTCCGGGCCCGCGGCGGCAAGCTCATCCACTACCACGGCCTCGATGACCCGGTGGTCCCCGCCACCGACTCGATCGCCTACCACGAGCGCGTGGTGGCTCGGGCCGGGGACGCCGGCAGCGTGGCCGAGTACTACCGCCTGTTCCTGGCCCCGGGGGTCGCCCACTGCGGCGGCGGGCCCGGGCCGAACGTCCTCGAGCTGCGGGATACCCTCGAGACCTGGGTGGAGCAAGGCCGGGCCCCCGAGCGGATCACGGCGCGCCGCCGCGCCGCCAACGACCCCTCGGCCCCGGTCGAGTACTCGCGTCCTCTCTGCCCGTTCCCGCGGGTCGCCCGCTACGACGGCATCGGCGACCCGAGCCAGGCGGAAAGCTTCGCATGCGTCGACGCGGAGCGCCCGCCGCTTCCGGAGGTTGGCGCCGCCTACCTGCACTGAAACGGGCGTAGGCACACAATGGGACGATGCTGGCGATCCTCGGACTGACCACCATCCTGGCTCTCCTGGCCGCGATCATGACGCGCCGGCTGAGCCCCCTGGTGGCCCTGATCGTCGTCCCGATCGCAGGAGCGCTCGCCGGCGGCTTCGGCCTGCAGACGGCCGCCTTCGTCACCGCCGGCCTGAAGGACATGGCGCCAGTGGTGGCCATGTTCGTCTTCGCGATCCTGTTCTTCGGCGTGGTCACGGACGCCGGGATGTTCGACCCCGTGGTCGAGGGCGTCCTGCGCGCCGTGGGGACCCACCCCCGCTGGATCGTGCCGGGAACCGCCCTGCTCGCGGCCCTCGTCCACCTCGACGGCTCGGGCGCCGTCACCTTCCTCATCGTGGTCCCCGCCCTGCTCCCCCTCTACCGGAAGCTGGGAATGGACCGCCGGCTGCTGGCCTGTGCGGCGGCGATGGCGGCCGGCGTCATGAACATGCTGCCGTGGGGCGGACCGACGCTGCGGGCCTCGGCCGCCCTCGGCATCCCCGTCGCCGAGCTCTACCGTCCGCTGCTGCCGGTGCAGGCGACCGGCCTCCTGTTCGTGCTCGTGGTCGCCTACGTCCTGGGGCGACGCGAGGAGGCGAGGCTGTCGGGCGACGAGGCCTCGCCGGACGGGGGCGCCGAGCCGCACCGGCCCGAGCTGACCGGGGAGCAGCGGGCGCTCCGACGGCCCCGCCTCTTCTGGATCAACGTGGCGCTGACCTGCGGCGTGCTCGGCATCATGGTTTCCGGGCGGGTGCCCCCGGCGGTGGCGTTCATGGCCGGCACCGCCCTCGCCCTCACCCTCAACTATCCAGACCTCGCCGCCCAGCGCCAGCGGGTCGACGCCCACGCCAAGGCGGCCCTGATGATGGCGAGCATCCTGCTGGCGGCCGGCGTCTTCACCGGCGTGCTGAAGGGCTCCGGCATGCTCGAGGCGATGGCACGGACCGGCGTCGCGCACGTGCCGGCGGGCCTCGCGGGGCACGTCCCCGTGGCTCTGGGGGTGGTCGCCATGCCTCTGAGCCTGCTGTTCGACCCCGACTCGTTCTACTTCGGCGTGCTGCCGGTGGTCGCCGAGGTCTCGGGCCGGCTCGGGGTGACGCCCGCCAGCGTCGCCCACGGCGCCCTCCTGGGCCAGATGACGACGGGCTTTCCCGTCAGCCCGCTGACGCCGGCGACCTATCTGCTGGTCGGTCTGACGGGCGTGGACCTCGCCGAGCACCAGCGTTTCTCGATCCCCCTGCTGTGGGCGGCGTCCGTCGTGATGACGATCGCGGCCGTCGTGTTCGGTGTGCTCCCATTGTGAAGGCCGCGGAGAGGTGAGAACGTGACGAGGAGAACCATCCGGGTCGGTACCGGCGCCGGCTATGCCGGCGACCGTATCGAGCCCGCGATCGAGCTGGCCGAGAAGGGCCGCCTGGACTGCCTCGTGTTCGAGTGCCTGGCCGAGCGGACCATCGCCCTGGCCCAGCAGGAGAAGCGCAGGGACCCCTCGGCGGGCTATGACCCCCTGCTCGCGGAGCGCATGCGCGCGGTCCTCCGTCCCTGCCGGACGGGCGGCGTCAGCATCGTCACCAACTCCGGCGCCGCCAACCCCGTCGCCGGTGCCGAGAAGGTGCGCGAGATCGCCCGCGACCTGGGCCTCGACGGGCTGAAGATCGCGGCGGTCACCGGCGACGACGTCCTCGACACGCTCGGGCCGGAGACCCGCATCGAGGAGACCGGCGGCACCCTCGCCGAGATGCGGGATCGAGTGGTCTCGGCCAACGCCTACATCGGCGCGCGACCTCTGGCCGAGGCCCTCGCCGCCGGGGCCGACGTCGTGGTCACGGGACGCGCCGCCGACACCGCCATCTTCATGGCGCCGATCATCCACGCCTTCGGCTGGGCGATGGACGACTGGCCCCGGTTGGGCCGGGGGGCCCTGGTCGGCCACCTGCTCGAATGCGCGGGCCAGATCACGGGCGGCTACTTCGCGGATCCGGGAGTCAGCGACGTCCCGGAGCTGGCCCGGCTGGGCTTCCCCATCGGCGAGGTGGACGAGGACGGCTCGCTGGTGGTCACCAAGGTCGAGGGCTCCGGGGGCTGCGTCACCCTGGCCACCTGCAAGGAGCAGCTCCTCTACGAGATCGACGACCCCGCCCGCTACCTCGCCCCCGACGTCATCGCGGACTTCTCGGGCGTCACCCTGTCCGAGGAAGGAAAGGACCGGGTCCGCATCCGGGGCGGCGACGGCCATGGCCGGCCGGAGACGCTCAAGGTCTGTATCGGCTATCGCGACGGCTGGATCGGCGAGGGCCAGATCTCCTACGCCGGGCCCGGCGCCCTCGGCCGGGCCCGCCTCGCCCTCGCCATCGTCGAGGAGCGCCTGCGCCTGATCGGCGCCCGATGCCGCGAGACCCGCTTCGACCTGGTGGGCCTGAACGCGCTCCACGGCGACGCCTTGTCCGCCGCCGCCCCCGAGCCCTACGAGGTCAGGGCTCGGGTGGTGGCGCGGACCGACTCCTCCGCCGAGGCGACCCGGGTCGCCAACGAGGTGGAGACGCTGTACACGAACGGGCCGGCGGGCGGCGGCGGGGCCACCAAGCAGGTCCGAGAGGTGATCGCCGTCGCCAGCACCTACGTCCCCCGGGAGCAGGTCAAGACCGCGGTCACGTACCTGGAGGTGTGACCTTGCAGCTCAGACAGATCGCACACGCACGGGCCGGCGACAAGGGCAAGGCATCCAACATCTCGGTCATCGCCTTCCGCGACGAGGACTACGCCTTCCTCGAGAAGCACGTCACCGCCGAGAGGGTGAAGGAGCACTTCCAGGGGATCGTCCTGGGAGAGGTGGTGCGCCACGCGCTGCCGGGAGTCGCGGCCCTCAACTTCATCCTGCACGACGCGTTGAAGGGGGGCGTCACTCGGTCGCTGGCCCAGGACGCCCACGGCAAGAGCCTGAGCTCGGCGATGCTCGGCCTGGAGCTACCGGACCGGTAGCCCCGGGGCTAGGCCGCCCTGAGCTGCGGCTCGCTCGGGAACGAACGTGAGGTGATCAGGACGTCCGCCGGCGGGGACTGGCCTTCCCGGAGCCATCGCTCCACCAGCTCCACCGCGCGAACCGTGCAGGCCGGCGTGATCACCGTGGCCGCCAGGCGTCCCGCCTTCACCAGATCCTGGCCGTGGTCGGCCAGCCCGTCGCAGCCGATGGTCGGGATGGGGACGCCGCCCAGGTCCTGCTCGAGGAAGGCACCGAGCGCCCCCTTCGCCATCCAGTCGTTCTGGGCCACGATGACCGTGGGCCGCTGGCCCTCCTGCGAGCCCAGGCGGAGCCACCCCCCCACCGCCGTCCGGGCGCCCTCTTCGGTCCGGTTCCCGTTCAGCACCTTCCACCGGAAGCCGGCATCCTTGAGGACCTCCTCCGTGCCCTTGAGCCGGTCCTGGGCGGCCGAGGTGTCCAAAGGGCCCGACACGTAGAGCAGCAGCCCACCCTGCGGGGCCAGGGCCAGGACCTGCCGGCCCTGGACCCGGCCGATGTCGCCCTGGTCGAGCGACACCCGCGCAATCGCCAGCTCGGGGTACTTCCTGCGCAGCTCGTCGACGTAGGCGGCTCGACGGTTGAGGAGGATCCAGCCGATTCCGGCGGCGACGGCGTTGCGGGCGACCCGCTCGAGGCCTTCGCCGGTGACCGAGTGCACCAGGATCGCGGCCGGTCGTTCGCCCTCGGGGGCGTGGATCCGGGCGAAGATCTCGTGGATCTGGACGTGGACGTTGTTCTCGGCGTACACGATCTCGACCGGAAGCGAGAGACGCTCGGCCGTTGCCTGGGCCTCCGCCGCCTGGAGGCGGGAGTAATCCTGCCGCTTGTCCAGCAGCGCCACCAGGATCTTCTCGGACATGCCCCCCCCCACAATCGACGACAGCGTCCGCCTCCGACGCTGCCTTTGGACGCCTTCCATTATAGCGACGGACGAGTACCGCCAGCGCCGGAAGCGCGAGGCGCAGTCTAGATGGCTCCGGCAATCCCGAGTACTTCGCGGAGCGCCGGCGGCCGAGGAAGCGGCCAACAGCCCTCTCCAGCTCCGGTCGATGGACCCGGCCAAGGGCCCTGTACCTCGTCGCCCGACAGCGATCCGCATGCGGGCTGCACTCGACCGAGCGCCCTGGGAGCTCGCGCAAGACGAGATCGGGGTGCCAGTCACTGACCTGATTGGGACGCCCAACGAACCGAGACCGGGTCTCGCACCACGACGACAGGTCCCGACTGGGTGGCCGATCAACCAGAATCATCGATCACGACAGATAGAGTCCCACGACGAGCATGATGTGGCCAGCCGAGTGCGCCATGATGACGATCCAGAGGT
>CAZNNH010000248.1:0-6958 GCA_964574335.1 uncultured Acidobacteriota bacterium | reverse complement strand
CGCTTCCGGGGCCCTTCGATGGAGCTCTGGCCGGGCGAGGCTCGGAGGGTCACCGTCTCGGGCTTCGCGGGCGGCTGGCTCAGCCCCTGCGGCGGCGGCTCCGGCAGGTCTTGGGCGGTCAGGGTCTCCGCGGCCTCTGGTGTCTGCCGGGCGACCTGGCGCTCGAAGACCAGGTTCAGGTTCCGGTCCTTGGAGTAGATCTGGAAGGGCGCCAGGCTGGCCAGGCGCACCTCCAGGCGCGCCAGCGGACGACCATCGCCGCGAGCCATGTTGGTGACCCGCAGCGACTCCACCTCCCGGGTCCCGACATCGATGCGCGCGGGCAGCGCCGACGCGTCGACCTCCGGCATGTCCACGACCAGGGTCAGCGGGTCGGGGCTGTAGTAGGTGTAGGCTACCGGCCCGTTGCACTCCACGATCAGGCGCGTGGAACGGTCGTTGCTTTCCTGTCGGATGTCGGAGATGGCCGTCTGTGCTTCCTCCTGAGCCCACAGGGCGGGGGCCAGGGCGACGGCGACCAACAGGAGGAGCGTTACGCGCGTGCCTCTCATTGCGTTGCCTCCTCGGACGGATACAGATCCTTCCTCATCTCGCGGGTCCTGACCGGCGAGAGAGGATCGGTAACGTCTTGGCGGAAGGTCACCGACGAGCCATCCATGGCGATGACGACGCCGTCATAGACCTTCTGCCCGATCCTCACGAAGTAGGACCTGGCGTCGGGTCCTTCGAGCATCGAGATGTAGCCCTCGGCGGTCTTCACGACGCCTTTGAGGGCCAGCTCCTGGATCAGGAAGCCCTCGATCCCCTGGGGTCTGACGCCCCTCTCGCCACCTTCGATCCGGCGGTTCAGGCTGATGAAGGGGTCGCGTCGGCCCTGCGGGTTGTAGGCATAGCCGTCGGTCCGCTCCCGCAGCTTGTCCAGCGGGGGCGCCACCTGCTCCTGCGTCTCTTCCTCGGCTGCCGGCTGCGCGGGTGCCGTTTCCGCGGGAAGCTGGGCCAGGGCCGGCGTCGCCAGCGCGCAGGTCAGGGCGATGGCGCTCATCCTCAGGCGCATGGTCGTGCTCCTCATCGGGCAGAGCCTTCCACGTAGACGTAGGTGGTGGCCACCGCCGAGACCGTGATGGTCGAGGTGATGGTCTGTTTCGCGTTCGCCTTGATCGAGACGTCGCCGACGTTGACCAGCCGCTGGAGCAAGGCGACCTTGTCGAAGAACAGCCCGAGGTTGTGGTACGTCCCCTCGAGGCCGATGTTGATGGGCCACTCTTCGTAGTAGTCCTGCGGGCCCGGGGGGGCCGCGGCGGGACGACCGGGGGCGGGTGGCGGCGCCGAGCTGAACTCCTTGCGCACCTGTCGGCCCGGGGTGAAGGTGGTGATCTTCAGCGAGGACTCGGAGGCCAGCGCCTGAACGCGGCGGATCAGGTTGGGCATCTCCTTGGCGGCTGGCAGGATCTGCTTGAGCTGATCGAGCTGCCGCTCCAGGTCGGCGAGCTTCTGGGTGAAGGCTTGGAGCTTGCTGGCGGTGATCTCGAGCTGCTGGATATCCTTCCGCAGCGTCTCGAGCTGGGCGGTCTTCTGCTGCTCCTCCACCTGCTTCGGGCTCCAGTAGAACCACCAGAACCCGCCGACGATGAGGGCCGCCACCAGGAGGGCGACCAGGAGCTGCCCGGCCAACGGAAGCTTGGTGAGGGCGTTTTGATCTGCCATCGGTTAGTCCCCTACTCTGCCCTTGCCACCCGAGGCGCTACTGCTGTGCCGCGGCGGCAGCGGCCGCGGCGGCCTGCTGGGCGGCCTCCTCCAGGCTGCGGTAGGTCGCGGTGAGGTTGAAGGTAACCAGGTTCTCGGCTCGGGAGGTGCTCGAGCCGAGGCTCACGTCGGGAAACCAGCACTTGCTCCGATCGGCCGGGTTGGGCTGGCCGCACTCCGTACCCGCCTCCTGGAGCGCGGTGATGAAGTCCGCCATCGCCGTCAGGGTGGAGCTCTCGCCGGCCATCGTCAGGGAGCCGCCTTTCTGGGTCAGGGCGGTCAGCCAGACGAAGTCGGGCAACGACTTGGAGATCTCGTCGAGCATGTGCACCGGGGCCGACTGCTTCGCCTGGAGGGTCTTGATCAGGTTGACCTTGTCCCGGAAGGTCCGCTCTCGGGCCTGCATCTGGACGACCTGGTCAGCCACGGTCTTGAGGGCCGCCTTCCGCTCGTTGGCAGCCTGGATCTGAGCGTCGAGCTCCTTGAGCTTGTTCTCCTGGAAGAACCAGCCGAAGCCGCAGAGGACGACAGCGCCTCCTGCAAACAGGAAGAGGAACAGGTAGAGCTGGAGCGCGCCCGGGGCCCGCTCCGCCTTCTGCTTCTTCTGGGTTGGCCGTTCCGCAGCGAGCAGGTTGATGCGGATCATCGGTCGCCCACCTTTCGACACGCCAGCCCGACCGCGATGGCGGCCTGGGGGCCGACGTCAGCGATGAAGTCCGGGTCGAAGTCTTTGGGGTTGTACGTGATGGCGTTGAAGGGGTTGAGCAGCTCGACGCCCGCCTCGAAGCGGTCTCCGAACAGCTCCCTCAGCCCCCGGATCTTGGCGCAGCCCCCGGAAAGGTAGATGGCGTCGATCCGATCCTCCGAGCTGGTGGCCTTGAAGAAGTCGAAGGTCTTCTGGACCTCCATCGCGATGTTCTCGGAGACCGCCTGGACGATCGGGCCCACGCTCTCGGCGCTGGCGCCGTCGGTCTGTCCCCCCCGCTTGATCGCCTCGGCCTGCTCGAAGGAGAGGTTGAGGTCCTTCTGTATGGCGTCGGTGTACTGGTTGCCGCCCACCGCAATATCCCGGTTGAAGACCGAGGTCGCGCCGCGGATGATGTTGATGTTGGTGATCGAGGCGCCCACGTTGAGCAGTGCGGTCACCGCTCCCGGGTCGACGCCGTAGTTGACCTCGAAGCAGTTCTGCAGGGCGAAGACATCGACGTCCACGATCTGGGGGACCTTGGCCGACTGGCTGATCACCGAGGTGTAGTCGCTGATCTTGTCTTTCTTGACCGCCACCAGCAGCACGTCCATGTTGCCGCCGACGGCCTCGCCCTCGACCACCTCGTAGTCGATGGCCACGTCCTGGATGTCGAACGGGATGTACTGCTCGGCCTCCCAGTGGATCGACTCGGCCAGCTCTTCCTGGCTCATCTGCGGGAGGCTGATCTTCTTGACGATGACCGCGTTGCCCGAGACGCTGGTAGCGACATCGCCGGCCTTGATCTTCTGGGTCGAGAAAAGGCGCTGGATCGAGTCGATGACCGAGCCCGCGTCCATGATCGCGCCGTCGACGATGGCCTCCGGCGAGATCACCTCGAGGCCGATGTTGACGAGCTGGTACTCCCCGCCGCCCTTCCCGGTCGCCTTCAGCTCGACGGCCTTGATCGCGGACGATCCGATGTCCAGGCCGACGAGCCCCTTCTTCTTTCCGAAAAGACCCACGGGAGCCTCTCTAACTCATTTGAGTTGAACGGTCGATGCTTCCACTTATTCGCTCGACGGCTCAAGTCGCCCTGCTTCGGAACTGGACTTAACCTACAAGAACTTACGCCGAATAGTTAAAGTGCTTCCTGAAGCTAGCAGAGGGTCCAGGGCATGTCAAGCGAAATTTGAGGGCCGCCCATCTAAGTTGTGACCCACATTGGCCCGGCGATGGAGCTGGCACGTCGCTCGCACGGCGCAGGCGGTTGTGGCCCCGAAGCCACGGCCCCCAACATCTAGTCGCCCCGCTGAGAACGATCGCTAGGCCAGCCGGAAGGGGGGCAGCTCGACCCGCCGGGGTCGGTCCTCCCGATAACCCAGCGCGTAGTCGGCCTGCATGATCTTGTGGACCTCGCGAGTGCCCTCGTAGATCACGGCCGCCTTGGCGTTTCTGTAGAACCTGCCGGCAGGGTATTCGTCGGAGAAGCCGTGGCCTCCGTGGATCTGGACGCAGTCCGAGGCGGCCCGCTCGCTCCTGACCGTGGCGAACCACTTGGCCAGTGACGACTCGCGGGTGTTGCGCCGTCCCACGTTCTTGAGCCACCCGGCCCGCAGCCACAGCAGCCGGGAGGCGTCGTAGTCGGCGACCATCTCGGCGATCATCTCCTTGACCAACTGGTGGCGTCCGATCGGCTGACCGAAGGTGTGCCGTTCCCGAGCGTACTCGACCGAGGCGTCGAGGCAGGCGCGGATCAGGCCGGTGGCACCGGCGGCCACCGTGTAGCGACCGTTCTCGAGGGCGAACATGGCGATCCGGAAGCCCTCGCCTTCCTCTCCCAGCCGGTTCTCGAGGGGCAGCTCGACGTCGCCCATGTGGAATCCGCCGGTGTTTCCGGCCAGGATCCCCCACTTCTCCTCGATGGAGTACGAGCTGAACCCGGACCGCTCCCGCTCGACGATGAAGGCGCTGAGCCCGCTGTGGTCGCGCCTCTTCTTCTTCTCCGGATCGGTCCAGGCGATCACCAGGAACTGGTCGGCCACGTCGCCAAGGCTGATCCAGGTCTTCTCGCCGTTGAGGACGTAGCGATCGCGCTTGCGCACGGCGGTGGTGCGGATGCCCACCGCGTCGGAGCCGGCATCGGGCTCGGTGAGGCCGTAGCTGGCGATCCGCTCCCCGCGGGCCTGGGGGACCAGGAAGCGCCGCTTCTGATCCTCGTTCCCCCACGAAAGGAGCGTCATGCTGTTGAGGCCCACGTGGACCGACAGGATCACCCGCAGGTGGGTGTCGACGTACTCGAGCTCCTCGCAGGCCAGGCCCAGGCTGACGTAGTCGAGGCCCGCGCCGCCGTACGCCTCGGGGATGCAGATGCCCAGAAACTGCAGCTTCGCCATGTCGTCGAGGAAGCCCCGTTCGAAGCGGCGGGCACGGTCCAGGTCGTGGATGCGGGGCGCGACCTCGCGGGAGGCCCAGTCGCGGGCCATCTTCGCGACCGCAACCTGCTCCGGGGTCAGCTCGAGCGAGACCATCGACCGCTCAGCGGTCCTGCCAGGCCGGCTTGCGCTTCTCGGCGATGGCCCGCAGCCCTTCCTTGACGTCTTCGGTGGCGAGGAGCTGGTTCAGGTAGACGTCCTCGGCCTGGGCCACCGCCTCGGCGAACGGAAGGTGGAGGCCGCCGGTGATCGCCTTCCGGGTCAGCCGGAGGATCGGCCCGCTGGCCTCCTGGAACCGTTGGATCAGCGCCTCGGCCTCGGCCGGCAGCTTCTCGTCCGGGACCGCCCGGGTGATCAGCCCGAGGCGCTCGGCGTCGGCTGCGGTGACGCTGGCCCCGCTCATGATCAGGTCGAAGGCCCGCTTGGCGCCGACCAGCCGCGGCAGCAGCGCCACCGCCACGGTGTTGAACACCCCCCCCTTGATCTCGGGGAAACCCAGCCTCACGCTGCCGGCCGCCAGCGCCATGTCGCAGCCGGCCACCAGCAGGCTGCCAGCACCGAGGGCCGACCCCTTGACCACGGCCAGCACGGGCCGGTCGATCTTCAGGAGGTTCTCGAACGCCCGCCTGAAGCTGTCGAGCATGAGGTAGGCGCGATCCCCAACGTGGTCCGTCAGCTCGAAGCCTGCCGAGAAGTACTGGCCGACCGCGCTCAGCACCACCAGCTTCACAGCCGGCTCGAAGGCGAGGGTCTCGAGGGCGTGGTTCAGGTCCTCGAGCATCTCCACCGACAGCACGTTGGCGGGGGGTCGGTTGAGCGTCAGCCGGGCGACGTCGTTCGCGCTCTCGAGCTGGATGAAGCGGTACTCACGGCTTCGAGACGCGTAGATGTCGACGTCCTGGGTGCTTTCCACCTCGTCAGCCATCACAACCTCTCCGGGCCCGGCCGGCGTCGTCTCGCCCGGCCGGGCACCTCACGAGCAGGCAAAGCCGGCGGCGTGCCGGCGCTAAGCCTCGCCAGGACCGAGACCTACTGGGACGGCATGTTAGCACAGTCATCCCGTCGGCCCGGGGGTCTCGACCACTCGCAGCCGGACCGGGGTCCCGACCGCCGCCGCGAGCTCCCTGGCGGCGTGGCCCTGGTTGACGGCCACCTCGAGCCGGCCGCTGCCACCGACCAGCCCACACGGCTCGCCGGGCGCCACCTCGGCATAGGCCTTCACCAGCGGAAGGACCATCCCTTCGACCACCACCACGAGTGCCGTGGGATCGAAGGCGACGCTTTCCAGGATCGGGGTCAGGTTACCCGGCGCGAAGCTGGTCACCAGATTCCCGAAACGGTCGACGTGGACCACCGAGCCCTGCCACTGCCGGCCGTCCACCGACACCACGCCCGGCTGGGCGAAGCGCTCCGGGTCCGTGACCAGCGGCCCCACCTCCCCGATCACCGCCCCGGAGGCCAGCCGGCCCGCGACCGGCGCGAAGATGTCGCGGCCGTGGAAGGTGGGCGACACCTCGGCCCGGCACCAGTCGGGATTGGCGATCTGGTGGACGCGAAACTCGGGGCTGTCGTCGAAGACCAGGCTGAGGATCCCGTTGTCGGGCGCGACGAAGCGGTGACCGCCCGCCTCGACGACGATCCCGCGACGGGAGGAGCCGACGCCGGGGTCGACCACCGCCAGGAACACGGTGCCGCGGGGGAAGGCGGGGCGGGCGGCCGCCAGACAGAAGGCGGCTTCCCGGACCTCGTGGGCCGGGATCTCGTGGGTGATGTCCACCAGCGTGGCCTCGGGGCAGGCGGCCAGCACCGCGCCGCGGGTCGCCCCGACGTAGAAGTCGCGCGGGCCGAAGTCGGTCAGCAGAGCCACGATCGGGCGCATGGGGGATTCTACCGCCAAGCCCGGCCGGACACGGCGGCGTGCGTCCGCCGGCGCCGCGGGCCGGGGCCGGCTGCGGTCCTGGCCGGGCTTGCGGGGCGGGCCACCACCTGGCTACGCTAGAGTCGATGCCTTGCGGCTTCTAGCCGCGATGTCGGAAGTCCCCGGGTTCGGGTCCGGGGGATCGGGGGGCGGGAGCCCCCCGCTCGATAGCGGCGA
>CAZNNH010000247.1:0-7119 GCA_964574335.1 uncultured Acidobacteriota bacterium | reverse complement strand
CGCGGCTCGGGGTCCCGCCGTACGAGTACTGGAGCGAGGCGCTCCACGGAGTGGCCGTGGCGGGCCGGGCGACGGTCTTCCCGCAGGCCATCGGGCTGGCGGCCACCTTCGACTCCGAGCTGATGCGGCGCGTATCGACCGTGATCGGAGACGAGGCGCGGGCGAAGTACGTCGAGGGCCTCGGCCGGGAGGGGAGGGTGGATCGGTTCCGCGGCCTCACCATGTTCAGCCCGAACATCAACCTGTTCCGGGACCCCCGCTGGGGCCGCGGCCAGGAGACCTACGGCGAGGACCCCTACCTGACCGCGCGGATCGGCGTCGCCTTCGTCCAGGGCATCCAGGGCGATGACCCGCGCTACCTGAAGGTCGCCGCGACCGCCAAGCACTACGGCGTACACAGCGGTCCCGAGCCCGAGCGCCACCGTTTCGATGCCAGGGTCTCCCTCAAGGACATGCGCGAGACCTACCTGCCCGCCTTCGAGGCGCTGGTGCGCGAGGCGCACGTCGCATCGGTGATGTGCGCCTACAACGCGGTCAACGGCCAGCCCGCCTGCGCCAGCGAGGACCTGCTCTACCGGTTCCTGCGGGGCGAGTGGGGGTTCGACGGCTACGTGGTCTCCGACTGCGACGCGGTCAACAACATCTGGCGCCCGGACCAGCACCGCTACGTGGAGACGCCCTGGGAGGCCGCCGGGATCGCGCTCCGCCGGGGAACCGATCTCGAGTGCGGGAACGCCTACCAGAGCCTGGTGGAGGCCGTCCGGCGGGGCTACCTGACGGAGCAGGACCTCGACCGAGCGCTCTTCCGCGTTCTCTCATCCCGCTTTCGCCTGGGCCTCTTCGATCCCCCAGAGTCGGTCGGATGGACGCGGATCACGCCGGCGGCCAACGACACACCGGAGCATCGCCGCCTCGCCCTGGAGGCGGCTCGGGAGTCGATCGTCCTGCTGAAGAACGACGGTCTATTGCCGTTGGCGAAGACGGTGCGGCGCGTCGCCGTCGTCGGCCCGAACGCGGACGAGGTGGCGGTTCTGTTCGGGAACTACAACGGCACCAACGAGCCGGCGGTGACGCCGTACATGGGGATCAGGGCCAAGCTGCCCGAGGCGAGGGTGGTCCTGGCCCGCGGCGCGCGCCTGACGGCCGGCTACGGCTTGCCGATCCCGTCGGCGTCCCTGAGCCCGGGACCGGGCAAGCCGGGCGTGCGCGGCCTGCGTGCCGAGTACTTCGCCAACAAGACGCTGTCGGGCGAGCCGACGGTGGTCCGCGTGGACGAGACCCTGAACTTCACCTGGGGCACGAGCCCGGCTCCGGGTGTGCCGCTCGAGGACTTCTCGGTGCGCTGGACCGGTAGCCTCACGCCGGACCAGAGCGGCGAGTACACGCTCGGCTTCACGGGCGACGACGGCTTCCGCCTCTGGCTCGACGGCAACCTCCTGGTCGAGGACTGGGGCGAGCACGTGGCGACGTCGGTTCTTTCCCGGGTGAGCCTCGAGGCCGGTCGCTCGTACCCGATCAAGGTCGAGTACTTCCAGGCGAGGGGCGGGGCGGTGGCGCGGCTGGAGTGGACCGGGCCCGGCCAGGACGAGCGTCTGGAGGAGGAAGCGCTCGTCGCGGCTCGCCAGGCCGACGTCGTGGTCGCGGCGATGGGCATCTCCCCTTGGCTCGAGGGCGAAGAGATGAAGACCAGCCCCGAGGGCTTCTCCGGCGGTGACCGGGTCGACATCGCACTGCCCCGAGTGCAGCAGCGGCTGCTGGAGAGGCTGGTGGCCACCGGGAAGCCGGTGGTGCTGGTCCTGCTTTCCGGCAGCCCGCTGGCGGTTCCGTGGGCCGCCGAGAAGGTACCGGCCATCATCCAGCTCTGGTATCCCGGCGAAGAGGGCGGGACGGCGCTGGCCGACGTGCTCTTCGGCGATGCCAACCCCGGCGGGCGGCTTCCGGTCACCTGCTACAAGGCCGCCGATCAGCTCCCGCCGTTTGCCGACTACGGCATGGACGGCCGCACGTACCGCTTCTTCCAGGGAGAGCCGCTCTTCCCCTTCGGGCACGGCTTGAGCTACACGCGCTTCGAGTACTCGGGGCTCGACGTCCCCGCCAGCATCGAGGTCGGGTCGGCGGCCCAGGTGTCGGTCGCCGTCAGGAACGCCGGCGCGCGCGACGGGGACGAGGTCGTTCAGCTGTACGTGACGTCTCTCGACGCCGCAACCCGGGTCCCGATCCGCTCGCTGCAGGGATTCCGGCGCATTCACCTCAGGGCCGGCGCGCAGCAGACGGTGAGCTTCGCCCTCCAGCCGAGGCAACTGGCGATCGTCAACGACGCCGGCCAGGTTCGGATCGAGCCGGGCCGGATCCTGGTCGCCGTGGGCGGAAAACAGCCGGGTTTCGAGGGCCCGGCGGACGCGGCGACCACGCAGGTCGCCACGGCGGAGATGGCGATGACCGGTCCGGCCATCACCCTCGTCCCGTAGCCGAGGCTCACCGGGGCAGCGTTCGCTCCCCCTTGATGTCGAACGTGGTCGCGACCAGGGGTGCGCCGGTGTCCGGCTGTCCGCCCCCGACGCTGATGCCGTAACGGCCGGTGCGCACGACGTGTACGCCGTCCACGCTCACGTGGCTCAGGTCGCGCGCGCCGAGGGTGAAGCGCACCGCCTGGCGCTCCCCGGGCTTCAGGTGGATGCGCGTGAAGCCGCGAAGCGCGCGCAGCGGCACGCCCGGCAGCTTGGGGAACGTGAGGTAGAGCTGCACCACCTCGTCACCCTCGCGGGCACCGGTGTTGGTCACCTGCGCCTCCACCAGCAGCGGCTCGCCGGCATCCACGACCGGCTCCACCTTCAGGTCCGAGTAGGCGAAGGTCGAGTAGCTGAGCCCGTGTCCGAAGGGGAACAGCGGCTCGCCCTCGAAGTAGCGGTAGGTGCGGTGGGCCATCGAGTAGTCGGTGAACTCCGGCAGTTGCTCGAGGCCGGTGTAGACCGTGATCGGCAGCCGGCCCGCCGGGTTGTTGGTGCCGTCCAGCGTCTGGGCGATCGCCGTGCCCCCCTCCTCGCCCGGGTACCACGCCTGCAGGATCGCGTTCGCGTTCTCTCTGGCCCAGTTCAGGGCGATCGCGCTGCCGCTCATCACCACCACCACCAGCGGCTTGCCGGTCTCCTTGACGGCTTCCAGGAGGGCCTCTTCCTCCCGAGGCAGGTCGAGGCGGGTGCGGTCGCCGCCCTTGAAACCCTCCTGGTCCACGCCGGACTCCTCGCCCTCGAGGTCGGAGGTGATCCCGACCACGGCGACGACGACGTCCGCGTCACGGGCAGCGGTGACCGCGCGGGCCTGGGCGTCGGGCTGCGGCGGCATCCAGACGAGACGCGTCATCGCCCAGCGGCCCGGGAGCGACTCGATCCGGATGGCGTAGCGACGACCCTTCTCCAGGGCGACCTCGACGATGCCGGGAGTCCGCGGCCCGCGGCGGGTGGTATCGACCAGCGGCTCGTCGTCGAGGAGGAGGCGGTTGCGCCTCCCCTCCAGGCCCAGGCGATAGGTGCCCCCCTTGGCAGGCGTCAGGTAGCCGGTCCAGCGGGTGGGACGGGCCGGCGGTGGCGGCGAGTCGAAGCTGGGCGGCGGCCCTTCCCCGCGACGGCGGCCGACGAGGACCTGGGCATCGGTCCGCGTCTCGACCGGCGTGCCGCTGAAGTCGGGATTCTCGAAGACCTCGGCCTTCAGGCCCGGGGTCCCGCTGTCGGTGGTCAACGCCGACGTTGGCACCGGCACGTCGGGACGGAGGAACGTGGTGCCCGGCTCGAAGACCACCCGTGCCTCGGGGAACTCGTTCTGGATCCCCTGGAGCGCCGTGGTCGAGCGCGACGGGAAGCCGTTGTAGTTCCCCAGCAGCACACGGCTGTTGTCGGCCAGCGGTCCCACCACGGCGATCCGGGCCGGTGCCTTCGCGAAGGGGAGCGTGCCGTCGTTCGTCAACAGCACCATCGATTCGCGGGCCAGCCGGAGAGCGAGCTCACGGTGCGCCGGGCTGTCGAGCTCGGAGTCGGGAAGCTGGGCGGCCTTCACGGAATCGAGTGGGTCGAACAGCCCGACCTCGAATCGGATGCGCAGCATCCGCTCGAGGGCGACGTCGATCTCGGCCTCGCTCAGCAACCCCTGGTTCGCCGCGTCGATGTAGCGCTGGTAGTCGGGCGACCCGTCCCGGTCGAACAGCCCGCTGGTCGTGCAGTCGTTGTCGAGACCGGCCTTGATCGCGAAGGCGCCGGCTTCCGCCGCGGATGTCGCGTACTTGTGGCCGGTCTCGATGTCCCTGACGGCGTCGCAGTCACCGGTGACGAAGCCGGCGAACTGCCAGTCCTCCCGCAGCGTGCCGTCGAGGAGGTATTCGCTGGCGCAGCCGGGGACGCCGTTGATGGCGTTGTAGACGCACATCACCGACTTCACCTTGCCCTCGACCACCGCTGCGCGGAAGGCCGGAAGGTAGGTGTCCTCGATGTCGTGCTGAGAGACCTGGGCGTCGAACTGGTGCCGCAGCGGCTCCGGGCCGGAGTGCACGGCGTAGTGCTTGGCGGTGGCGGTCACCACCGGGTGGTCGGGGTGGTCGCCCTGCATGCCGGTGATGAAGGCGACGCCGAGGCGGGCGGTCAGGAAGGGGTCTTCGCCGTACGTCTCCTGCCCGCGGCCCCACCGCGGGTCGCGGAAGATGTTGATGTTCGGCGAGAAGAAGGTCAGCCCGCCCATCATCCGGCCGGTCTGTCCCGCCCGCGCGGCCTGGTTGTACTTGACCCGGGCCTCCCGGGCCGTGGCGACGGCCATCTCGTGGAGCGCCGGGGCGTCGAAGGTGGCGGCCAGGCCGATGGCCTGGGGGAAGACGGTGGCATAGCCGCCCCCGGCCACGCCGTGCAGCGCCTCGGACCAGATGTTGTACTCGGGGACGTCCAGCCGGGGAATCGCCCGCGTCCTGTTGACGAGCTGCGAGGCCTTCTCCTCGAGCGTCATCCGTCCCACCAGATCGTCGACCCGCTGGTCGACGGGAAGGGTCGGATCCTGGAACGGGAAGGGACCCTCCTGGGCTTGGAGCGTGGGCCAGGGGCTGACGACGGCGACCAGGAGCCCGGCGAGAAGCTGCGGAACCCGGAATGAAGACATGAGACCCTCCCTGTGTCAGGCTGCCAGTATATGCCGCGACGGGAGCTCCTCCCCTCCGATCAGTGGGAGGGCTCGGCAACCATGGGAATCGGCTGCTCGGCGGGCAGGAACCCTGCCGGCTTCCCGAAGATGGTGAGCTCGATGATCCCGAGCGGCGTCGCGCGCGGCCAGTTGATCATCGTCAGCCGGACCAGCCGACACCGGGTCGGCAGCAGCTCTTCGAAGATGGTGTTGCGAGGGATCGTGTTCCGGCTCTGGTCCAGCACGGTGACGAACGTTCCGCCGTCGGTGGAGACGTCGATCTTGTACTGGTACGCATCGGTGGGGGGCAGGCCGGACGCGGCGACCGCCCCCGCAGGTGCGGCGGTGGAGGGCGGCGAGACCGCTGCGGGGGCGCGCCCGAAACGGCGGGCCCCCTTGAACAGCAGCCGCACGGAGTCGACGGTGAAGAGCTGGACCACGTCGAACCGGGTCGCCGGGCCCAGATCCACGGTCAGCGTCGGTTGGGCGTCGCTCGGGCTGGGCTCCCACCAGGTGCCGGTTGCGTCGTCGACGGCGTAGGCAGCGTAGTGGCCGGGCCGCTCTGACGAGAACCGCGATGCGGCGTTCATGGACCGGACCTTGTTGATGCTCACCGGGATGGAGCCGGAGTCGCCGTCCCGGGCCGGGTCGGCCACCACCCCTGGCGCCCAGCGGGGCGTATCGCTGATGCAAACCGACATGTGGCCGGCCTCGTCGAACGCCACCGGGTCCATGCCGACGCGCCGTCCGCCGGGCGGGTTGCTCAGCACGATGGTGTAGAACTGCCACAGGTGCTGGTCCGGTCCCTCGACGATGCTGCCATGGGCGGTCCCCGTCACCAGCCCGTCGGTCTTCCGCAGCAGCGGGTTGTTGGGGGCATAGGTGAACGGTCCGAGCGGGCTCGGTGCCGTGTAGTACCCCTCGGCATACGTCTTCCACTGGGTTCCGGACGCCGAGTACTCGAGATAGTAGGTGCCTTCGTGCTTCTCGAGCCAGGGCCCCTCGACCCAGGCCACGTCGGTGTACTCGTTGCTTTCGCCGTACCGTTCCCAGACGTGGTCGGGGTCGAACCCGAAGAGGTGTTGGGGCGGGCCGGCGAACCTTCTCAGGTCCTCGGGGTCGAGGGGCACGACGTAGATGCCGCTGACCCCGCGGCCGGGGTAGTAGAGGTAGGGCGTCTCGTCGTCGTCGACGAAGATGTCGACGTCGAACGCGCCGTTCCAGCCACCGGCCACGTCGGGGGTGTTCCGCCAGTCGCCGATCTCGGTGAAGGGCCCAAGGGGGTTGTCGGCCTTGAAGAGCGGCCCGTCGTTGCCGCACATGTAGAAGGCGCCGTCGTACTTCACGACGTGCGGCGCGATGGGAACATGGGCCACCTTCTGGAACCGCCAATCCGTCAGGTTGTCGGAGGTCCAGGCCCCGCCGCCGGTGCAGTACATGTAGTACCTGCCGTCGTGACGGATCACCGTGACGTCGCCGGCGGCGACCGCGCCGGCGCCATTCATCATCGGCAGCGGGTTGCAGTAGCGGGGCGACCGACCCACGATCGGCTCGTCAGCCGCCGCCGGAGCGCAGAGGGCGGCCACGACAGTGGTGTAGAGCGCGAGCCTCCATCGAGCCCCCATAGAACGCGACCTCCTCGTCCGGCACGCGGCCACGGCCCGCCGGCCAGTCATGGTAGCAGGCGGTGATCCCCTTCGGACAGGACGGAGGCGGGCAGCCGGCGTTTGACCTCCGCCACCTGCGGCGGTAGCCTGCCCGCCCAAACAGGACCAAGCAAGCGCGAGGCACGCCGATGAGATCGAGAAGCCACCCCGTACTCCTGCTGGCGCTGGCGCTCACCGCGACGGCCGCCACTTCGTCGATGTCGCAGCAGGCCGGGACAGTCCCGGATGCTCCTCCGCCCCGCCCAGAAGGCCCATGCGACGTCTACGCTGCCGCCGGCGCTCCGTGTGTGGCCGCCCA
>CAZNNH010000246.1:0-7247 GCA_964574335.1 uncultured Acidobacteriota bacterium | reverse complement strand
AACGGTGCGCGGGCGCCGCGCACGATCCAGTTGGTGACCCGTCTGACGTTCTAGTCGCAACCTAGCCTTCGTCGTACCGGGAGCCGGCGCCTCGAGCGCCGGCTCCCCTTCTTTTGTCCCCCTCGGCCTCGGCCTTGACGACCCCTTCCGCGTCAGAAGACACTAGAGGCTGGAGGTGTCCCGCGCGACCCTCCGTCCTGTAGGAATGGCAGAACCCGACATCGAGATGAGGAACATGACCCGTCCAATCGCCGCCCTCTTCGCCGTGGCTCTCTTCGCCGTCAACACCGTCGCCGCCCAGGAACCCCCGCCCGACGAGGTGGCGCCCGTCGAGACCGAGTCGGCCACTCCGTCGGAGACGCCGAGCTTCGGGGCCCAGGTGGAGCAGGTCATCGTGGACACGGTGGTGGTCGACAAGAAGGGGATGCCGGTCCGCGGCCTGAAGCAGGAGGACTTCGAGGTCTCCGAGGAGGGTGTTCCCCAGAAGATCGTGTCGTTCGAGGCGATCGAGCTGCCGGACGAGCCCCTCCCCGAGCCACCCCCGCCCCCGCCGGTCTCGGTGAACACCGGCCCCGCCGAGCAGCACGGCCGGACCTTCGTGATCGTCTTCGACGACGTGCACATGACCCCCTGGAAGGCCCCCCCCGCCAGGGCGGCGGTGGCGGCGTTTCTCCGGGAGGCCACCCGGGAGGGCGACCGGGTGGCGCTCGTCTCCACCTCCGGCGACACCTGGTGGAGCGCCCGCATGGAGGAGGGCCGCGACCAGCTCATCGGGCTGGTCAAACGCCTCGAGGGGCGCCTCATCCCCGAGGTGTCGATGGACCGTCTCTCGGACTGGGAGGCGCTGCGCATACACCTCTACAACGATTCCATGGCCTACACCCGGGTGCTGCGGCGCTTCCAGACCTACAACGCCGCCTTCCAGAGGCACCTGGACGGGGACATCATCGGCCAGGAGTCGGTCGAGGACCCCTACATCACCCAGCTCGCCGCCGAGGGCTACTACCGGCTCACGGCCCGCCTGCGGACGACCCTCACCACCCTCCAGCGCGTGGTCAATGGCGTTCGTGACGTGACGGGGAGGAAGTCGGTGATCCTGGTCTCCGAAGGCTTCGTGTACGATCCCTTCCAGAGGGAATTCCAGCGCCTCAAGGAGGCCGCGCGCCGCGCCAACGCCGTGATCTACTTCGTGAACTCCCACGGCCTCGAGGGGATGCCCGCCCACATGACGGCCGAGTTCGGCGGGGTGCTGGACTCGCGCGACATGGGCATGGCCTTCGTGGACGCGGTCGACGCGGTGGCCGGGGCCGAGGACGTGTCGACCTCGAGCGGCGGCTTCGTGGTCCGCAACACCAACGACCTCGAGAACGGCATCCAGCGGATCGCCCGGGAGAGCCAGGCCTACTACCTGCTCGGCTACGTCTCGACCGATCCGACGCGGGACGGCAAGTTCCGCGAGATCAAGGTCGAGCTGAAGGACGGCAAGGGCCTCAAGGTGCGTGCCCGCAAGGGCTACTACGCGCCGACGGAGAGCGGCGAGGTCCCGGTCCCGGCCAAGGCCGGGGTCGACCCGGCGATCCAGTCCGCCCTCGACTCGCCCTGGCCCGAGAACGAGATCCCGCTGCGCATGACCCACTACGTGGGCGACGAGCGCACCCCCGGGAAGGCGGTGGCGCTGGTGGCCACCGAGGTCGACCTCCGCGCCTTCGACCTCGACGAGAAGGACGGCCGCTTCCAGGACACGCTGGAGTTCCTGTTGGTGGTCGCGCACCGGGAGACCGGTGAGTTCTTCCGCGTCGACCAGAGCGTGGAGATGGACATGCTCCCCGAGACCAAGAACCGGCTGTTCTGGACCTGGTACCCCATCGTCCGGGACTTCGAGCTCCGTCAGGGCGACTACCAGGCCAAGATCGTGGTGCGTGACAAGCGATCGGGCCGGGTGGGGTCGGTGGTCCACGACTTCACCGTCGGCGGTCTCCAGGACTTCCGCGTCTCGACCCCCGTGATCAGCGACACCCTGGCCACCGAGCGGCCGGTGATGGGGGCGCCCGGCGCCCGGTTGGCGGTGCTGGCCCGCCGCCAGTTCCAGGCGGGCTCCAGCGTCTACTGCCAGATCGACGTCTTCGGCGCCGAGAAGGATCCCCAGTCCCGCATGCCGCAGGTGCTCCAGGGCTACCAGGTGCGGCGCGCGGACGGCAGCGTCTTCACCTCGGCGGAGGCCACCGAGATCCGCCCCACGTCGCTCGGCGAGCTGTCGCGGGTCTCGGGCTTCTCGCTCCAGGGCGCCTCACCCGGAGACTACGAGCTGGTGATGAACGTCCGCGACCGCCTCTCCGGCCGACAGGTCGAGCTGAAGGAGCCGTTCACGGTCGTCCCGGCGTCGTAGCCGACGGCGTCTTTCCCTAGCGCACGAACAGCTCCGAGACCAGAGACGCCGCGGACTCCAGGGCTTCGGCGTCCGTTGCGGCAGGTGGACCTTCGACGAGGCGACGGCGTGCTCGGGGAGTCGGATTCGGCACCCTGGCCGTGGCCTCTCGCCCGGCCCGACCTTCTCACAGGAAGGTGCGCAGGAAGTCGAGGACCTTCTGGCGCCCGTCCTCGGTCTCCTGATGTCCCACGTCGTAACGGAGCAGCTTCCAGCGCTCCGGGTGACCGGCCTCGGCGTAGACCCGTTGCAGCTCGCGATCGATGATGTCGAGACCGGCCAGGGGCGTGAGCTTGTCCTGGGTCCCCGCCAGACCCAGGTGAGGGCGAGGCGTGATCAGGGCGTTGACATCGGCTGCCGTGAACTCCTTCAGCAGGCCGGGCACGTAGTAGTAGATGCCGTGGCCGCCCAACCCCTTCTCGGCCAGAAGGGTGTGGTACTCGGTGAGACAGCAGATGTCCACCACCACCTCGACCCGCTCGTCCAACGCGCCCAGCCACTGCGCCATGGTGCTCCCCATCGACATGCCGACGGTGGCGACCCTCGAGGCTTCGACGTCCGGCCGGGTCAGCAGCCAGTCCAGGGCCCGGATCGAGTCGTAGACCATCATCCCCCACAGCACCCGTCCCTGCCAGATCATGGCCTTGAAGGTCTCGAGCTCGGTCTCGACGTTCCTCTCGCCGAAGCACCAGTGGTCGATACACAGGACCAGGTAGCCCTGGTCGGTGAGCGCCTTCGCGTACGGGGTCGGCTGGAGGTAGCTGCGGCCTTCGACCAGCTCCGTCTTGCCGATGTCGTAGCCCCCACCGTGAGAGTGGTCGAACACCACCGCCGGACGCGGGGTGATCGGCCCCTTGGGGCGCGCCACCAGCGCGGGCACCGGCTCCAGGCCGTTCAGGTCCAGCCGCCAGGACTCGAGCACATAGCCGTCGCGCTCTTCCTCCCCGCGCTTGGTGGCCGTGATCGGCCGCTGCCGGTCCGGCAGGTCGCCGAGCAGCTCGTAGAGTCGGGCTCGCCGGCCCGGCAGGTCCCGGCACGACCGCCCGGTCGCGGGCGGGACGGGCAGCTCCGCCGCCGCCGGCGCGGAGGCGACGGCGACCGCCGCTCCCAACCCGGCCCCCGAGGCCTTCAAGAAGCTCCTGCGCCGGTGCTGAGCCACTGTCCCACCCTCCTTCCCGGTTGCCGACCGACGGCTGGTCTCGTCATCGTCCGAGACTATACCTCTACGGCGCGAGGTCTCTCGTCGACAGCCCTGGGGTCGGAGTGTAACCTGTCCTCTCGGGAAGGAGACGACCCGTGGGACCAGAGCTCGACGTGACCAACGAGGTCGGCATCTGGCTGCTCGCCAGCCTGGAGGTGGTGGCGGCCATCGCGATCGCTTCCTTCTGGCGTTCCTGGTTTCGCGAGGCCCACGACCAGGACTGGCTGCCGCCCGGCTACATCCTCCACGAGCGGGCGTTCATCTGGTCGGACGCCCTGCTGGCCTTGCTGCTCGTGGTCTCGGCGATCCTGCTGACCTCCGGACATCGCTGGGGCCGGTCGTTGTCGCTGGTCTCGGCCGGGATGCTGGCCTTTCTCGGGGTCCTGGACGCGGCCTACTTCTGGCAGAACGGCCTGTTCAAGGCGGAGCGGGGCGGCGTCGGCAACCTCCTGGTGGTGGCCGCGGTCCTCGCCCTCAGCGCCGTCCTGGTGATCGGCCTGGGCTGAGCCCGGCGGAGGGAGAAGGGGCAAGGTATGCAGACTCCGCGCATCGCGTCTCTGAGGGCGCTCTACGCCACCGTGGGCGTCGCGATCCTGCTAGTGGCGCTTCTGACCCCCTTCCTGGCGGAAGGGGTCACCCTCATCCGAGAGGAGTACGCCGAGCTCGCGTTGCTCGTCATCCTTCTCTCCGCGGGCCACGTCGCTCGCACCTTGTACCTGCGAGAGGCTGAGCGGGCAAGGTCCCGGATCTCGGACCTCGAGAGCGGCAAGCGTACGCTCGAGGAGCGGCTCGACGAGGCGTTTCGATACATCGGTCGCCTCAACGTCCAGATCCAGGAGATCGAGAGCATCTTCACCCGCATCGCCAAGTATCCGGAGACCCGCAACGAGAAGCGGAAGGCGCTACGGTTCCTCGCGGAGAAGATCCTCAGCGTCGTCGGCACCGACTGGGTCTTCGTGCGCATCGTCGACCGGGAGAAAATCCGAACGCTGGGCGAGCACTGGGCGACGCGGGATCCGGCGGCCACGCGACCCAGCGTCTCGAACACCGAGCTCGTCAACCGGACCACCCCTCAGACCTACACGGTGGTGGAGTCCTCCCAAGACAGCTTCTCGATCAACACCTACTGCGTCCTCCCGGGATCGGTGGAACGGCGACACCGCATCATCGTCGAGGCGATCGCCAACCAGGCCGAGATGCTCTTTCTGATCTTCTCGTCCGAGTACTACGAGCAGCGGGCGGACCCTTCGAAGGGCTAGCGACCTACGGCCAGGAACCGCTCGCCGTAGGCGGCGGCCGCACGCAGCAGACCCCATGCGGTGGCGGCACCCACGGCGCCGACGGCGGCGAGCCGGCCGAGCCGGCCGGCTCGGGCCACCCATGCCAGGCCGGCGGCGGACAGGGCCGCCACCGTGACCGCCAGCAGCTCGATCTCCTTGACGTCTCGGAACAGCGTCGGGGCGGCGAAGCGGAGGGCCAGAAGGCCGAGCCCGGCGGCGAGGGCGGAGGCGATCACCCGGCGCCTCAGGGGCTCGAGGCCGCGGATGGCCAGTAGACCCAGCGCCACCAGGGCCGGATAGAGCGGGCCGTAGAAGAGCCACAGCCGGCGCCCGGCGGCCCAGAGGGGAGACACGGGACCCTCGTCTCTCTGGGCCGCCGCCGAGGCCACCGCCGCGGGCAACACGTCGTGCCAGAGGGTGGGCAGGAACCGCGCGTAGAGGAGGGCGATGACGAGGGCGACGGCGAGGGCGTTCAGCCCCATCAACAAGAACGCCCGGCGACGCTGTCCGCCCACCGCGTCCAGCAGGGCGAGGAGCGTCAACAGCAGACCGACGTTCAGGATCGAGCCGGTGTAGGCGGCCTGCACCGCCAGCAGCAGCACCCCCGTCCACAGGGCCACGGGCGGCCGAGGCAGCGCCTGCAGGTGTCGAAGGAGGAAGACCAGCAGCAGGCTCTCGAGGGCCTGCCCCAGCAGCGCCGGGAACAGCGCCAAGGTCAGCCGGCTCGAGACCACCGGCAGCGAGAGGAAGAGGGCCTGGGCCACCACCGCCCAGGCGTTGCTCTGGCCGATCCCCCTCGCCAGGGCGTAGACCAGCAGGGCGCTCGCCCCCACGGCGGTAACGGCAACGGTCTTGGCGGAGGCGGCTTCACCCAGGAGGGGCGAGAGCGGCAGGGCCACGAGATGGAAGACCGGCGAGTAGGGGAAGAGGACCCTCCGGCCAGCGACGGTCCGGGTCCAGGCGCCGGTCCGCTCCTGGTACGGCGTGGGGTCGAGGGCCTGCCCGGGATCCTCCCTCAGCACCGCCACGAAGTCGGCATGGGTGTCGACGTCAGGGTAGTAGAAGAAAGGCTGGAGCAGCGCCACCAGCGCGATGACGGCACCGGCGACGGGCAGGCCCAGCGCACCGGGCCCCGGGGGCAGCCATCCCGGCGCCAGCCGGCGCAGCCCGGCGCCGGCCAGGAAGAGGCCGAGGACCGTCACCACCGCCGGGATGCCGGCCTGCGAGACCGCCACCATGCCCCCGAAGCGGTCGAGGTGGACGGCCACGCCGGCCAGCAGCGGCAGCAGCCACGTGGCGAGCCACCCGGACCGAAGACCGCCGAGCAGTCCGAGCAGCACCGGCACGCCGAGCACGAAGGCCAGGATCCCGGGGATCAGGCGAGGAGCCGGCCGCAGGCCCCGGACATCCTGCAGCTCGACCCAGTCCAGGGCCACGCCCATCGCCTGGCCGTCGGGGCTGTCGGAGCGGAACTGCAGGGCCAGGGGGCCGCCGTGGTGGGGCAGGGAGAAGGTGTGGACCCGCCAGCCTCGCGGCGGCTGGTGCCACGCGTCGACCACCCGGCCGCCGGCCACGATGCGGACGTCGGCGGGGCTGTCGGCGAAGCGCGCCAGGCGCAGGCGCACTCGGATCTCGCCGCGCGCGGCCGAGAGCGGCAGCTCGAGCCGGGCGCCGTCCTCGGTCCAGCGGAACATCGTCTCGCCGGTCTGATGGAGCCCGTCTCGCTCCCAGTCCTCACGGAAGCCCCGCACCAGGTCCTCGTCCCCGGCACCCAGGTTGACGAACACCGGCGTCGGCCGCTGCAGCACGACGTAGGCGAAAAGCAGCGACAGCAGCGGGAGCAGGGCGGCTGCGCTCCGGCGGCCGGGGGGTCCAGGGAACACGGAGCGTATTATGGCGCCCGGCCGTCGTCGCACACGAGAAGCCTCCCCTCTTCCGCCCCCGGCTTGGCGGGTCCGCGTACTCCCGCCTGAACCCCCAGGCGGCGCGCGACCTTGACAAACGCCGCATCGGGCCCTATACCTAGATGAATAGGCATAAGGAGCCCGAGGCCATTGGCAAAGCACCGAAACGACATCCTGCAGGGAACCCTGAGCCTGCTGGTCCTCCAGACCCTGGCCGCGCGCGGCCCGTTGCACGGCTACGCCATCACTGCGGCCATCCGCCGCTCCTCCGACGAGTTGCTGCGGGTCGAGGAGGGCTCCCTGTACCCGGCCCTGCACCGTATGGAGCAGCAGGGATGGCTGCGGGCCACCTGGGGCGTCACCGAGAAGAACCGGGAGGCCCGCTTCTACGAGCTGACCGCATCGGGGCGGAGACAACTGGCCCACGAGCGGGAGAC
>CAZNNH010000245.1:0-7256 GCA_964574335.1 uncultured Acidobacteriota bacterium | reverse complement strand
GAATCAGGAGCAGGAACCTAGGGGCGGGGACCCAGGGGGGGCCCCGGCGGGGCGGGTTTTTGGCGCCCGAACGGCCCGCATGCTATATTCCGCCCCGGAACTTGCGAAGCCAATTCCTCTTTATGGGTCGCTAGAGAGTCATGGTCCAGTTCAACTTCAGCGAACGGACCATCAAGGCCAAGGTGGTCTACTACGGGCCTGCCCAGTCGGGCAAGACCACCAACCTCGAGCAGATCCATCGCCTGACCGACCCGGCCGGGGCCAACAGCCTGATATCGCTGAACACCGGCCAGGATCGGACCCTGTTCTTCGACCTGCTCCCCTTCAGCCTGGGGAAGGTCTCGGGCTACGACTTCAAGGTCCAGCTCTACACGGTGCCGGGCCAGGTGCAGTACAACGCCACCCGGCGTGTGGTCCTGGCCGGGGCGGATGCCGTGGTGTTCGTGGCCGACTCCCGCAAGTCACTGGCCAAGGACAACCTCACCGCCTTCGAGAACATGAAGGTCAACCTGCTCGCCAACCGGCTGGTCCCCGAGAAGGTCCCGGTGGTGCTGCAGTGGAACAAGCGCGACCTCCCCGACCTGCAGTCGGAGGACGAGCTCAACCGGCTGCTGAACCCGTGGGAGCGTCGGGCGTTACCGGCGATCGCGGCGCGCGGCGAGGGGGTGCTGGAGACCTTCGTGGCGGTGGTGCAGGACATGCTGGCCTCGATCGCCGTCAAGTACAACCTGAAGGAGAAGGGCCTCGACCCGGCCACCGTACCGCAGATCGTGGACGAGGCGTTCGCCAAGCTGATGGATCAGGCCCGGGCGGCGGCTCCCGCCACCGGCGGGACCACGCCCGAGCCCACCCCCTCCCGGATCGTCCTGAGCCAGGCCCCCTCTCCGGCGCAGGGGGCCACCCTGCAGGCCACTCCCGAGACCGGGCTGGTCTCGGAGGAGCTGCTGCAGCGGGCGATCCGGTCGAACGTGGAGCTGGCCGAGGCCCTCTCGTCCCTGGTGCGCGAGGTGCACCAGGGCCTGGGCAGCATCCTGAGCCACGCCGAGCTGCTCGGCGTCTACCGCGAGGACGCCAGGGACAAGCGTGCGGCGTCGCTGCGCAGCATCCAGGAGGAGGCCCAACGGCTGAGGCGGATCATGCAGGCGCTCGGGGACGCCGACGCGGTGGCCGAGGCCAGCCGCTCGCGCCCGGCAGCCCCGGCCGCCCCGGCGGCCACCATGGCCGCTTCGTCGCCGATCCCCCCACCGCCCCCCGAGCCCGCGCCGGCGCGCCCCGCCTCCGAGGTCGAGCGCCTGCTGCAGGGCACCGTGGACGGCCTCCAGGGGACGATGGCGCCGCACGGCACCCGGGTCGAGATCCGGGCGGCTCCGGGCCTCGCCTTGCCTCGGGTTCCGCCCGACCGCCTCACCCGTGCGGTCAGCCTGCTGATCGAGGCTCTCTCGCCACTCTCGCCTCGGGCCACCTTCGCCCTGCGCTGCGAGAAGAAGCCGGTGCTGCTGCGAGGCCGCGACGGGTCCGAGGTTCGCCGTGAGTTCCTGATGTTGGCGCTGGCCCACCCGGCGGTGGTCCCCCCCGAGCTGCAGCAGCAGGTGGTGCAGGGCTCGGCTTCCGGGCCGTTTGGCGACGCCTGCCGGCTGGTCCGGGAGGTCGGTGGCTTCATGCGGTTCGCCCCGCTGGCTGGAGGCAGCCTGGAGTCTCGGCTGTTCTTCCCCGCCTGAGCGTTGACACTGCTTCCGGGCGGATCGTAAGATTCCCCGAATTCGCTCCACCAACCCAAGAAGCGTGCTCTGGAGGTTCTCGATGGCATCCTGCTCGTCTCGGAGCGCCGGTTTCGCGCTCCTAGTGGTCGTCGGCCTGCTCCCAGGCCGCGTCGATGCAGCCGGGTTCGCGATATTCGAACAGGGCGCACGGGGAATGGGCTTCGGAGGCGCCTTCACCGCCCAGACCAGCGACCCCTCCTCGATCTTCCACAACGCCGCCGGGATCGCCTTCCTGGACGGCAAGCAGCTCTACCTGGGCGCCACCGCGATCGCTCCCAGCCAGGATTTCACCGGGGCCGACCCGTATCCCGGCTCGGACGTCGTCGAGAAGGGTGACGCCGGGGTGGTGATCCCGCCCGCCGCGGACTACACCCAGAGGCTCAACGATCGCCTGGTGGTGGGGATCGGGGTGCACGTCCCCTACGGCCTGCGCACCCGCTGGCTCAACCGGGACACCACCTACACCGGACGCTTCGTCTCCAAGGAAGCCGAGGTGCAGGCCATCTCCGTCAACCCCACCGTCGCCTACAAGCTGGCCGACCGGCTGGCGGTGGGGATCGGCCTCGACTTCCGGATCGCCAAGCTCTCGCTCAAGCGCAATGCCGGGATCACCAATCCCTTCACCCAGACCCTGGTCGACGTGGCAGCGGTGGACCTCGACAGCGACCGCAAGACCGGCTTCGGCTTCAACCTTGGGCTGATCGCCCAGCCCACCGAGAGCCTGTCCTTCGGCGTCTCCTACCGCCACCACGTCAAGATGGACTTCACCGGCACCGCCAACTTCACCCTGCTGCCGACCGGCAACGGGCAGTTCGACGCGGCGGTGGCCGCCAGCCTCCCGTCCGGGGTCGTGCCGGTGACCACCTCGATCGACTTCCCCTCGATCTTCGCCGTGGGCGCCGCCTACGAGTGGAACGAGTGGACGTTCGCCGCCGACGTCGACTTCCACAACTGGTCGTCGTTCGAGGAGCTACCGGTGACGTTCGAGGGCTACCCGGAGCTCAGCGAGGTGATCACCGAGGACTACCAGAACACCCGCATCTACCGCCTGGGCGCCGAGCGCCGCATCAACCAGATCTGGGCGGCCCGGGCCGGGTACTTCTACGACGAGAACCCGAGCCCGGTAGAGTCGGTCTCGCCGCTGCTCCCCGACGCCGACCGTCACGGTCTGGCGGCCGGGTTCAGCTACCAGCCGGGGCGGTTCAAGGTGGACGTGGCCTACTGGCACCTGTTCTTCAAGGAGCGCTCCACCGAGGGTATGAACCGCGACAACTTCAACGGAATCTACAAGAGCAGCGCCAACCTGTTCGCCGTCTCGATCGGTTACAGCTTCTAGGGTTCGGGGGTATCGACATGCACTCACGCTGCCTGAGAGCACTCGCCGTCGTCGTCCTTCTCTCTGGGGTGGCCACCTCGGCCGTCGCCCAGACCGACTTCACGACCTACATGAGCCTGGGCGACAGCCTGGCCGCCGGCTTCGAGTCCAGCTCACTGGTCGAGACCCACCAGCGCACCTCGGTGCCGGCGCTGATCGCCAGGCAAGCGGGTGTCCCAAGCTTCGAGCAGCCCCTCATCTCGGAGCCCGGCATCCCCAGCGAGTACGAGCTTCTGAGCCTCTCCCCGGTGATCCTGTTGCCCAAGCCGGGGATCGGAGCGCCGCTCAACCTGGGCCTGGCGCGGCCCTACAACAACCTGGCGGTACCCGGCGCCACCGCCATCGACTGCCTCGACACCGTCAGCGATCAGGGCGGCCTGCACGACCTGGTCCTGCGGGGCCTGGGGACTCAGGTCCAGCAGGCCCAGGGGATGCGCCCGACCTTCATCACCCTCTGGATCGGCAACAACGACGTGCTGGGGGCGGCGATCGCGGGCCGGGCCATCGACGGCGTCACCCTGACGCCGACCCAGGTCTTCCGCCTCTACTACGCCGCGATCGTGGCCAACCTGGCCTCGACCGGCGCCTTCGTCGTGGCCGCCAACATCCCCGACGTCACCTCGATCCCGTTCGTCACCACCCTCCCGCCGGTGGTGCCCGGACCCGACGGGCAGCCGGTCGAGATCGAGGGCCACACCGTCCCGCTGCTGGGCGTGGGCGGGATCCTCGAGTCCAACGCCCGGGTCACCCTGGCCGCCTCGAGCTACCTGGCCCAGGGGATCGGGATTCCCCAGGCGCTGGGAGGCCAGGCCCGCATCGAGAACGGTCAATGCCTCGGCTGCCTGCCCGACGAGGTCTATCTGAACGGCAGCGAGATCGCCTTCATCCAGGACCACGTGCGCGTGAACAACGCTTCGATCCGCGAGATCTGCGCGGCGGCCGGCATCCCGGTGGTCGACATCAACGCCCTGCTGAGCCGGGCGGCCAGCGAGGGGATCGTGGTGGGCGGCGTGACCTACAGCGCCGACTTCCTGAGCGGCGGCCTGTTCAGCTACGACGGCGTGCACCCCTCGGATCTGGGCTACGCGATCGTGGCCAACGAGTGGATCCGGGCCATCAACGCCAACGGCGGCAACCTGGCCGAGGTGAACCTACGGCCGTTCATGGGCGTCTCCGCCCAGAGCCGGAGGCAGGGGCCGGTCGAGCTCTCGCAGGAGGCCTGGGAGAGCCTGCTCCGCCTGTTCGGCCGGGTGGACGCGCGGTAGCCTTCGGGAGATCCTGCGAAGGCGTTCGGAAGCCGGAGGGGTCGCAAGAGGAGCCCGCCGGGAACGTCGCGGTCTTCCCCGGGCTCAGGCTCGGCTCGACCCCTCCCCGGCGAGCTGCTGGTCGAGCAGCGCGGCAAGCTGGCCTTGCGGGACGGCGCCGACCCGCTGGTCCACCACCTCCCCGTTGTGGAACACCAGCAGGGTGGGGATCGACCGGATCCCGTAGCGGCCCGCGATGTCGCCGTTCTCGTCCACGTCGAGCTTGCCGACCTTGACCCGGCCCTTGTACTCGGTTGCCAGGGCATCGATGGCCGGGGCGATCATCCGGCAGGGGGCGCACCAGCTCGCCCAGAAGTCCACCAGCACCGGCTCCTTCGAGCCGAGGACCTCGCTCTCCCAGTTCTGGCTGCTCAGGACACGAACGTCTTGGTTCAAGCCTCACCTCCGGATGCCCCGGGGGGGTGCCGGGCTGCGCCGTCCGGCCGCCACATGGCCCGGACGGGGCCCGATCACCTTCGCCCCGGCGTGAGATGCCATTTTACCCCGACCTTTGGCCGGTTCCGGTCCGGGTGGCTCCCGAACGCTACCCCTGAAGGGTCACCCGCTCGCCCAGCTCGGGCACGTGGGTGTCGAACCCCCGCTCGCGCCGGATGCGGTCGGCCAGGGCCAGCGCCGACGCCTCCTCCCCGTGGGTCACGAACACCCTCCGCAGCGTCTCGGCGCCGGACAGCCAACGCATCAGCTCGTCGGCGTCGGCGTGGGCCGAGATCCCCTTGAGGCTGGCCACCTCGGCCAGCACCGGGACCTCCCCCTTGTGGATGCGCACCACGCGGCGACCGTCGAGCAGGGCCCGGCCCAGGGTGGTGGCCGCCTGGTAGCCCGTGATCAGGAGGGTGTTCTCGGGCTTGGGTAGCCGCACCCGGCAGTGGTGCAGGATCCGCCCCCCCGACAGCATGCCGCTGGCCGAGATGATCACCGCCGGTCCCTTCATGTCGTTGAGCCGCTTCGACTCGTCCCGGGTTCGGTGCAGCTGCAGCCACTTGTCGTAGAGGACCGAGCGCCCCCCGACGCCGGCCAGGCTGACGCGGTGACCCTCGGGGTACGAGGCGTAGATCCGGGTGGCGTCGATGGCCATCGGGCTGTCGAGGTGGATCGGGAAGGGCCGCATCCGGCCCTCGGTGACGAGCTGGTGCATCATGTAGATGAGCTGCTGGGCCCGGCCCACCGCGAAGGCCGGGATCAGCAGCACGCCGCCCCGCGCGAAGGTGCGGGTCAGCACCGCCTCGAGCTGCTCCAGCAGCGACACCGCCGCGTGGTGGCGGTTGCCGTAGGTGCTCTCGATGACCAGGTAGTCGGCCGCAGGCGCCGGCGCCGGTACCTTGGCCAGCACGGCGTCGTAGCGGCCCAGGTCGCCGCTGAAGGCGATGCGGGTCAGCTTGCCGTTCGCCTCCAGCGAAAGCAGGACCGAGGCCGCGCCCAGCAGGTGACCGGCATGCTGGTAGCGGAAGCGGGCCCCGGGGCCGAGCTCCTGCTCGGTGTCGACCTCGAGGGTTCGGAACAGCTCCAGGCATCGCTGGACGTCGGCGGCGTCGAACAGGGGCAGAGCCGGCTTGTGCTTGGTCAGGCCCTTGCGGTTGAAGTAGTCGGCGTCTTCCTGCTGCAGGTGGGCAGCGTCGCCGAGGATCTCCTCGGCCAGGTCGCGGGTCGGCGGCGTGCAGTAGATGGGCCCCGAGAAGCCGCGCTTGACCAGCCGCGGCACCCGGCCGATGTGATCGAGATGGGTGTGGGTGAGGATCAGCGCGCTCACCGTCTCGGGTTCGGGGGTGGGGTCCGACCAGTTCCGGAGCCGAAGCTCCTTGGACCCCTGGAACATGCCGCAGTCGACCATGATCCGGTGCGAGCCGTTCTCGACCAGGTACTGCGACCCGGTGACGGTGCGGGCGGCGCCTAGGAAGCTCAAGCGGGTCATGTGACCTCCGATCCCCGGCTCAACCCTGAAGCAGCTTGCGCAGGACGGTCTGGAGGATCCCGCCGTTGCGGTAGTAGTTGAGCTCGACCGGCGTGTCCAGGCGGGCGGTGGCGGTGAAGGAGAGGCGCGAGCCGTCCTTCCGCTCCACCTCGACCTCGACCTTGGCTCGCGGGGCCAGCGCGGAAAGGCCGCGGATGACGAAGCGCTCGGCGCCGGTCAGGCCCAGCGTCTCGACCCCCTCGCCCTCGGCGAGCTGGAGCGGCAGCACGCCCATCCCCACCAGGTTGCTGCGATGGATGCGCTCGAAGCTCTGGGCGATCACGGCGCGGACCCCGAGCAGCAACGTCCCCTTGGCCGCCCAGTCGCGGGACGAGCCGGTGCCGTACTCCTTGCCGGCCACCACCAGAAGCGGCACCCCTTCGGAGCGGTAGCGCTGGGCAGCCTCGAAGACCGACATCCGCTCGCCCGACGGGAAGTGGACGGTGACGCCACCCTCCACACCGGGGACCATCAGGTTCTTGATCCGGATGTTGGCGAAGGTGCCGCGCACCATCACCCGGTCGTTGCCGCGCCGCGAGCCGAAGGAGTTGAAGTCCGGCTTCTCGATCCCCTTCGACTTCAGGTAGCGGCCGGCGGGGCCGTCCAGCGGGATGTCCCCGGCCGGCGAGATGTGGTCGGTGGTCACCGAGTCGCCGAGCAGCAGGAGCGGCCGCGCCCCCTCGATGTCGCGGGGCGGCTCGACCTCCAGCTTCAGGTCCTGGAAGAAGGGCGGCTCCTGGATGTAGGTGGAGGCCTCGCTGAAGGCGTACAGGTCGCCCTCCGCTCCGGAGATGGCGTTCCAGGTGGGGTTGCCGTCGAAGACGTTGCCGTAGCTGTCGCGGAACATC
>CAZNNH010000244.1:0-7268 GCA_964574335.1 uncultured Acidobacteriota bacterium | reverse complement strand
TCCTCGCCGGTGGCGGTGTCGAGGTTCCCGGTGGGCTCGTCGGCGAGGAGGATCGAGGGCCCCGTCGCCAGGGCGCGGGCCAGGGCCACCCGCTGCCGCTGCCCTCCGGAGAGCTCGTTGGGCCGGTGAGAGACCCGATCGCCCAGGTCCACCAGCTCCAGCGCCTGCCTCGCCCGCAGCAACCGGTCCGCCTTGGGGATGCCGGCGTAGACCAGGGGCAGCTCGACGTTGTGCAGGGCGGTGGCGCGGGGGAGCAGGTTGAAGGTCTGGAAGACGAAGCCGATCTCGCGGTTGCGGATCTCGGCCAGCTCGTCGTCGTTCATCTCCGAGACCACCTTGCCGCGCAGCACGTAGCGTCCGCGGGTGGGCGTGTCCAGGCAGCCGATCAGGTTCATCAGCGTCGACTTCCCCGATCCCGAAGGCCCCATGATCGCCAGGTACTCGCTAGCCCGGACGTCGAAGCTGACACCGTGCAGGGCATGGATCTCCTCGGACCCCATGACGTAGGTGCGCCAGAGGTCCTCGGCGTGGATCAGCGCGCCGTTTCCGGACTTGGGCTCGGACGCCATCACGCCTCCTTCTTCTTGTCCACCTTGATCCGGGCCTCGTTCTCCAGGGTGCGCAGGGTCTTGTAGGAGCCGGTCACGATCTCCGAGCCCTCCTCCAGGCCTTCGGTGATCTCGATGTCGGTCTCGCCCACGATCCCGGTCTTCACCGGCTGGAAGTGGGCCTTGCCGTCCTTGACCACGAAGACGCCGTCCTTCTCCTCGCCCTTCTCCGTGGGAGCCTCCCCCGGGCCGCCCTTTTCGCCCTCGGCGGGGCTGCTCTCGATGACGTGACCGTCCTGGTCCACCATCCGCACCACCACCGCCTGGATCGGCACCGCCAGCACCCCCGGCTTACGGGCGGTGGTGATCTCGGCAGTGGCATTGAGGCCCGGGCGCAGCGCAGCCGGCGGTTCCTTCAGGGTGATCACCACCTTGAAGTCCTTGGCCTGGTTCGAGGTGCTCCCCGACGAGACCGCGCCGGTCGAGCCCCGGGGGATGGCCGAGGATCCGATCTCGGTCACCGTGCCGTGGATCTTCAGGTCGTCGAGGGCGTCGACCGACACCTCGGCCTCTTGCCCGAGCGCGACGTCGCGGATGTCGGTCTCGTCGATCAGGATATCGGCCTCCATCACCGAGAGGTCGCCGACGGTCATGATCACGGTGGGCTGGAAGCTCTGGGCGCCGATCACCACCTCGCCCAGCTCCTTCTTGAGGCTGGTGACCACACCGTCCATCGGCGAGACCACCGTGGTCTTGTCGAGGTCGTCGCGGATCGAAGCCAGGGAGGCCTCGGCCTGGGCGACCCGCTCCCGCTGGGAGTCGACCGCCGCCTGCTTCATCTGCACCTCGGCCTGGGCCTGGTCGAAGGCCTGGTCGGAGACCAGCCTCTCCCGGTGCATGCTCTCCTGGCGCTCGAAGGCCAGCCGGCTCAGCTCGAGATCGGCACGGGCGCGCTGGAGATCGGCCCGGGCCGCCTGAACCGCCGCCTCGGCCTGCCGGGTCGCCGCCTCGAACCGGGTGGAGTCGATCCGGGCCACCACCTGCCCCTTCGAGACCGAGTCGCCTTCCCGGACCAGCAGCGCGGTGATCCGGCCCGAGACGTTGGCGCTCACGTCGACGAAGGTGTGCGGCTGGACCTCGCCCGAGGCGGACACCACCGAGGTGAGGTCCTTGCGGGCGGCAGTCTCGGTCTGGACCTTGACCCGGTTGCGGCTGTCGCGGGTGACGCTGAAGGCGACGATGCCGCCGAGAACGACGACCCCCACGACCCCCGCTAGGATGCGGGTCTTCTTGGACGCCATTGAACCTCCATCTCCATTAGGACAAATACGTTCCAGGGCGCAGAATGTTCGCTCGGCACGGTGCGTCCGGATGCGGGGGAGGCCGGCCGGCCCCCAACCGCATGCTAAGATACGCCGCCGCCGGGGTCCAATCCGCCAGAAAACCCGGGGACACAATACGGGTTTTTGTGAAAATTGGTATTGTGTCCCCGGTTTTTCCGGCCTGCTGGAGAGCGCGCGCTTGTCGAGCCCCCCCAAGGTCCTGATCGCCGACGACTCACCCCTGGTGCTTCGGATGATCGAGGACCTGCTGAGCCGCGCCGGCTTCTCCGTGGTGACCGCCCGCGACGGGATCGAGGCGGTCGACAGGGTCTTCGCCGAGGCCGTGGACCTGGTGATCCTCGACGTGATGATGCCCCGCATGAGCGGGTACCAGGTCTGCCGGCTGCTGAAGAGCGAGCCCGCCACGGCGTCGATCCCGGTGGTAATCCTGACCAGCCGGGACCAGGCGGGAGACCGCTTCTGGGGGCTCGAGACGGGCGCCGACTACTACGTCACCAAGGACGAGGCGCCGCAGCGGATCCTGGCGCTGGTGCGCCGGATCACCGAGAGCGAAGGGGAGCGGCGTCCGGCTCGGCCGGCCGAAGCGCGCGGGAACGACATCGACGTGCTCAGCCGGGTCAACGACCTGCTCGACCGCAAGCTGTTCGCCGCTACCATCCTCTCTGAGATCGGCAGGACGGCCGAGAAGCTCCACAACTTCGAGGCGGCCTTCTCCTCGCTGATGGCGATCGTCACCCGGGTGCTGGACTACACCGTGGGGGCCCTGGCCTTCGTCGAGACGGACCGGGCCGAGGTGGCGCTCTCGCTGCAGCGGCCGGCCTCGGAGGAGGTGGTCGCCGAGGCGCGCCAGCGTCTGCTGGAGACGATGCTCCGGCTGAGCCCGGAGCTCAGCGCCGATCGCATCCAGTTCCGGGCGGCCAAGCCGCCTCCGACCGGGGCCACCGGCAGCGAGGAGCGGACGCTGGGGGGCTTCGCCACCTTCCCGATCCGGGCCGACGGGGGGCTCAAGGGACTGCTGGCGGTCGCGGGCCGCTCCGCCCAACGGATCCCCCTGGAGACCGAAGGCCTGCTCCGTCAGGTGGCCAACCTGGCGTACCTGGTGGCCGTCAACGCCCGCCTGATCGAGCGGCTGCGCCACCTCTCGGTCCGAGACGGCCTCACCGATCTGTTCAACCACCGCCACAGCATGGAGCTGATCGCCAGCGAGTTCGAGCGGGTGGGCCGCTACGCCGGCGGGGTCAGCGTGGTCATGATCGACATCGACCACTTCAAGCGGGTCAACGACGACCACGGCCACCAGGTCGGAGACACCCTGCTGCGCGAGACGGCGCGGCTGATGTCGCAGGCGCTCCGCACCGTCGACTCGCTGGGCCGCTACGGCGGCGAGGAGTTCGTGGCGGTGCTGCCCCACACCGGCCACGACGAGGCCCTGCACATCGCCGAGCGCCTGCGGCGCGTGATCGAGGAGCACGTCTTCCAGGTCGGCCCACGGACGCTCCGGATCACCATCAGCCTCGGGGTGGCCTGCTTCCCCTCCAAGCAGGTCGACTCGCCCAGCGACCTGGTCAACGAGGCCGATCGGGCTCTGTACCAGGCCAAGCAGAGCGGCCGCAACCGCGTGGCCTGAAGCCGCCTCGGGACCCTCGAGGACGCAGAGAGGAGGCTCGGGGCGTCAGCGGTTCGCCGCCGCCTCGGGAGCGACGGCGGGAGCTGTCAACCACCAAAAACCGAACGCCCCGAGCCTCGACTTCTTGTTTCCCGGCCGGCGATCGGTGGATACGGGGCGGAAGCGAGCCAGCGGCGGCAGGAGGTGGCGGGGCGGCGGTGGCGATATAGTGGCGGGATGGAAGCCGACGAAGGGACCCGGACGCCCGCCGACGTCCCGGTGGCCGAGATGGAGCGACTGCTCGGCATCGCCCTGGAGCGGGGCGGCGACTTCTCCGACCTCTACTTCGAGCACCAGCGCAGCTCCTCGCTCCTGCTCGAGGAGGGGATCGTCCGCACCGCGTCGCTGGGCATCACCTGCGGGTTGGGGGTGCGGGTGATCGCCGGCGAGCGGACCGGCTACGCCTACACCGACGGCCTCTCCTGGGCGGCGATGGCGCGTGCCGCCGAGACCGCCGCCCACATCGCCAGCCAGCCTCGGGCGGTCCCTCCGCAGCGGGTCGCGACCGCCGCCGTCGAGCGCCGCTACGGGACGCGCGCCCTCGAGCAGGTCGGCCTCGGCGAGCGGCTGGCCCTGGTGGAACGGGCCGACCGGGCCGCGCGCCGCTTCGATCCACGGATCGAGAAGGTGATCGTGTCGCTCTCCGAGCAGACCCGGAGCGTGCGGATCGCCACCTCGGCGGGGATCCTGGCCGAGGACGTGCGCCCGCTGGTCTCGATCCGGGTCTCAGTGATCGCCGCGGCGGGTGGCGTGCGGCGCGAGGGCTCCTCGGGCGGGGGCGGCCGGGTGGGCCCGGAGTTTTTCGAAGCCCACCCTCCCGAGCACTTCGCCGAGGACGCGGCTCGAAGGGCGGTGACCTTGCTGGGGGCCGAGGAGGCCCCGGCGGGGCCGATGCCGGTGGTGCTGGGACCGGGATGGCCGGGGATCCTGCTCCACGAGGCGGTGGGCCACGGCCTCGAGGGGGACTTCAACCGCAAGGGCACCTCGGCCTTCACCGGCCGGCTCGGCCAGCGCGTGGCCAGCGAGGGCGTCACCGTGGTGGACGACGGGACGCTGCCGGATCGACGCGGCAGCCTGAGCGTGGACGACGAGGGCCGTCCCACCGGGAGGACCCTCCTGATCGAGAACGGGATCCTGCGCGGCTACCTGCAGGACCAGCTCAACAGCCGGCTGATGCGGCTCCCGGCCACCGGCAACGGACGGCGCCAGGGGTATGGCTCGTTCCCGATACCCCGCATGACCAACACCTTCATGCTGGCCGGCTCGGAGGACCCCGAGGACATCATCCGCTCGGTCTCCCGGGGGCTCTACGCCCGGCACTTCGGCGGCGGCCAGGTGGACATCACCAGCGGCAAGTTCGTCTTCTCGGCGGCCGAGGCCTACCGGATCGAAGGTGGCCGGCTAGGCGCGCCGGTCTTCGGCGCCACGCTGATCGGCAACGGTCCCGACATCCTCACCAAGGTGGCGCGGATCGGCCACGACCTGCAGCTCGACCAGGGCGTCGGGATCTGCTCCAAGGCAGGGCAGGACGTCCCGGTGGGCGTCGGCCTGCCGACCCTCCTGGTCAGCGAGATGACCGTAGGGGGAACGCGGCAGTAGGCGGCGCCGAGGCCGCAGCCGGTCCTGGACCTGGGAGCTCCCGGCCGGGCTACTCGGCCACCAGCCTGAGCACAGGATCGTGACCGTAGACCGTCTCGGCATCCACTCCGTCGAGCCAGGCGTCGACGTCGAACTCGCCGGTTCCGATGACATCGGCACGGAGCAGGAACCCGCAGGCCGTCGTCTGACGCGAAGCCTCGGTGCGCTCGGAGAGGATCCCCTCGTCGCTGGTCCACCACCCGGGATCGTTCTCCCACTGGCACGGCTGGCCGTTGGCGTTCTTCTGGGTGGAGTCGAACACCAGGAAGTCGCCCTCGTGCACGATGATCCGCCCCCGCCCATCGGTGGGGAACTCGTCGCCCTCGGGCGGGCCTTCGATGACGTTCCCGTTGCGCCGGATGACCTTGAGCTTGAACCGGTAGGTGGCCACCGGACCCGGGGCCAGCGTGTCGCGGTCGCAGTCGTAGGGGGTGGCGGTCGCCGTCGGCTCCGGGGTGGGAGTCGGCGTGGGGGTCGGCTGCGGCGTGGCCGTGGTGGTGGGCGGCGGGGGGGTGGTGCCCGGCGTCGTCGGCAAGCTGGAGCCCCCGCTGCATGCGGGCAGGACCAGGAGGGCGGACAGGGGCGCTCCGAGGAGCGAAACACGTGACCAACGAACCATGGGCAAGACCTCCGAGACCGACCGGCGCCGCTCCCATCCTCCGGGTGTCGCCGACTAGGCCAAAACCTGGAGTATACCCCAAGAACCGCCGTGGTTTCGAAGCGCTAGGCGCCCGACGGGACCATTTGCGCCAACTCGCGCCACCGATTCGCGCCCATTGCGTCCACCGTAACTGGTTGTCTGTGGTTGAGATGGGGCGATGTCCTACGCAGCGCGAAAGAGCCCAGCAACAGCGCGGCCCGGTAGCGAAGAACGACCCCGGCAATCAGATACGCCCAACCCGGCAGCGCGGAAAGAACCAGTCTCCGCATCTCGTCCGACTTCGGCGCCGAGGGCGCGAGTGTGGCGCCATCGTGCTTTGTCGGCTGCAGGTCTCACGTTCAGCGCGCCCCGGTCTCCCCAGCGTCCTTGCTGCGCTGCTGCCGTGCGGCGCGCGCCACACAGGCCAGCGAGACGACGACCCCGCCGCCCAACGAGGCCAGGGCCATCATCCCATCCAAGGCCCAGGGATTCTCACGAAACATGAAGGCCTGGGCGACGTAGGACCCGGCCTGCGCTCCCACAAGAAGGAGGGCGAACACGGCGGGCCGATACCGGAGACGGGTGATCCCGCGTATCACGCCCAGCCCGGCAGCGACGACGCCCCACCAGGTGTCCAGCGCGATGGGGAGGGCGAGCGGGGAGGGGCCCCGCGCAAATCCGGAGGAGCCCATGTAGAACCCGAAGACGAACAAGATCGGGAGACCGACGACGGCAGACGCATCCGCGATGAACGCGGCCACAAGCGTAAGTTCCCAGCGCTCCAACGGCGGCGTTGACCTCGAGAATCCGTCCGGTGTCATCCGCCAATGTCCGCACGACGCTGGCGATCAACTCCGAGGAGTGCTTGAATAGCGCCAGCGGTCACTGGCTATCCTCCTTGCACGCCTCGGTTGCTGCATCTCCTGTCGGCGACAATCCTTCTCGACGCCTACACGGTCGACGCATTCCCTATGCGCGATGGGGGCGCGACACCGCCCTGTGCCACGAGGTGCCTCACCCTCGATTCGATCTCTTGTTGCGTCCCGTGCTGGCTTCCCGTTGACGTCCTCGACCTGCCACGACCGGGGCCTGCGGTTCGGTCGTCGCCTTGACTCGCGTGGCTCTCAGGTGCCCGAGCCTCCGCTTGTGCACGCCGCAGTAGTCCCGCTCGTCGGTCAGCTGCTCGATCTCGAAGTACTTCAGCAGAGCACCTCGATCGGTAGTCTGCTCGTAGCCGCCATCCTCGTTCACGAGCCAGATGCAATCCAGGCCATCCTTCCGACCGTAGTACCCGACACGGAACCTTCGCCCGACCTGCGAATGCCAGGTAGGCGTGGCGCGATCTGCACGGACGAGACGCACCCGCGAACGGGGCGGGATGACTCTGGGGATTCGCGTAGTGCGCAGTTGCCGTTCCTTCTCTCGATGTTCAC
>CAZNNH010000243.1:0-7324 GCA_964574335.1 uncultured Acidobacteriota bacterium | reverse complement strand
TGACCGACGAGTCGGTCGACACCTTCTACTCGTGCCTGCTGTGCCAGTCGTTCGCCCCCACCCACGTCTGCATCATCACCCCCGAGCGGCTGGGCCTGTGCGGCGCCTACAACTGGCTGGACGGCAAGGCCGCCTACGAGATCGACCCCACCGGCCCCAACCAGCCGGTCAGCAAGGGCGAGTGCCTGGACCCGGTGAAGGGGATCTGGAAGACCATCGACGACTACGTCTACCTGGCCAGCCAGAAGACGCTGCATTCGTTCGCCGCCTACTCGATCATGGATCGGCCGATGACGAGCTGCGGCTGCTTCGAGGTGATCTGCGGCTACGTCCCGGAGTGTAACGGGGTGATGGCGGTCAACCGCGAGTTCACGGCCGACACGCCGGTGGGCATGACCTTCTCCACCCTCGCCGGCGAGGTGGGGGGCGGCCGCCAGACCCCGGGCTTCATGGGCTGCGGCAAGGTCTTCCTGAGCAGCCGCAAGTTCCTGCTGGCCGAGGGCGGCCACCGGCGCCTGGTGTGGATGCCCAAGGACCTGAAGGACCTGCTGGCCGAGGACCTGCGCAAACGTTTCGGCGAGCAGGAGGTCCCGGACCTCCTCGACAAGATCGCCGACGAGACGATCGCCACCGACCCCCAGCAGATCCGCGCCTTCATGGAGAAGGTCTCTCACCCCGCCCTCGAGATGGAGGACATGACCTCCTACGCCCACAGCGGCGAGGAGCCCCACAAGACGACCCCGGTGGAGGCGGAGGTGGAGGAGATCCCGGCCGCCGGGGCCGGACCGATCGAGGTGGTGCTGGCGCCGACGGCCCCTCCCCCTCCGATCGACCTCGCCGCTCCCGCGGACGCGATGGCCCGGCTGAAGGCGGACATCGTCGGCGAGGTCACCGACCGGCTCAAGGGAACGCTGGCGCAAGAGATCGTGCGCGAGGTGGTGGCGCTGCTGGGCTCCGGCCAGTTGGCGGGCTTGGCGACCCGCCCGGTGCCGGACACCCCGGCGCCCGCGGCCCCGGCATCCGCAGCCACGCCCGCCGCCGTCCCCGAGCCCGCCGCTCCGGCAGCGAAGGTCGAGACGGGACCCACCGCCCGGCAGCGGCTGGCCGAGGTCCGCTCCTTCAAGATCCGCAAGGAGAAGAACGAGGCCCCCGTCTGGTCGGTCACCCTCGGGGCCACCCGGCAAGCGGGCGGGACGCGGGGCCGTACCGTGACCCTGGGCGGTGAGACGGCGATGCCCTTCCACCTCTGGGAAGGGTCGATGCCCCACCCGCCGCTGCTGGCGATGGAGGTCTTCGACTGCCTCAGCGAGAAGTTCCCGCCGGTGCTGCGCGAGGCATACGGGACGCTGGTCACCAGCCCGGCCGAGATGGCCCGGGCCTGTGTCGAGGGCTACGGCGCCGAGCTGATCAGCGTACGTCTCGACGGCACCCACCCCGAGCGCGGCGGCCGCAGCCCGCAGCAGGCGGTCGACGTGGTGGGTCAGGTGCTCGAGGCGGTCGAGGTGCCCCTGATCGTCACCGGCCACAGCCACTTCGACTCCTGGAACGAGGTGGTGAAGGCGGTGGCCCAGGCCTTCCAGGGTGAGAACCTGCTGCTCAACTGGGCCGAGCAGGACAACTACCGCACCATCGCCGGCACCGCCCTCGCCTACGGTCACACGGTGGTGGCCCAGAGCCCGATCGACGTCAACATCGCCAAGCAGATGAACATCCTGCTCACCGGCATGGGCCTGCCGGTGGAGAAGATCGTGATGGACCCGATGACCGGCGCCATGGGCTACGGTCTCGAGTACACCTACTCGGTGATGGAGCGGATCCGCCTGGCGGGCCTGGGCGGCGACAAGATGCTGGCCGGGCCGATGGTCGTGACCCCCGGCCAGGAGGACGTCAAGATCAAGGAGCTCAAGGCCAGCCAGCAGGAGTTCCCGGCCTGGGGCACGCTGAAGAGCCGCGCCGCGCTGTGGGAGCTGACCAGTGCGATGAGCCTGCTCTACGCCGGCGCCGACCTAGTGGTCCTCTATCACCCCGAGGCCGCCGTCGCCACCCGGCAGGCCATCACCCGACTGCTGGACGGGAGGGCGTGAAGATGGCGCTGACCGGCCTCCAGATCCAGAAGCTGCTCCCCAAGACCAACTGCAAGGAGTGCGGCTCCAACACCTGCCTGGCGTTCGCGATGAAGCTGGCGGCCCGCAAGGCCGAGATCGCCGAGTGCCCGTACGCCTCGGAGGAGGCGGTCCGCGTCCTCGGCGCCGCCTACGAGCCTCCGGTCAAGGGGATCGGCCTCGGCCCTGAAGGGAAGCTGCGGCTGGGTGAGGAGACCGTCCTCTACCGGCACGAGAAGACGTTCGTCCACCAGACCGCGCTGGCCGTGGGCGTCGACGACGACGCACCCCAGGAGCACGTCGAGCGGACCCTCCGGTCCATCAAGGAATACTCGCTGGAGCGGGTCGGCGAGGTGCTCGGGGTCGACCTGGTAGCGGTCACCCACAAGGGCGGGCCGACCGGGACCTTCGTGGCGCTGGCCGAGAGGGCCTGGGAGGAGACCGGCAAGCCGCTGGTGCTGCGCAGCGACTCCGTCGAAGCCCTCGGCGCCGCGGCGGCTGCGGTGGCCGGCTCGCGCTCCGTGCTCGCCTCGGCGACTCCGGACACGCTCGACACGCTGATGGAGGTCGCCAGGCAGCACGGCCACGTCCTGGCCCTGGCCGCGCCCCAACTCGACGAGCTGGTGGCCCTGGCCGGTCGTGCGAGGGAGAAGGGGCTCACCGACGTGGTGCTCCAGTTCACCACCGGCTCGCTGGCCGAGCAGCTTCAGACCAACTCGATCGCGCGGCGGGCCGCGATCAAAGAGAGCTTCAAGCCCTTCGGCTTCGCCTTCCTCCGCTTCGTCCTGTCGGCCGACCCGCTGGCCGGCTCCGTCGAGGCGGTGACCGAGATCTGCAAGTACGGGGGGATCTGCGTGCTGCCGGCCTTCGACGCCGCCCAGCTCGCCGCCCTGATGACGCTGCGCCTCAACCTCTACACCGACCCGCAGAAGCCGATCCAGGTGGAGCCCAACGTCTACCCGATCGGCGAGCCCACCCCCGACTCGCCGGTCTTCCTGACCACCAACTTCTCGCTCACCTACTTCATCGTGGGCGGCGAGATCGAGAACGCCGGCCTGAGCGCCTGGCTGGTGGTCCCCGAGTGCGAGGGGATGAGCGTGCTGACCGCCTGGGCCGCCGGTAAGTTCTCGGGGGCCAGCGTGGCCGCCTTCTGCAAGCAGGCGGAGCTCGACCAGAAGGTCACCCGTCGCCAGATCGTGATCCCGGGCTACGTCTCCCAGATCAGCGGCGAGCTGGAGGAGAACCTTCCGGGGTGGACGGTGCTGGTCGGCCCGCAAGAGGCCTCGGACCTGGAGAGCTTCATCAAGGCCCGGCTCTCGTAGGCGGCGATGGCGGTGCCGGCAGCTTCCCGCGTCACCCTCGAAACCGCAGCCGGCGCCGATCTGCTGGACGCCGCGCGGGCGGCGGGTCTCGACGTCGAGACCCCTTGCGGCGGCGAGGGCACCTGCGGCCGCTGCTTCGTGCGCGTGGTCGAGGGCGAGGTCACCTCCGACAGCGTCGGACGGCTGCCGGCTCCCGCCCTGGCCGCCGGCTATGTGCTGGCCTGCCGGAGTCGGCTGGCGAGCCCGCGGGTGGTCGTCGAGGTCCCCGAGCACCTGACGGCGCACCCGGGCCAGTTCGCCGAGGACGACGCGGAGCGGCTGGTGCCCGAGGAGCTGCTCCCGGACACCAACGCCCTGTCGCCCGTCGTGCGCAAGGTGACGCTGAGGGTGCCCGCAGCCCAGCTCGAGGATGGTTTCTCCGACCTGGACCGGCTCTCGCGGGCGGCGGCCGCCGAGCGGGGAGCGACCCTCTCCGGCTGCTCGCTCTCGGCGGTGCGACAGATGGCCGAAGCGCTACGCGCCGAGGGGGGCCTGGTGACGCTGACCCTGAACGGGCCACGCCTGGTGGCCGTCGAGGGCGGCGACACCACCAACCGACACTACGGTGTCGCCGTCGACCTGGGCACCACCAGCGTGGCGGTCCAGCTCGTCGACCTGAACAGCGGCACGGTGCTGGCCACACGCAGCGACTACAACGCCCAGATCCCACTCGGCATCGACGTGATCAGCCGCATCAACACGGCGGCCCGCCCCGGCCGCCTCGAGGAGCTGCGGAGCCGGGCCCTGCAGACCGTCAACGAGCTGGTCAACCAGGTGGCGTTCGGCAGCGGCACCAACCCGGCCGAGGTCCACGCCGCCACCCTCTCCGGCAACACGGTGATGACCCACCTGCTGCTGGGGCTGCCGCCCGAGCACATCCGCCTGGAGCCGTACACGCCGACGGTACGGGAGCTGCCCGAGCTCACGGCCGGCGAGCTGGGCCTCGGGATCTCTCCGGATGCGCCGGTCCACCTCTCGCCCTGTGTGGGCAGCTACGTCGGCGGCGACATCACCGCCGGTCTGCTCTGCAGCCAGCTTCCAGGGAGCGCCGAGCAGGTCGGCCTGTTCATCGACATCGGCACCAACGGCGAGCTAGTGGTCGGCAACGCCGAGTTCCTGATGGCCTGTGCCTGCTCGGCCGGCCCCGCCTTCGAGGGGGGAGGCATCCGCTGCGGCATGCGCGCCGCCGCCGGGGCCATCGAGCGGGTGGCCGTCGACCCGCAGACGGCCCGCCCCACCTGCTCGACGATCGGCGAGAGGCCGCCCCGCGGGCTCTGCGGCTCGGGGCTGATCGACCTGCTCGCCAACCTGCTCCTTTCCGGCTTCATCGACCGCCGCGGGGCCCTCGACCGCTCCGGGCGCTCGCCTCACATCGTGGTCGAGGGTCGATCGGCTCGCTTCGTGGTGGTCCCGGCGAACCAGGGCGCCTCGGGTGAGGCGATCACCATCAGCGAGACCGAGATCGAGAACGTGATCCGGGCCAAGGCCGCCATCTACTCGGCCACCACCCTGATGCTGGAGCGGGTCGGCCTGCAGCCCGCCGACCTCGGCCATATCGAGGTCGCCGGCAGCTTCGGCCGCTTCCTGGACCTCGACCAGGCGATCGCTATCGGCATGCTCCCCGACATCCCCCGCGACCGCTATCGCTACCTCGGCAACGCCTCCCTGGCCGGCTCCTACATCGCCCTGGTCTCGGAAGCGCACCGCCGCCGCCAGCTCGAGATCGCCCGCCACATCACCTACATCGAGCTGAGCACCGACCCACGCTACATGGACCAGTACACGGCCGCGCTGTTCCTCCCTCATACCGACCTGACGCGGTTCCCGTCCGCGTAGACGGCCCGCGGCACGGTCCACCGGTCACGGCGTCTCGGGTCTCACCGACTGCGGGTAACGCCAATCCGGGGGCACCGCTCCGCCAGCACGCAGGTCGAGCAGCGCGGCGACGTCGGGTGGCAGACGTTCTGGCCGAAGGTGACGAGCAGGTCGTTGATGTCGATCCAGACCCGCCGCGGCAGGACGACCTCCAGTTCCCGCTCGGTCTCCTCTGGAGTCTTGCTCGCCACCAGGCCCAGCCGGTTGGAGATCCGGTGGACGTGGGTGTCGACGCAGATCGCGGGCACGCCGAAGCCGAGCCCCAGGACCAGGTTCGCGGTCTTCCGGCCGACGCCGGGCAGCTCCAGCAGGGCCTCGCGGTCCGGCGGCACACGCCCCCCGTGGTGCCGCACCAGCCGTCGCGAGATCTCGACGATCTGGCGCGCCTTGGTGTTGTAGAAGCCCGCCGGGTAGATCAGCCGGGCGATCCGTGCGACGCCCAGACGGACCAAGCCCGCCGGCGTCTCCGCCCGCGCGAAGAGACGAGCGCTCGCCTCGGCAGTGACGGCGTCCTTGGTGCGCAGGGAGATGACGCAGGCCACCAGGACGCGGAACGGGTCCCGCGTGCGCTCGACCTCGGCGAGCGTGGTCGGCCTCACCCCCCGGCGGACCTCCGCCAGGCGTGCGGTGAGCCAGCGGAGATCCGCCTTCCGCAACCGGCGTCGGCGAGTCGATGGCTTGGTCACGGGGGGCGCCGGGGCGCTCTGATCAGAAGCCGTACCGGTCCCCGAGCACCAGCTTGTCGCCCGAGTCGTCGACATTCCAGATCTGGGGTTTGCGTCGTCCCTTGTCTTCTGCGTGATGGAGGATGAACAGCAGCTTCCCTTCGAACGTTCTGAAGAGCATGCCGTGGCCGGAGTTGTCGCCCCTGAATGCTTCTTCCTCCTGAACCCACGGGCCCTTGATGCTTCCCGACGTGGAGTACGCGACGCCCTGCGCGTAGCGGTGCTCACCCCAGCTCGACCACAACATCCCCAGCTTGCCCGTCTGGGTCCTGAACAGCTGCGGCCCGTCGGTCACCCACCCCGGCATCTTCAGGCCGAAGGTGGCTTCACCGATGCTGTTCATCTCCTTCGACCAGGACGCTTCGCTGGCGCGGAAGATGGTCGTCGGCTCGGCGGTCCGACGAGTCAGGTCCTTCGACAGCGGCATGTACGCCATGGTGCCATCGATGATCTGGGTCCACTCGTGGACGAAGACCATGTAGGTCGTCTCGTCCTCCTGATACAGGGTGCCATCGATGATGTCCCAGTCCCCCGGACCGAGGCAGAACTCGAGCTCGGGCACCAGGGGCGTGAACGGTCCGTCGGGCGACTCGGCGACCAGCAGCTGCGTCTGGTTGGTCGGCACGTTGTAACGGCGCGGGATGTTCTCGATCAGGTAGCCGTGATCGTTCCAGGTGCCGGCGAGATAGTACTTGCCCCCGATGTGATGAATCTCGGGCGCGGCCACGAAGTGCCCATCCATCCACGTCCCCTCGAGGTCGATGACGGAGTACGGCCCCGTCCACATCTTCAGGTCCTTGCTCTTGTAGAGGCGACCGCCACTGCCCGTCAGGTAATAGGTGTGGGACTTCTCGTCGGGATAGATGAAGGGGTCGCTCATCGAGAGCTCGTCGAGCGAGACTGTCCCGAGCTTCGGTTCCGGACGCCGTGGCGGGGCCGGTGGCCTCTGGCCGCCAGGGCCGGGGGTGCGAATGGGCCCACCGAAGCTCCTCTGTCCCGGATCGGCGGGGGGTGCTTGCTCGCCCGGCGCAGCCGGGTTCGTCACTCTCGTGTGAGCTTGTGCTGCGGCGTGGTCGGAGCTGCAGAGAACCAGCATCGCAACGAGGGAAACGGCCACAAGGCCAGATGAGGTCTTCACGGTTCCTCCGTGGGCTCGCCCATATCGGGAGCGGACAGTGGGATCGGGCGCCCGTGACGATCGATCCCCCAGTCCGCGCCCGATTAGGGCGCGCCCACGGAGGGACCGTGTAGGACACATCGG
>CAZNNH010000242.1:0-7328 GCA_964574335.1 uncultured Acidobacteriota bacterium | reverse complement strand
GGGGGGGGGGGGGGGGGGGGGGGGGGGGCGCCCCCCCCCCGCTCGATCGCGGCGCCCTACTCCCGGGCGGGCGCCGCCAAACGACCGGGTAGGCCCCGGGAGTGACGTCCTTCCCCTTCCACCCGAGCAGCCGGTAGATCTCCGGCGGGACCAGGCCCTCGAGCGACACCTCGAGCGAGCGGGCCAGGCTGTAGTTCTTGAGCTGCGGGCTCTTGAACAGGGCCCCCGCGTAGTCGTTCATCTCGCTGCCGTGTGCCTCGTAGGCAGCGTTCAGGCGGCGCAGGGCGTCGAGCGAGTCGAGGTCCACCCGGCAGCCCTCGCCGGCGGCCGGGCTCCAGACCACCAGCGCCCCACCGGCGGCGCCACGCCGGACGTAGACGTTGCCGTCGAGCGTCTGGACCTGGGGCCGGGTGAGCTGCCCACACAGCCTTTGGCTCTGCTCGAAGCGCAGCAGCGGCTGGGTGTAGGTCTCGTCCGCCACTAGCAGGTTGCCGACGAAGACGTGACCCTCGCGCTTGTCGACGTCCGGCGCGGTGGCGGCGTGCCAGCCGAAGTGGTCGCCGGCCGCACTACGCTCGGTACGCTCGAACGAGGCGGGGGTGTTGACCAGGGTGTTGTGGTAGACGCGGACGTTGGAGCTGTTCAGGACCCGGATCCCCTTGTCGCAGCCGACGAACACGTTGCCGGCGCAGATCGCGCCCTTGGAGATCTCGAAGAAGAAGCCGTCGAGCGCCCCCTCCACCCAGTTGTTCACGAAGACGCCGTCCTCGTTGCCCACGTCGTACCAGATCCCGTTCGAGTGGGGCTGGTCGATCACCAGGTTGTCGCGGCAGGTGACCCGGTGGGTCTGGTTGAAGATCTTGACCGCGGCCGGGTAGTACCCGGTGAGCTCCTCGACGTTGTTGCGCCGGAAGATGTTCCTCTCCAGGAGCACGTCGGAGGAGCCGATCACGTAGACCCCTTCGGTGCTGGTGTCGCTGAAGAGCGAGTTCCGGATGGTGAGCCGGTCGCCACGGAAGTAGCCGGCCACCCGGGAGCAGTGGGTGATGGTCACGTTCTCCAGGGTGGTGCCCACCACCTCCTTGCCGTAGGTGGCCGGGTCGGCCGGCCCCTCGGGCTCGTTGGTGGGCTCCTCGGAGACGGGGGTGGCGGGCTTCTTCCCCTCGATGTCGATCGCCCGGTAGGCGTACTGGGTGAAGGTGAGCCCGCGCAGGATCGGCCCCTTGCCGTCGGACGTCTTGCCGTGGCAGGGCCGGGTGGTGCGGAGCAGGGCGATGTTCCAGGCGGTGATCTCCACCTGTCGGTGGGTGGGGTCCTGGCCGATGTAGACGTAGCCGGCGTCGTAGTCGATGTAGAACGAGTGGGGGTCCAGCTCGCCCTCCCAGCCCGCCGAGCGGAGGGCCTCGCCGTCGACGAAGACCATGTCGTTGTTGAAGCGGTGGAGCGGGGTGCGCATCCCTTCGCGCTCCCGCCGCCACCAGCCCAGCGGGCCGGCCGGGAACAGCTTGGTCCAGGACGTCCGCCACACGTTGTCGCGCAAGGCCGTCCACTCCGTCGCCAGCAGCGTCCCCTTCAGGACCGGGCGCTCGTCCTCGTAGGGCTGCAGGGTGACGCCCTGGTTGAGGGTCAGACCGCCGATGCGGTAGACGCCGCCCCGCAGCACGATCGCGTCACCGGTGACCACCTTGGCGATGACCGCCTCCAGGGTGGTGGGCTGCTCGAGCGTGGCCCCGGAGGCTTCGTCCCGGCCGTCGGGCGCCACGTAGTAGACGTGGGGGGCCTGCTTCGGGATCTCGTAGGTCCGGGGCACCGGCCCGTAGGGGCCTCCGGAGGGCTGGGCCACTCCCGGCGCCGCGGCGAGCCCCAGGAGGGCCAGCGCCAAGAGCAGGCGCTTCCATAATCCGTGCCCATGCCCCAACCGAGGTTCGAGGTGAAGCCTGCGTGGTTGTCTCATCGGGTCTCCCTCCCAGGCGATCGGTCCCCCGGGGTCATTCTATACGCGGCGGCCGAAGTGAATTCGGCCGCCGCTATCAAGCGGGGGGCTCCCGCCCCCCGATCCCCCGGACCCGAACCCGCCAACCGAAGTGAATTCGGCCGCCGCTATCAAGCGGGGGGCTCCCGCCCCCCGATCCCCCGGACCCGAACCCGCCAACCGAAGTGAATTCGGCCGCCGCTATCAGGCGGGGGCCGGGCTCAGCTCCAGCGGAACAGCCGCAGCCCGAGGACGAAGCAGAGAAGACCCCAGGCGCCCAGGATGGCCAGCTCGCCGGCCTGGGAAAGAAGCGGCGCCCCTTCCAGAATCACCGCCCGCAGCGCGTCGTTGAGCGCGGTGAGCGGCAGCGCCTGGATCGCCGGCTGCAGGGCCTTGGGGAAGCGCTCCGCCGAGAAGAAGACCCCGGAGAAGACGAACATCGGCATCGTCACCACGTTCATCAGGCCGGAGACCGCCTCGATGCGGGTGACCCGCGACGCTACCAAGAGGCCCATCCCCGCGAAGGTCAGGGCGCCGACCGCTCCGATCAGCAGCACGCTCCCCCACGAGCCTCGGACCGGCAGGTCGAAAACCAGGCGGCCGAAGACCAGCAGCAGCGACACCTCGACGAACATGGAGACCAGTCGGTTCGCCATCTGCGCCGCCATGAAGTCGGCCCGCCGCATCGGGGTGGCGATCAGTCGCTTGAGCAGCTTCTTGATCCGCATGTCGACGATGTGGAAGCCCACCCCCCACATGCCGCCGCTCATCAGGTTGAGGCCGATCAGGCCGGGGATCAGGAAGTCGATGTAGCGCGCTCCCGGCTCCGAGACCTTCCGCTCCTGCGTGGCCAGCGGATCCTGGCGCCCGGCGGCTCGCTGCAGGGCGTCATCGATGCGGGCCCGAGCCAGCTCCGACTCGGGTCGGCCCGGGTCGAAGTCGTATCGGACGCTGCCGTCGTTCTCTTCCGACACGACCACCTCCACCCGTCCCATCCGGAGGTCGTGGGCGGCGGCGGCCGGGTCCCGCAGGACCACCTCGACCAGGGGCGCCTCCCGCAGGGTCGAAACCAGCCGGGTCGCCTGAGCGCCCTCGACGACGGCCGCCTTCACCTTCTCCGCGGGGCGGTTGCGGAAGGCGATGCCCAGGCCCACCGACAGCAGGATCGGAAACAGGAAGACCCAGAAGATCACCTCGGGCTCGCGGTAGGTCTCGCGGAAGCGGGCCAGGCACATCGCCCAGAAGGCCCGCGCTCGGTCGGCGCCCGGCGAGGGGGTGGGGGTCATTCTCCGTCGTCCCTCAGATGGCGGCCGGTGAGCGCCACGAAGACGTCCTCCAGGCTGGCGTGGCGGGTGGTCAGGCTGGCCAGCTCCCAGCCGCCGGCCTGCAGCTTGTCGAGCAGGGCGGGGATCGCCAGGTGAGGCTCGGCGACGGTGAGGACCAGGTGATCGGCCTGCCCGAGGACCGACCGTACCGACCGCGTGTCCTCCAGCTCCCGGGCCTCGAGGCGCCGACCGTCACGTGGCGGCACCAGGATCTCCACCACGTGGTCGCCGCCCAGGCGCCGGATCAGGTCCCGCGGCGATCCCTCCGCGATGATCCGGCCGTGGTCGATGACGGCGATCTGGTCGCAGAGCCGCTCCGCCTCCTCCATGTAGTGGGTGGTGAGCAGCACGCTGTGGCCGCGCCCCTTGAAGGCGTGGACGATCTTCCAGATCTGTCGCCGCGACTGGGGATCGAGGCCGGTGGTCGGCTCGTCGAGGAACAGCAGCTCGGGGTCCCCCACCAGGCCCAGGCCCACCGCCAGGCGCTGCTTCTGGCCGCCGGACAGCCTCCCCACCCGGGAGCTCGCCTTCTCCGTGAGCCCCACCGCCTCCATCACCTCCTGCGGCGCGCGGCCGTGATGGTAGAAGCTTCGGAACAGCCCCAGCGTCTCGCGCACCTCCAGCTTCTCGGAGAGCGCGGTCTGCTGCAGGCAGACGCCGATACGCTCGCGGATCTCGCGGCCCTCCGCCGCCCAACGTCGTCCCAGCACCACCACCTCGCCCGAAGTCGGCTGGAGCAGCCCCTCCAGGATCTCGACGGTGGTGGTCTTGCCGGCCCCGTTGGGACCGAGCAGGCCGAAGCACTGGCCGGTCGGGATCTCGAACGAGAGCCGTTGGACCGCCTCGAGCTTGTCGTAACGCTTGTGAAGATCGCTGACGCGGACCGCGGTCCGCCCGGTCACAGAAACTTCTCGATCCGAGCCCGCGCCTCGAGCGATTGGACCAGCGCGTTCAGGGCCGCCGCCTGCTTCTGGCTGAGCAGGTACTGCTCGATGCGCTCGCGGACCTCCTCGAAGCTCAGCTTCCGCGACGGGACCCGCTTCTCGAGCTTGATGACGTGGAAGCCGAACGGCGTCTCCACCACCTCCGAGACCTGGCCCGGCGCGAGCGCGTACGCCGCCGCCTCGAAGGCCGGAGCCAGCTCGCCCCGGCCGAACTCCCGGAGGCGCCCGCCCTTGGCGGCGCTCCCCTGGTCCTCCGAGTACTTGCGGGCCAGCTCGGCGAAGTCGGCGCCCTTCCGTATCCGGGCCAGCAGGTCCTCGGCCTTGGCACGCAGCTCGGCCCGGCGTGCCGCGCCGACCTCCGCGCCAGCCCGGATCAGGATGTGGCTCGCCACCAGGCGCTCGCCCGTCTCGTACCGCTGCGGGTTCTTGTCGTACTCCTCGCGGACCTCCTGTGCGGTCGGGGGGCTGATGCCGGCGGTCTCCGCCCGCATCAGCGCCTCGACCGTGAACCGGACCCGCAGCTCGGCACGGAAACCCTGGTCGTCCATCGACTTCTGCGCCAGGAAGGCGGTCCAGGCCTCATCGTCCGTGTGCTGCACCCGGGCCTCGTCGTAGGCCTGCTGGATGGCGGCCGTGTCGGCCTTCACCCCACGGGCCAGCGCCTCCTCGAACAGCAGCTCGCGGGCGATCAGGCGTCTCAGGGCCTCTCGATAGGCGGCGGGACGGGCCGCCTCGGGCAGCTCCCGCGGCAGCGAACCCTCGGCCATGATCTTGACGTTGCGCATCAGGATGGGGTGACCGTTGACCTGGGCGGCCACGTCGGGCAGCGGGTCGGGCAGGGGTGCCGACTGGTCGGTTTTCGGCGCCGGCGTCGGGGAGGCGGACTCATAGGCCTTCGGGTCCGGCGCAGAGGTCCCCGAGCAGCCGACGAGCAGCACCACCAGACCGCAGCCAGCCAGCTTCCGTCCTCCCCAACCACTCACACGCCCTCCTCGGCTTGGCCCCATGGCGCTAGTCTCGGCGGCGGTTCCCATCAAGTCAACTGGGGACACAACCGGATTCGCTGGCTCCTGCGGGGCGAATCCGGATTGTGTCCCCCCAGGCCGCCGGGCGTTAGCATGGGCCGATGCTCTCCCGTCGCACGACCTGGGATCGGACCGAGAATCGCCTGACGCGTGCGGTGGAGGCGCGCCGTCGCGCCGGGCGACCGATCGTGGACCTGACCGAGAGCAACCCCACCCGGGTGGGTCTGCCCCCACCCGAGGGGCGGCTGTCACCGCTCGCCGACCGGGCGGGCCTCGTCTACCAGCCGGATCCGCGCGGGCTACGCTCCGCCCGCGAAGCGGTGGCCGCCGACTACCGGCGCCTCGGGATCGCCGCCGATCCGGACCGGGTGGTGCTGACCGCCAGCACCTCCGAGGCCTACGCCTTGCTGTTCAAGCTGCTGTGCGATCCGGGCGACCAGGTGCTGGTGCCACGGCCGAGCTACCCGCTCTTCGAGTTCCTGGCCCGGCTCGACTCGGTCGAGCTCACCAGCTACCCCTGCCACTACGACGGCGAGTGGCACGTCCCGGTGGCGGAGCTCGGCTCCCGGGTGGGCCCACGCACCCGGGCCGTGATCGTGGTCAACCCCAACAACCCCACCGGCGCCTACCTCAAGCGCGACGAGGCCGAGGCGCTGGGTCGGCTCTGCCGGGAGCGTGGCCTCGCCCTCATCGCCGACGAGGTGTTCGCCGACTACGCCTTCGGGACCGACCCGCGGCGGGTGCCCTGCGCGGCGGGTGTCGGGGCGCCCCTGACCTTGTGTCTGGGGGGGCTTTCGAAGTCGTGTGGGCTTCCCCAGCTCAAGCTGGGGTGGATCCTGGTGGGTGGCGCCGGTGGCGCCGTTGCGGAGGCGCTGGCTCGGCTCGAGATCGTGGCCGACACCTACCTGTCGGTGGGAACGCCGATCCAGCTCGCCGCCCCCCGACTGCTGGCCCGGCGGGAGGAGATGCAGGGACCGATCCGGGCTCGCGTGCTCGAGAATCGCAGGGCCCTCGAGTCGATGATCCCGTCCGGCTCCCCGGTGACCCTGCTGGCACCCGAAGGTGGGTGGCAGGTGGTGCTACGGGTGCCGGCGACGCTGCCGGAGGAGGAGCGGGTGGTTCGGCTGCTCGAGGAGAAAGGGGTGCTGGTGCACCCCGGCTACTTCTTCGACTTCGCCTCCGAGGCGCACGTCGTGCTCAGCTTCCTGCCGCCCCCCGAGGACTTCGTGCTGGGGAGCTTGCGCCTGCTCGAGGACTGCGCACGCTAGCCCAGGACCATGCCGGCCGGGTCCGACTCTCGAGACGGAACGCGGCTGCCCATCCCCCGTGGTTCGTGTATCGTTCCGGCATGCGACGAACAGCAACGCTCCTTCTGGTGATGGCCCTCGTGGGCTGCTCGAGAGCGGCCGGCCCGGCCCGGGCTCCGCAGCGCGGCCTGGTGATCACCGGCGCGACCCTGATCGACGGCAGCGGCGCCCCGCCGCTCCCGCGCGCCTTCCTGGTGATCGAGAAGGACCGGATCGCCGCCCTTGGTCCACAATCGGAGGTCTCCGTGCCCAAGGGCCTGCCGATCGTGGACGCCCGCGGCAAGTTCGTCCTGCCCCTGACCTCCGGGCTTCTGGGGGAGGAGGCGATCGCGGCGCTCGAGCAGCAGGTTTCGTCGGGAACCCGCCCGCTGCAGGCCATCGCCTCGGCGGTGGGTCCAGAGAACGTGGCGCGGGCCGGCGGACCGGCCAACCTCCTGATCCTGGACCAGGACCCGACCGTCGAGATCGCCCACCTCAGGGCGGTCCGTGGGGTGGTCCGAGACGGTCGGCTCGAGCCGCCACCGCGCTGAGCCCGGCTCCCGGACCCGTGCCCGTCAAGGCGGGTGCGCGAGGGGGCGCCCGAAGCGCGCGACTCGTTGATGAACGCCGATGTCAAGCGCTTCTGCTGCCAGGCGGCTGATCAGGCTGGAGCGCGCGGAGCGGCGGCCCCGGAGCGAGCCATCGATATCGCCGGGCCCCGCCCTAGCCGAGCAGCCGGCCGAGGAGAAGCGCGGCCAGGGCCAGCAGCAGTCCCA
>CAZNNH010000241.1:0-7343 GCA_964574335.1 uncultured Acidobacteriota bacterium | reverse complement strand
GACCCGATGCGCAAGCAGGGGGCCATCATCCTGGGCAACGGCGGCGACAACAGCAACGGCTCCCAGGGCACCTTCTATGAGGGCGCCATGACCGCCGCAGGAACATTTCCCACCGACGCCACCGACCAGCTCGTTCAGGCCAACGTGGTGGCGGCCGGATACGACGTGCCTCAGCTGAGCCTGGCGCCGGCGTCCGCCACCGCCTCGCCACCTGGGCTCCAGACGTTCTCGCCGGGCTCCTCGCAGGAGACGACGCTGACCTTCACGAATACCACGGGGGTGCCGGCGGCGGACGTCAGGTTGAGCCTCTCCGTGCCCAGCGAGCAGTGGACGTCCGTCGTCGCGGGCACCGCCGGGATCTCGAAGACGTTCGCGGAGCCGCTGGCGCCGGGTACGAGCGTGAGCGCGACCTTCAAGGTCACCTCCGGGCCGGCAGCCTTCAACGGCGACCTGGTTGCCGCTGGCTGGTGGACGGACCCGGCCAGCGGCAGGAGGCAATTGGAGACGACGGTCGAGAAGGTACGGAACGCCAGCCCGATCAAGATCAACGAGCTCCGCATCGGCTCTTCTGCCGGCAACTCGACGGACTCCTTCATAGAGCTCTACAACGCCGGCGCCGGCGATGTCGACATCTCCAACTGGACCCTGACCGAGCACCCGACCCAACAAGCCATCTTCTCGACGGTCAGGATCCCGGCCGGGACGCGGCTCCCAGCCGGTGGCTTCTACTTGCTCGGGCTCTCCAACTCCGGGCTGGCCATCCCCGCGCGCGCCGGCGACACTACCGTCCATGTCAGGAGCGTCGCCGGCATGTCGGTCGGCGACACGGTTACTATCGACACCGGCCCCAACGCGGAAGCTCGCAAGATCGCGAGGGTCGGGACGGCGGCCAGCGACCACACGACGCTTTGGCAGCCCCTCCCCGATGGACCCGTCATCACGATACCGGTCGGCTCCACGAACGTGCCGGTCGAAAGCGTCTCCGGTTTCGAGGTCGCCCAGAAGGTCGCCATCGGCTACGGCGCTACCTACCCCACGGTCGCTGGGGACCTGGAGCGGTACGAGGTGGCTACGGTCACCGCGGTCGGCCAGCCTGGGACGCAGGCCTACCTGGGGGCGGACGCTCCCGCCGGCGCCACCAACGTCAAGGTGACGTCGGTCGCCAACATCTCGGTGGGCGACGAGATCCGGTTGGACATCGACAGCGTCGGCCACGGGATCGAGACCGTCACCGTCACTCGGGTCGGCACGCCAAGCAGCCAGGCAACGCTCTCGGCGAGCGCGAGCGCTGGCGCCTCCAGCATCGGCATCCGCACCCGCAACGTCGATGGCTTCACCGTGGGCGATCCGATCATCATCGGCACCCCCGCGAACCGCCAAGCGGTCACCATCATCGGCGTCAGCGCCGCAGGCGCGTTCGGCGCGAGCATCGACTTCGCGCCGCCTCTCGACCAGCCGCATGCGAACGGAGAGGACGTGGTGGCCGCGGGTACCGGCCTCGACCTGGCCGCACCTCTGAAGCTCGACCACGTTGCCAACCTTCCGTTCAGCGCCCGGGGGACCGGGATCAGCTTCCAGCCGGCGACGGCCTTCTCCCACTCGAGCAATGAGCCGGTTCGGGCGCTGGGCACCGGCATCACGCTGGATAGCCCCCTGGCGAGGGACCATGCGGTCAATGCCGCCGTCCTTGACCGTGCGGCGACAAACGCCGGCTACCAGGGGGAGCCGGCGCCCAACCAATGGTTCGGCGGTCCCGAGCTCACAACCCACGTGGTCATGTTCGGAAGATTCGCCCGAACCCTCAGAGAGGGCGCCATGGTGCTGCAGGATGCCAGTGGCGTGGTCGTCGACAGCCTCAACTACGGCTCTCTCGTCGACCCGTGGGCAGCCGAGGGCTACCAGGCCAGCTCCGGCGCAGGCGTGAGCGGCTGCTACGCGCCGGCGCCGGGCGAGGCCCCGGGCTTCGGGCCGGCTGCTGCGGCCGCCGGCGCGACCAACACCAGCGCCGGCCGCTTCCCGGACGGCGCCGACACCGACAGCAACTGCACCGACTTCTTGACGCAAGCCGCCACCACCCTGGCGGCCGACTCGGCGGCCGGCGCGACCAACATCAAGGTCGCCAGCGTCGAACACTTCGACGCCGGCCGGATGATCACGATCGACTCGGGCGCGAACCTCGAGATGGCCGTCATCGCGGCGGTCGGTACGTCAGGCGCCAGCACGGTGGGCACTGGCACCGATGTCGGTGCAACGGTCATCCCTGCCGCGAGCGCGATTGGCTTCCGTGACGGCCAGACGGTAACCGTCGACAGTGGCGGCAACGCCGAGACGGCCGTGGTCGCCTCCGTCAGAAGGTTCCCTTCCGCGGCTATCACGGTCGCCTCGCCGCTCACTCACGCCCACGTGGCCGGCGCACAGATCTCCGGCACCGGCATCATCCTCACCGCTGCCCTGAGCCGGGCGCATGCCAGCGGGGCGCAGGTCTCCGACAACGCTCCCACGCCGGGTGAGCCCAACCGCTATTACCGCAACGCTGACTGATCGTCCGCCAGCCGACGGTCGTCGCTATCTCACCTGCAGCTCAAAGATGTTGACGCTCCAGGGAGGAAAGGTCGGATTCTCGGGGAGGCCGTTCAGTACCTGCTCCTTGATCGTGACTCCAGGCTCTTCGCCGACAACCACCGTCGCTATCAGGCTCTGGGGCGCCATGCGGCGAAGCACGCCCTTGCCGGAGAGCTCGGCGCCACGAACCTGGAGCTGCAGGGTCTGAGCCGACTCGGTCGGGTTGATGACGGCGATGGTGAGGACCTTGCGATCGGCAGTCCAGGCGGCGGCCACATCCAAGGGGAACGTGTCGCTGCCGGCGTTCACGACCGGCTGCTCCCCGCCGGGCGGGTCCTTGGGCGCGGGCTGTGGGGAGCTGCCCGCGACCTCCACCGGGATGGTGCCGAAGTGGTCCCGGTACAGCTTGAAGAGCAGGCCGGTGGTATTGAGCACGGCTTCCCCGTGGGAAGCGCTGTAGGTGGCGGTGATGAAGGTCAGCGTGGCGAGCTGGTAGATGTCCGAGTGACGGAACATCTCGTGGAAGTTCCACGCGTAGGCGGGGACCACCTTGTAGCTGCCCCGGCCCCTGCCGCCGGCGTAGGCGTACTCGTCGAGGGCGATGGGGACCGGCTTGTCCTTCAGGGCCGGGATACGTTCCAGGTACTCCTGATACTCCTCGTACTTGATCCGGATGTGGTTGGCGGGGCGCCGCATCCAGTCGACCAGGGGCTCGTTCGGATCGTTGGGCACCTGGGCCGCCTTGGCGAGGTCGAAGTGGGAATCGTAGTTGTAGTAGTGCTCGGCGATCATGTCCATGTTGTCGAGGCAGCCCAAGAACAGGGCTCCCGTCCAGTCAGCCGGCCCGAGATAGTCCGGGATCAGCTTGTCGCCCAGCTTCAACGACTCCTTGGAGCCGGTCATGGTGTCGGGCATGGCGCCGCTGGCGATGAGGACGATGTCGGGGTCGACCTTGCGCATCGCCTTGGCGAAGAGGTTGTGCTTGACGATGTACTGCTGGAGCGGCATGTAGCCGTATTGGTAGGAGCCCCACATCTCGTTGCCGATGTTCCAGTACTTCACGTGGTAGGGCTCCGGGTGGCCGCCCGCGGCGCGCTTCTGACCCCAGGGCGTGCTGGCCGGGGCGTTAGCGTACTCGACGTACTCGGCAGCCGAGCGGGCGTCGCCGAAGCCGGAGTTGACCGTGATGTAGGCCTCGACCTTCGTCAGCCGGCACAGCGCCATGAACTCGTCGGTGCCGACGTCGTTGGACTGCAGGGTGCGCCAGACCGGGTCCCAGATCGGGGGGCGCTGGTCGGGGTCGCCGATGGCGTCGCGCCAGTCGTGGGCCGAGACGAAGTTGCCGCCGGGCCAGCGATAGACCCCCGAGCGGAGCGACTCGAGGACCTCGATGACCTCGCGCCTCCAGCCCTGGACGTTGTCCGCGGGCATCAGCGAGACGGCGCCGATGCGGAGCGTCCCGGGGCCGGTGGCGGCGATCTCGAGCCGGCCGTCCTGCTGGTCGACCGGGCACCGGAAGGCAAGGGGGAACGTGGCGTAATCGGAGCTCAGCTCGGCGAAGCCCACCGTCTCGCGGTCGGTGGCGCCTGGTCCCCAGATGAGGCTGACGGAGGCCCGAACGCCGGCATCCCCGGCGAGGACGATGCGGCCGACGTACGAGGTTTCGTGCCGCAGGCCGAGCCCGGCTTGCTGGATGCCGCGAGGCTCGCTCGCGTCGAGCGCGATGGCCGGCGAGTGGTCGCCCACATAGGCGTGCTGGGCATCCATGGTGATGGATTCGCCGGGACCGACAGGGGTCCAGCGGCGGGGTGGGCCTCCAAAGGGACCCCGGCGGGCCCTCGCCTGCGCGGCCGGGTCTTCAACCTGGTCGGTGATGGGGTTGTAGAACTTCCGGTCGTCGAGCATCTCGGCCCACATGCCGCGATAGACGAGGCTGCCGGCGTGCTCGATGAACATGCCGTAGAGGTTGAGGTTGATCGGCGCGGACGTCTTGCCGGCATCCACCACGGCGGCGACGGGAGCGGGAGTCTCCGCGTCGGCGCAGGCGGGCCGCGCGACCAGTGACGTCCCCGCGCAGACGGCGAAGACCGCCAGCCTGCGGGTCAGCCGTGAGGTCGAGGGTCGGGTGTTCATGGCAGCTCCTTGCAGAAGGGGGCCGAAGCTAGCGGAACAGCCTCGGGGCGAAGTCGTTCAGGTCCCGGCGCCAGGTCAGCCACTCGTGGGCGGTGCCCGGCGACTCGAAGTAGACGTACTCGACGCCCGCCTCGTCCAGCATCTTCCGGAAGGCGCCGATCGCCCCGGGGAAAGGGTCGGGCTCCTTGGTGCCCATCCCGATCCAGAGCAGCCTCACCTTGGCGTTGAAGGCCGGGCCGTCCGTGAAGACCCCGTCGATGAACGTCTTTGGATCGATGGGCGCGGTGCTGAGACCGTTGCCGGTGCCGCTGAAGGCGCCGATCCAGGCGAACTGGTCGAGGTGGCGGAGCGTGAGCTGGCAGGTCTGGTTGCCTCCCATGGACAGACCGGCCATGGCGCGGTGCTCGCGGCCGGCGACGGTCCGGAAGCTGCGATCGATCATGGGGATCACGTCCTTCAGCATCAGGTCTTCGAACCCACCGATGGCGGCTCGGATCCCAGCGGGCCCGGAGCCCGCAGGGTCGGGAGCTGCGGGCGACGTCGTGCTCGCCCGCCGGGCGTAACCGTTGTCCATGACGATGATCATGGGCTTGGCCTTGCCCGCGGCAATGAGGTTGTCGAGGATGAAGTTGGCGCGGCCCTGGAAGATCCAACCGGTCTCGTCCTCTCCCATGCCATGCTGAAGGTACAGGACCGGATAGCGGGCTTGCGGGTTCGTGTCGTAGTCGGGGGGTGTGTAGACGAACGAGCGGCGCCACTCGCCGGTGACGGTCGAGTGATACCACCGGATGCGCACATCGCCGTGGGGCACGTCCTGTGCCTCGAAGTAGTCGGCGCCGGCCTCCGGGATCTCGATGCCGCTCGAATGGCGGCCCACGCCATAGAAGCTCCGGCTCGCCGGGTCGCTCACCCGCACGCCGTCGATCGCCAGGTAGTAGTAGTGGAAGCCGGGGACCTGGGGTGGGAGGGTGACGCTCCAGACCCCCTCGCTGTCCCGCTCCATGTCCCACAGCCGGCCGAGGTCGACCTGGACCTTCTTCGCTTCCGGGGCCTTCACGCGAAACGTCACGCTGAGGTCCGCGTGCACCCTGGGGTAGTCCGCGCCCATGACGTTCGTCGTCGCGGGTACGCCTTCATCGGGGGGCAACGCCAGGGCGGGGCTCGCCATCAGCGAGATGAAGAGTGCCGCCCGGCAGCACGCCTGGAGCCCCGACGCTCGGGGCGGGCACGCTCGACCGACCGGGAACACGGCTCGCATGGGGCCTCCTCTCAGGCAGAGGTCGCACGAGGAACGGTTGCCAACGTCGGCTACTCGAAGAGCCGGGGGGCGAAGTCGTTCAGACACCGGCGCCACGTCAGCCACTCGTGGGCGGTGCCGGCCGACTCGAAGAAGACGTTGTGGATGCCGGCCTCCGTCAACTGCTCGCTGAACCTCTTGGTGCCGGGGCCCTCCATAGAGCCGATGCCCAGGAACAGGAGCTTCACCTTCGCGTTGAACGCCTCCGCGTCCGCGAAGACGCCGTCATTGGACGTCTTCGGGTCGAACCCGCCGCGGATCGCCGTGCTGCCGCTGAAGCCGCCGATGTACGCGAACTTCTCCAGGTGCGAGAGCGCCGTCAGGAAGGTCTGCATGCCGCCCATCGAGAGACCAGCGATGGCGCGGTTCTCCCGCTCGGGAAGCGCCCGATAGGTGCTCTCGATCATGGGGATGAGATCGGTGAGCATCATCTCCGTGAACGTGGCCCCGGTGAAGCCGGCCAGGCCCCGGCGCCGGTTGGCCGGAGCTCCCGGCTCCGGCTGGGGCCAGAGCCGCCGCGCAAAGAACACCCAGCCGTCCTCGCCCGGCTTGACGGCATTGAGGTTGTCCATGACGACGATCATGGGCTTCGCCTTCCTGGCGGCGATCAGGTTGTCCAGGATCAGGTCCACGTGCCCCTGGACGTGCCAGCCCGTCTCGTCCTCTCCCCAGCCGTGCAGCAGGTACAGGACCGGATAGCGGGCCTGGCTGGCGTCGTAGTCCGGCGGCGTATAGACGTGGCAGCGCCGCCATTTCTCGGTGACCTTGGAGTGGTACCAGCGCTGGCTCACCTGGCCGTGCGGCACGTCCTGGGGAAGGTAGTAGTCGACGTCGGCCGCCTCGGGAATCTCGATCCCGCTGTTCTCCCAGCCGGAGCCGAAGAACGTCCGGGTGGCCGGATCCGCCATGGTGACGCCATCCACCACCAGCGAGTAGTAGTGGAAGCCCTCCACCAGCGGCGTGGTGGTCACCGAGAACACCCCGTCGTCCCCCTTGACCATGTCGAAGTCCCGGCCGACCCGGACCTGCACCTTCTGGGCGTCGGGTGCCAGAAGGCGGAACGTGACGCTGCGATCGGGATGGACGCAGGGGAACGGGGCGCCCGGGATGTTGAGGGTCGAGGGCGTACACTCGTCCGGCGTCTGTCCCCAGCACAGCCCGCAACCGAGCAGCAGGAATACGAGCGTTCTCATGGCTCCTCCTCGAGCGGTAGCGCCTCGGGCTACCGGCAGCCTTCCTGAGGGCACAGGTTCCGGCTAAAGAACGGCATCACATGGTTCTGGAAGCGGTCCGCCACCCGGCTGGTGTGGGTGCCGGGGTAGATCTCGAAGCGGTTCTCGATCCCGTACGT
>CAZNNH010000240.1:0-7419 GCA_964574335.1 uncultured Acidobacteriota bacterium | reverse complement strand
GCCGCGTACGAACTAGACCTGACCCCGGGCGTTTCGGAACAGGCGCATCCAGGGGCTGTCCTCGCCCCAGGCGTCGGGGTGCCAGGACATCTGGACGCTGCGGAAGACACGCTCCGGGTGGGGCATCACGATCGTGAAGCGGCCGTCGGGGGTGGTGACGCCGGTGATGCCGCCGGGGGAGCCGTTGGGGTTGTACGGGTAGGTCTCGGTCGGCTGCCCCCGGTTGTCGACGTAGCGCATGCAGACCAGGGCCTGGTCCGGGGTGCTCCGGGTGAACAGCGCCTGCCCTTCGCCGTGAGCGGTCACCACCGGGATCCGGCTGCCGGCCATCCCCCGGAAGAAGAGAGACGGGCTCTCGGCCACCTCCACCAGCACGAGCCGCCCTTCGAACTGCTCGGAGCGGTTCTTGACGAAGTGGGGCCAGGCCTCCGCCCCCGGGATCAGCTCGTGCAGGGCCGCCATCATCTGGCAGCCGTTGCAGACCCCGAGCGCGAGGGTGTCGGGGCGGTCGAAGAACGCCGCGAACTGGTCCCGGGCCCGCGGGTTGAACAGGATCGACTTGGCCCAGCCCTCGCCGCCGCCCAGCACGTCGCCGTAGGAGAAGCCGCCCGGGGCCACGAGGAGCCGGAACTCGTCCAAGGTGCGCCGCCCTTCGATGATGTCGCTCATGTGCACGTCGACGGCCTCGAAGCCGGCCCGGTCGAAGGCCGCCGCCATCTCCACCTGGCCGTTCACGCCCTGCTCGCGGAGGACGGCGATGCGTGGGCGCGCCGCGGGCCCGAGGGAAGGGGCGGCCGGAGGCGACGTCGGGTCGAAGGTCAGGTGAGGAGAGAGACCGGGGTCGGCGGCGTCAAGGATGCGGTCGTGCTCCTGGAGCGCGGCCTCGGGGTGGTCGCGTTGGGTCTGGAGCTGCCAGGAGGTCTCCGACCACAGCCGCTGCAGCGAGAGCCGGGGAGCGGCCAAGACCAGACGCTCGCCGCAGCGGATCCGCACCTCGCCGTCCTCGGCCGGCGCCCCCAGCTCACACGCCCGGAGCCCGTGGCGCGCCAGGGTCTCGACCACCGGCTGCCTCCGGTGGGCCGGGACCTGGAGCACCACCCCCAGCTCCTCGTTGAAGAGCGCGGCCAGCAGGCGCTCCCGGTCGGCGTCCGCTCCCGCCACCGGAGCCAGGTCGATCGACAGGCCGGTGTGGCCGGCAAAGGCCATCTCGCACAGCGTGACGAACAGGCCGCCGTCCGAGCGGTCGTGGTAGGCGAGCACCTGGCCGGCCGCCCGGAGCTTGGCGAGCGCGGCGTAGAGGCCCTCGATCCGCTCCGGATGGTCCAGGTCGGGTGGCTCGTTTCCGGTCTGGCCGAACACCTGGGCCAGGATCGAGCCGCCCAGACGCCGTCTCTGGTCGGCGAGGTCCACGAGCAGAAGCACCGTCGGGCCCCGGTCGGTGCGGAGCTGGGGCGTCCAGGTGCCCCGCACGTCGTCGCAGGGTGCGAAGGCCGAGACGATCAGCGAGAGCGGGCCGACCACCTCCCGGCGCTCGCCGCCCTCCTCCCAGGTGGTGCGCATCGACATCGAGTCCTTGCCGACCGGGATGCCGACGCCGAGCCGGGGACACAGCTCGAGCGCCACCGCCCGTACCGTGTCGAACAGCGCCGCGTCCTCGCCGGGGGAGCCCGCCGCTGCCATCCAGTTGGCCGAGAGCTTCACCCGGTCGAGAGCACGGACCGGAGCGGCCGCCAGGTTGGTGAGCGCCTCGCCCACGGCCATCCTTCCCGAGGCTGGGCCGTCGAGCACCGCCAGGGGCGTGCGCTCGCCGATGGCGAAGGCTTCTCCCGCGTACCCCTCGAACCCGAGCAGGGTGGCGGCGCAGTCCGCCACCGGCACCTGCCACGGCCCCACCATCGGGTCCCTCGAGCACAGGCCGCCTACCGTCCGGTCGCCGATCGTGACCAGGAACGTCTTGTCGGCCACGGTGGGATGGAGCAGGACCCGGCGAGCCGCCTCCTCGACGGTGATGCCGTCGAGGGAGAGGGCCGGGAGCTCCGGATGCAGGCGGGCGACGTCGCGGGTCAAACGCGGCGGCTTTCCCAGTAGGGCGGGCAGGTCCATGTCGACCGGACGGTTCTCGAAGAACGGGTCGCGGACCTCGAGATGCTGGGCGTTGGTGGCCTCGCCCACTACGGCGAACGGACACCGCTCGCGCTCGCACAGGGCCCGGAAGTCGTCGAGGCGGTCGGGTGGGATGGCCAGGACGTAGCGCTCCTGGGCCTCGTTGCTCCACACCTCCCGCGGCGTCATGCCCGGCTCCTCGTTGGGCGCGGCACGCAGGTCGATCCGAGCGCCTCGTCCCGAGCCGTGGACCAGCTCGGGGAGCGCGTTCGACAGGCCGCCCGCCCCCACGTCGTGGATCGACAGGATCGGGTTGTCCTCGCCGAGGGCCCAGCAGCGGTCGATCACCTCCTGGCAGCGGCGCTCGATCTCGGGGTTGCCGCGCTGGACCGAGTCGAAGTCGAGGTCGGCGGCGTTGGCGCCGGTGGACATCGAGGAGGCCGAGCCACCGCCCATGCCGATCAGCATCCCGGGCCCGCCGATCTGGATCAGGAGCGCGCCGGCGGGTAGCTCGGCCTTGTGGGTGTGCAGGGCGCGCACGTTGCCGACCCCGCCGGCCAGCATGATCGGCTTGTGGTAGCCGCGCCGGACGCCGGCGACCGGCTGCTCGTAGACCCGGAAGTAGCCGGCCAGGTTGGGGCGGCCGAACTCGTTGTTGAACGAGGCGGCGCCGATCGGCCCGTCGATCATGATCGAAAGCGGCGAGGCGATCCGATCCGGCCTCGACTCGGGTCCTTCCCAGGGGCGCTCGAACCCCGGTAGGCGGAGGCTGGAGACCGAGAAGCCGCACAGCCCGGCCTTGGGTTTGGCCCCACGGCCGGTAGCGCCCTCGTCCCGGATCTCGCCACCCGAGCCGGTGGCGGCGCCCGGGAAGGGCGAGATCGCAGTCGGGTGGTTGTGGGTCTCGACCTTCATCAGGATGTGGGTCTGCTCGTCGTGAAAGGCGTAGACGCCGCTGGTGGGATCGGCGAAGAAGCGGCGCTGCGGGTATCCCTCGATGACCGCGGCATTGTCGGAGTAGGCGCTGACGGTGCCCAGGGGGCTCTGCTTCTCCGTCTGCCGGATCATCTGGAACAGCGACCACGGCATCGGCTCGCCGTCGATCACCCAGGCGGCGTTGAAGATCTTGTGGCGGCAGTGCTCCGAGTTGGCCTGGGCGAACATGGTCAGCTCGACGTCGGTGGGGTTGCGCCCCTGGCTCTCGAAGTAGCTGAGCAGGTAGTCGATCTCGTCCGGGAGAAGGGCCAGGCCCAGAGCGGTGTTGGCCTCGACGATGGCGTCGCGCCCGCGCCCGCGAACCTCGACCTCGGTGAGCGGCCGGGGCTCGAAGTGCCGGAAGAGGCCCTCCGCCTCGTCGAGCCCGGTCATCACCGTCTCGGTCATCCGGTCGTGCAGTAGGGGGAGGGCGGGGGAGTGGTCGGCGGCCTCGCCCTCGAGGTGGTAGGCGGTCCCGCGCTCGACCCGGCGGAGGAGAGCGCCCAGTCCGCACTGCCGGGCGATGTCAGAGGCCTTGGAAGACCAGGGCGAGATGGTCCCCATCCGGGGCGTCACCAGGACCAGGCGGTCCCGCCGCTCGGCCGCGGTGGGGGGGGGCGGGCCGTAGCTCAGCAGCCGCTCCAGGACCTCCAGCTCCCGGGCCGTGGGCGTTTCGGTCAGCTCCGCGAAGTGCCAGTGCTGCGTGGCCGCGATGCGCAAGCCGGGGCAGCGGCTGCCGATCTGTCCGTTCAGCTTGTCGAGACGAAACCCGGAGAGCGCCGTGCCGCCGGGAAGCTTCAGGATGCTCATGGCGGAGGGATTCTACCGCCTTGCGGTCACCCCCGCTTTCGGCGGACACCGAGGGGGTCACGCCGGGGCGAGCCGTCGCGGGTGGCTCGATCCAGGACGGCAAGCGGCCCGTGATAGGCTCGTGCTCTGGGTCCCGGAGGTGGAGATGTTGCTCGTGTGCCCCGCCTGCGGCGAGGCGTTGTCGGTCGAGCCCACCGGGCGCTACTGCCCCCGCTGTCGCCGACACCACGAAGAGCTTGAGGGTATCCTCGATCTGCGCACCACGTCGGTGGGCCCGGCCGGCTTCGACCCCCGCTACCACGAGGGCCTCAGCGAGCTCGAGGAGCGCCACTTCTGGTTCGTGATCCGCCGCGAGGTGATCCTCGGCGCGCTGCGTCGGGCGGTCCCCGACCTCGACACGCGCCCGCTGTTCGACATCGGCTGCGGGAGCGGGGGCCTGCTCGCCCACCTGGAGGCGGCCGGGGTCCCGGTGGCAGGGGCGTGCGACGCCTTCCCCCAGGCGCTCGAGCTGGCCCGGCGCCGGCTCGACAAGCCGCTGCTGCTGGTCGACGACGGGCGACATCCGCCGCTGGGCCCGGGCCAGCCGATGATCGGGCTGTTCGACGTGCTCGAGCACATCGACGATGACTTGGGGACGCTTCTCTGGCTCCGCTCGGTCCTGGAGCCGGGGGGGGTGCTGGCCCTGACCGTGCCGGCCCATCCGTTCCTCTACGACTACAAGGACGCGCTGTCCCGCCACCGGCGTCGCTACACGCGCGCCGAGCTACGGGACAAGCTGGAGGCGGCCGGCTTCGAGGTGCGGCTGCTGGAGCACTTCATGGCCGTGATGGTGCCGGTCCGATGGCTCGGCCGATTCACCGCCTTCGGGACCCGGGAGGGCGAGGGTGAGCGGCCCACCCAGCTCACCGTCGTCCCGTGGGTCAACGGGCTGATGTGGGCCGCCCTTCGCGCCGAGCGGTTCCTCTCACGGTGGGTGCCTCTTCCGTTCGGGACCTCGCTGATGGCCGTGGCCGGGCGCCCCTGACGTGACGGCCTGGCCGGGCTCGGCAGGTTCGAGGCGGTCGGAGCCGGAGTGAGACCTGGATACCTCGAGTAGCTGATCGAGCGTCCGGCGGACCGGGCCCTTCCCTGGGGGGTGGCGCCGGCTGAGCGTGTCCCGTTGGGTCGCGGGCCGGTCCGCGACCGGCCGGCAGGTGACCTGGATCACCGGGCCGGGCCTCGATCCGCGATAGCATAAGAGCCACACAAGTCACGCCTGTCGGTTGTCGCGAGGTGGGGTCTTGCCTTGGAGGTGGAGATGCGGGTTGCTGGATCGCAGGGGCGGAGCGGGTCGGGGGTGTCGGTGGGTCTCACCGGCCTGGTCTTGGTGCTCGGGCTGGCCGTCCCTGGGTGGACCGCTGTCCACACGGTCACGAACTTCGGAGACAGCGGTGCGGCGGGGCAGCTCCGCACCCTGATCAACGCCGCCGCCGCCGGCGACACGATCCTGGTCCTGCCCGGGACCATCGTCCTGACCGGCGCCGCCGCCGAGGACCTCGACGCCAGCGGCGACCTGGATATCAACAAGGACCTCACCATCGTGGGGGCCGGTCCGGAGCTGACCGTGCTCGACGCCAGCGGCGTCGATCGAGTCCTCCACGTGCCCGGTCCGGCGACCGTGGTGGTCTCGGGTTTGACCCTGCGCAACGGCTCGGTCGACCCGGCCGCGGCGTTCGATCCTTCCGGCGGGGGGGTCCTGAACAACGGGGGCACGCTGACGCTCCTGGACGTGGTGGTCGAGGACAACCTGGCCGGCGGCGGGGGAGGGATTGCCAACTCCAGCGGGACGGTGCGCCTCGTCAGCTCGACGGTCCGCTACAACTCCTCGACTGGCATCACCGCCAACGGCGGCGGCATCATGAACTTCGACACCATGACGATCGAGAGCTCGACCATCCACGACAACGTCATCTTCGGGACGTCATCCAGCTCGCTGGGGGCCGGCCTGATCAACGCCGACACCATGGACATCACCAACAGCACCATCTCCGGCAACAGCACGCCTGGCAACCTCGGCGGCGGGATCTACCAGACCCCCTTTGCCACTCGGCTGACCCTCACCAACGTGACGATCACCAAGAACCGGAGCGCGCTGAACGGCGGAGGACTGTGTAGTGTCGGCGGCAAGGTGGTGATGGTCAACACCATCAGCGCCGCCAACAGGGTGCCTCGTTCCGGCAGCGGGCGCGACTGCTTCGGCGACATCGACTCGCTGGGACACAACCTGATCCAGGACCCTGCCGAGTGCCACCTGCTCGGGACAACCACGGGGAACATCCTGGGCGTTCCGGCCCGGCTCCTGCCGCTGGGGGACAACGGAGGGCCGACCCTGACCCACGCCCCGCGTCGCGTCAGCCCCGCGGTCGACGCGGGAGACGCCGCCACCTGCCCCGCCCTGGACCAGCGCGGTGTGGTCCGGCCTCAGGACGGGAACCACGACGGCTCGGCGGTCTGCGACATCGGAGCGTACGAGCGGTAGCGGTCGGTCCCTCCCGCAACGCCGGGGCCTTCCACCCGCGGCCGTGGACGCTGAGCATCGAGGGCGAGGTCTCCCGGCCCTGGGTCGTCGACATCGACCAGCTTCTCCGGTCGTTCCCGCTCGAGGAACGCGTGTACCGGATGCGCTGCGTCGAAGCCTGGTCGATGGTCATCCCCTGGCTACCCCTGGCTCAACCCGGGTATCGTGACGGGCGCGCTGGCTCCGCTGGCCGCGATCGTGGTCCGAGCGTCCGGCGGGCGCCTGGGCGCCAACCCGATCGCCGAGGCGCTCAACCAACTGGGTCTGACCGCTCTGGTGCTGCTCCTGGCCTCGCTCGCCTGCACGCCTCTCAAGACGCTGCTGGGCTGGACCTGGCCGATGCGGGTCAGGCGGACGCTGGGACTGCTGGCGTTCCTCTACGCCGCCCTCCACGTCGCCGTCTACGCGGGGCTCGACCAGGCCCTCGACTGGCGCGCCGTGGCCGCCGACATCGCCCGGCGTCCCTTCATCCTGGTCGGCTTCGTCACCTTCGTGCTGCTCGTCCCGCTCGCCCTGACCTCCACCGCCGCCTCGGTGCGGCGCCTGGGCTACGTGAGATGGAAACGGCTGCACACCCTCGTCTATGCGGCGGCGGTCCTGGCGGTGGTGCACTTCACCTGGCGGGTGAAGCTGGCCATCCGCGAGCCGGCCGTCTGCGGCGTCGTGCTGGGCGCGCTGCTCCTGGTCCGGACCGTGTCCTGGTCGCGCCGCCGGCTCAGTCGACCACGAAGCTGATGAGCTTGTAGCGGCCCGCGTCCTCCAGGACGGAGCCGAACAGGTCGAGGGTCTGCTGCTTGCCGGAGGCGTCCCGCACCACGCACCGGGCGTCGCGGTGGACGGTGAACGTGCGGTACTCGGTGGTCTCACCGGCGAACTCCAACCTGACCAGGTCGAGCCGCTGCCCGCCGAAACGTCTGAAGGTGTGGTCCAGGCCGTAGCGGCTCTTCGGCCACATGTTGTCCCAGGCGAAGTCC
>CAZNNH010000239.1:0-7430 GCA_964574335.1 uncultured Acidobacteriota bacterium | reverse complement strand
CACACCATGATCCCGAGCGCCGCCGCCGCCCGCTCGGCCAGGGGGAACTGGGCCAGCAGCTCCGGCGGCACGCCGTCGCCGGTCTTGTAGCCGGCGTAGATGCGGTTGCGGAACGACTCGATGACGCTGTCGAAGGCGCAGGCGATGTGGGTGACGCTGGGCTCGCCCAGGAGCGAGAGCAGCGACCGCAGCAGGCCGCGGGTGGCGCCCACCTCGCGCCCGTCCGGGGCGCGGAAGGGCGGGGCGCCGAAGTGGGCGCGGAACAGCTCGTAGGTCCCGTCGACGAGATGGATCTTCAAAGGCGTGGCGCCGAATGGATCAAATGGATCATAGTCCCACCTTCCGCTGCGGGCTAGACTAGATCATTCATCGTGGTTCGTTCTTGATCCGTACGCGTCTCTCCGGAAGTGGGGGACAGTCCGCCCCGATCCTGGGGCCCCCGGAATCGAGCGAGAGCGGCAGGTGGCGACAACGGAGCTAGGTCTGGATTGGCCCCTCGAGGGCCGGGTGCTGCTGGTGGACTCCGACGCGGGCGGCGCCGCGGAGGAGACCTCCGTCGCCGGCGCCGCCGGCTGGGCGACCCGGAGCAAGGACGAGGCGGTGCGCCTGCTGCGCTCCGACCCCACCATCCGAGTGGTGCTGATCGACTACCACCTGGGCGTCACCGCCACCCTGGTCTGGGCGGTGCGGACGCTCCGTCCCGACGTGCTGATCGTGGGGACCAGCGTCGACGACCGCTGGGAGGAGTTCCACGACCTGGGCGTCGACCGCTTCCTGGTCAAGCCATTCGAGCCCCGGGCCTTCGTGGCCGCCCTGGCCCCTCCGGGCCGGATCTGACCGTCATCCTCATATGGAGTGACTGGCGTCAAGCCCTATCCAACGGATCGGGATGGTCTGAGTCGGGCACCGGCGGGACCGCCGGTCAGTAGGGGACAGAAACCCTGACCGTCATCCTGACTGTTTCTTCGAGGCTGAACCCCGGAAGGATCTGGCTTTCGCCTACCCCTCTCCCGTCTCGAGCAGGGGCTCCTCCTCGTCCTTCACCGCCTCCGCGATCTGACGGTCCGGGAAGACGCCGACCAGGCGGAGCGCGGCGCCTCCCGAGCCGGGGCCGAAGGCCTCCGACGGCACGGTGGTGACGAGGCGTGAGCGCCCGCTGGCAGTCTGGACCTCGTAGACGAAGAACTGCACACGACCAGCCTACCATCGGGCCGCTGGCGCCTCGACCCAAGGAAGGGACCGGGGGCGCGACGTCCGAGGTGTCTTCGCCGCGGACGCCGAGCGCGCGTGATCTTCGGAACCGACGAGAGAGCCATCATTGCGCTGAGCACCATGGACGGCCGCGAGCTGTGGCGCCACAGCGTACTCGTATCTGGATGCGAGGACGGGCGAGATCCTCTTCTCGGCCGAGATCGCGTCACAGTTGCCGTCACTCGGGCAGGTCGTACTTCTCCTGGGTCTCGACCTCGAAGCGGCGGTAGTTGGTGTAGCGGGCCTTGCAGGTGATGTACTCGTTCCCGCGGGGGAGGAGGGCCGAGCCCGGGGCCGCGTGGGCCTCGCCGCGGGGCCAGCGGGTCTCGTAGATCTCGTCCATCTGCTCCGGCAGCCACAGATCGAGGTCCTCGAAGTGGCGGTACTGCACCTGGACGTTGACCCGCCCCTTGGTGGCCCGTGGGGAGAAGGCCAGGAACGTCTTGAGCACCGCCCCGTCCTCCGGCCGGATCAGGAAGCGGCCCCGCATCACCAGGTCGAGCCCCTCGGGGCGCTCGACGATCAGGGTCGGGCTGGTGGTCTCCTGGTACTGGACCTCCCGGCAGCGCTCGCCCGCCACCTTCTTCTTCCCCTTCAGCTCGAAGCGGAAGCGATGCTGGTTGACGGGGTGGAGGAAGACCAGGGCCAGGGTGGGCACGTTGAAGTTCCGTTGGGTGTGGCCGAGGTTGTAGCGGGCGCTCTCCGCGACGATGCTTCGGGCACGGGCCACCGCCGATCCCGGCTCCTCGAGGAACAGCTTCTGGAGGCGCCCCTCGCGGCTGCGCACCTCCTTTCCGTCCACGTTGTAGACGTCGCGGAAGAGCCAGAAGGGGATCGGGCCGCCGATCGGCGCGTAGACCACGTCCGAGTGGATCGACCGCGACTGCAGCCGACGTCCCCCGGGACTGTCGAGCAGGTACTGGAGGTACTCCTCGTCGGCCACCAGGTTCTTGAAGGACTGCTCGTAGGCCTGGACGTACTTGGAAGCCTTCTGAAGGATCTCCTGGAGCGACGGCTCGGCGGCGGGCGGCGAGAGAAGGCCGGCGGCGAGGACGACGGCCACGGTGTCGAGCCAGATCATCACGGAGGCTCCAGTCGCGCCACCATACGGCCGCGGTGGAGCGGCGTCAACCCCCAATGCTCCCGCCCCCCGGCCGCTGATTGCACGGGGTGGTCCCGGGGCGCCGAGTTGTGAAAGACTGGGGCGGGGGTTTCCCGGAGGAAACGAAGATGGATCTGAAGCATACGTCGTTGCGGAAGGCTCTTGCGTTCGCCGCCGTCTCGGCGGCGGCCGCGCTGCTGGCGCTGCCGGCGTCGGCCCAGGCCCCTCGGGGCAAGGCCGAGCTGGCGGTGAGCGGTGGAGCCATCAGCATCGACTACGGCCAGCCGTCGCTGAAGGGGAGGGACATGCTCTCCCAACTGGAGGAAGGCTCCTTCTGGCGGATGGGCATGAACCAGGCCACGGTGCTCTCGACTCCCGTGGACCTCGACTTCGGCGGGACCAAGGTGGCCAAGGGGAGCTACAGCCTCTGGCTGAAGAAGCAGGGGGAGGCGTTCTTCCTGGTCTTCAATTCCCAGACCGGCCAGTGGGGGACGCAGCACGACCCGGCCCAGGACGTGCACAGCGTCACGCTCCAGTCGGAGGCATTGGCGAGCCCGGTGGAGACGTTCACCATCGAGCTGTCCAAGGCCACGGGAGGGGGCACCCTCTCGCTGAGCTGGGGGGCCACCAAGCTGATGGGCGCCTTCAAGATCGGCATGTAGTCGAGCCTGTGGGCGCGCGAGGCGGCGGGGGCTCGGCCTTCGCCGCCTCGTTCTGTTTTCGGGCCGCCTCGAGGGACCGCCGCGCCCAAGGGGAGCATTCCGCGGCGGCGGCCGGTCGTGTATCGTGGTCCTTCCGATGCCAGCGGACCGGCTGCCCTACGCTCGCCTCAACCTGAGGCGCAACCCGTTCGGGGATCTCGACCTCGACACCCGCGCGGAGCTGGCCGTGGCCGAAGTCGCGGACCTGGTCCGGCAGCTCGCCACGCGCGGGCAGGTGGTCCAGCTCCTCGGCGAGGGTGGCCGGGGCAAGACCACGCTCCTGCTGGCGATCCGCGCCCACTTCCCGGGGACCCCGTACGTCAAGATCCGCGAGGGGGAGCGCTCCAGGATCCCCCGGTCGGACCCGCTCTTCCTGGACGACGCGCAACTGCTGAGCCGGCGAAAGCGGCGGCGGGTGTTCCGCCGGCCGGCCTCGTTCGCGATCGTGTCCCACGTCGACCTCGGGCCCGAGCTCGAGGCGCTGGGGCTTCGGGTGACCCGCGTGTGGCCGGCCGCCCGGCTCGACGTCCCGGCGCTCGAGCGGGTGTTCGGCCGCCGCGTCGAGGCGGCCCGGAGGGGCCCGGGGCCCATTCCGTGGGTCTCTCGTGATACGGTCTTGAAGCTGATCCAAAGACACGGCGAGGACGTCCGCGCCATGGAGCTGACCCTGTACGAGGCGGTCCAGCGGATGAAGGAGGTCGGTGATGTCGAAGTGTGATCTCGAGGTGCGCTTTGCCAGCGACGACAGGACCTACAAGCCCGGCTCCAGGGTCGAAGGCGACGTGGTGGTGACCGTCGACGAGCGCGTCTCCTGTAAGGGGCTCCGGATCGAGCTCGGCTGGCAGACGCACGGGATCGGCAACACCGACCGCCGGGTCCTCGACCAGGTGATGCTGGAACCCCAGCAGTGGAGCGCGGGCCAGGCCTACTCCTATCCCTTCAGCTTCACGGCGCCGAGCCAGCCGCTGACCTACCACGGCCACTTCCTGAACGTGGACCACTTCGTGGCCGCCCGGGTGGACCTGGCGTGGAAGATCGATCCCAAGGTCAGCGAGGACTACGTGCTGGATGCCGGGCCCTCGAGCCGGGACGACTACCTGGCGGCCTGCACGGACTTCTCCCAGCCACCGGCCGGCAAGCCCTCGTGGGTGGGCAAGCTGTTCGGCTGGCTGCTGGTCCCCGTGATCATCGTGCTGCTGCTCGCCCTGCTCACGATGCTGATCCCGATCCTGCTGCTGATCGGGGCGGTGGTGCTGGTGCGACGCCACCTGGCCGAGCGGCGTCTCGGCAAGGTGATGGTCGACCTCGACGCGCCGACCGTGAAGACGGGGACGGATGCCGGAGGGGTGGCGGCCACAGCCTCCAGGATGGGGTCTCGGTGGCGGCGTCCCACCTACGCCCTCACCCCGGGCGAGTCGACCCGCTGCCGGGTGCGCTTTACGCCCAAGCAGGACCTGGCGATCAACGGGGTCAAGGTCACCCTGGTGGGGAAGGAGCAGTGCCGCTCGGGTGCCGGCACCAACGCCAGGACCCACGTCCACAAGGTCCACGAGGAGCAGGTGGTGCTGGCCGAAGGCGCCTCCTACATGGGGCGGATGCCCACCGAGGTCGGGGGCACGTTCACGGTACCCCATACCGCCGCCTACAGCTTCAAGGCGAGGGAGAACAACCTGACCTGGGAGCTCCAGGTGGTGGTCGACCTGCCCAAGTGGGTCGACTGGAAGCAGGACGTTCGCGTGTGGCTGGTGCCGAAGCCAGGGACCGCGTAGCGCTCGCCGCCCCCCGGGAATGAGCGGTCGCCTTGGGGAAGGAGCGGTCGTTCTGGGGAATCAGCGGTCGTTCTGGGGAACGGGCGGGCGCCCCGTCTCCTGCTCGTCGTCCTTGTCGTTGTAGATCCTGAAGCCGACCGGGGCGTCCGCGAGGGTGGCCACCGGCTTTCCGTCCTTGGCGGCGGGCTCGAACGTCCACTCGCACACGCAGTCCAGGGCCGCCTCGTCGAGCCCCGGGATCGACCGAGTCACCTGGGCGCGGACCACCCGTCCTGTGGGGCCGATCACGATCTCCACCGTGACGACACCTTGGACCTTTCGGACGAACGCCTCTCTCGGGTATCGAGGCCTGTCGATCGTGATCGGACGCGGTGGCTGGTCATAGTCCTCCACCGGAGAGAGGGCGGTCACCGGCCCGGCGCACCATCGAACCTCCAGTGCCGGCCGAAGGGGGGGCGCGGATGCGCACCCGAGCAGGGCCAGCACCGGCATTGCTCCGACCATGCTTCTGGGCAAACGCATCGGTAGTCCTCCTACGCCGTGATCCTACCTCCGACGCGCTCCCGCGACCACGGGTGCCGGGACTGGATGGACTGGGTGCTAGCCTAGCCGGGACCAACAGACCGCAGCGCTGACGCGACCCTTCGCCACGGGTCGTCTCGGCGGCGGCGGTCTGCGGTCTGCGGCGGTCTCTTCTTGAAGATCTTGAAGGTGACCGGGGCCCTCGCCAACGTGGCCACCGGTTCTCCGTCCTTGACGGCGGGCTCGAACGTCCACTGACAGACGCAATCCAGGGCCGCGTCGTCGAGCCCGGCGATCGACCGAGTCACCCACGCGCCGAGCACACGTCCCGTCTGGCCGATCACGATCCCCAGGACGACGTCCCCCTGGATCCTCCGCCGGTACGCCTCTTCTGGATAGCGAGGTTGCGTGACGCGGACCGGACGAGGCGGCTGGTCGTAGTCCTCCACCAGGGGAGGGGGAGTCGCCGTCTCGACGCACCACCGAACCTCGGGTTCCGGCCGAAGGGGCGCGGATGCGCAGCCGAACAGGGCCAACGCCGGGAGCGCTCCCACCACCCGGTGCATCATTCCGTTCCTGCCGAGAGCAGACTCGCTCGAGGGGCGGGCTCCGTCGGTTCCGCCTCGGTCTCTCTCAGCCAGGCAAGCGCCTCAGTTTCGTCGGAGTACGTTTGAACCTCGAAGCCAGCCTGGTTGGCGAAGGATCTGAACACCGCGTCCTCGGTGTCGAACGGCGACGCGAGGACCGCGATCTTCTGACCCGGCTCGACGCCGATGTGCCCCAGCCCCTGCGCGACATCGATGAGATCCTTGAGGGGCAGCGGCTTGTCGATCCTCCGGGTGTCCACCAGGACGCCGCACCCGTGCTGGAGGGCGCCCCGGGCCGCCTCCACGCCGCCCTCGACCACCAGCTCAACGTCGAGCGGGCCGGTGTACTCGAGCACTACGATCCGGCGGCGGTCATCGAAAGTCACAGAGGAAGGCACAATCTCCGACCTCGCCGGGTGTCTTGTGGGCTTCTGTGAAGGTACACCATCGGGGGAGGCGCCCTCAAGGGTCACGAGCTACTGAGATGGCTGGGGCCCAGAGACCGGCGACCGCTGGCGGGACGAGGCTATTCGAAGGTTCGACAGCGCTTTCTCAACATCGGCGCCAGGGTCTCGACCACCGAGGCCGGGCACAGGGTGCACTGGACGTCGCAGCTGCCGCAGGGCACCAGGCGGCCGGCCGTGCCCGAAGTCCTGGCCGGTGGAATGGCACAGACGCGGGCGGGGGAGTCGCAGGGAGCCTCCTCTCAGGGCGCGATCCTGCGCACCGGCTGGCCCGACGGATCGAGGAACGTGATGCTCGGGGTGCCGTCCTTGTCGACTTCCAGCGTGAGCCGGGGCCGACCTGCGCTGTCGTGGAGCGAGACGAGCGACGCGCCCTCGATGTTTCGACCCACGAAGAGCCGTCGAGCCACGAGCTCCTGCGGAGGGATCTTGGGCAGCACTTCCTTCTTGAGCCTCTCGCGCTCCTCCTCGGACCGGGCGGCCTCGAAGGCTCGATAGAAGGCCAGGACCCGCTCGCTCATCTGGTCCGGCCGATCGGCAATGGTGATCCCGTTCCGCTTCTCGTTGCCGGCGTGGGAGTACTCGATCGCCATGATCTGGTCGTCTTGGTACTGGTCGAATGTCAGGATCCCGCCAGCCTCGATCTTGCCATCGGCGTTGCGCCTACCGTGGTAGACGAGCCCCCCGGCTTCGTTCCCCTCCTCGTTGTGGAAGAGGAGGCCGGCCAGCTCCGCCCTCCTCGGGCCGAACTCGCCGGCGAGGGTGACCCGCTCCCTGCCCTCCTGATCGAGAACGTGGATTCGTTTCACGGTGATCTCATCGACGGTCAGGTTGGAGTCCTGCGCCGCGAAGAGTCCAACCGCCATGCCGGCCAGCGCTGCGGCCGAAAGGGCGCAAAGGCCCTGGCGCACCGTTCTCAAAGGGTTCCACATCTCTCACCTCCCCCTTGCCTGGGGAGCCTACTCGCAGGGTGGGTTGGTGGGCAACGGTGCTCCGGGGCGCCGCGCCACAGGGAGGGGAGTCGCGCCGGGATC
>CAZNNH010000238.1:0-7433 GCA_964574335.1 uncultured Acidobacteriota bacterium | reverse complement strand
CGAGGAACGGGAGGCTCAGATGAAGCCCGCTCCAGGCCAGATGTCGTTCTTGGAGCATCTGGACGAGCTGCGCCAGCGCCTGATCAAGTCGTTCCTCTCGCTGGTGGTTGGCTTCGGCGTGTGCTGGAGCTTCCGGGAGAGCATCTTCGACATGCTCGTCCAACCCCTTCGGCGAGCGTTCCCCGGCATCCAGTTGATCTACACGAGCCCGACCGAGGCACTCCTGCTCTACATGAAGATGTCGTTCTTCGCCGGGATCTTCGTCGTTGCCCCCTACATCCTCTACCAAGCCTGGGCGTTCGTGGCCCCCGGGCTCTATCCTCACGAGCGGATCTACGCACTGCCGTTCGTCGTCTTCGGCTCCCTGTTCTTCGTGGGCGGCGCGGCCTTCGGGCACTACATCCTGTTTCCGATCGCCTTCGGCTTCCTGGGCGCGTTCGGGGGACCGAACATCGAGTTCCTGCCCAAGATCAGTGAGTACTGGACGTTCTATTCCTGGTTCGTGCTCGGGCTCGGAGTCGTCTTCCAACTGCCGGTCGTCATCTTCGTCCTGGCCCGCATCGGTCTGGTGACTCCGCGCTTCCTGTTGAGACACTTCAAGTGGGCGGTGTTCCTGGCGTTCGTGGTCTCGGCGGTCATCACACCAACCACCGATGCCGTGACCCAAGCGCTTCTGGCCGGCCCAATGGTCGGTCTCTATCTTCTCGGCGTGGCGGTGGCCTGGCTGTTTGGTAAGAAGCGGGAGGTTCCTGCCGCAACCTCCGAGCTCAGGGTCTGAGGGCACCCGCAGGAAGGCATGCCGCGACCGGGCGGAGATGCAGGTGTGGCAGGCTCTGGGCTGGTCGGACGGCGCCAGGGTGTTGCCGGCGCCTGAGGTCTTCCGCCGCGTGCCTGGAGATGGTGCGGGCGGTGGGACTTGAACCCACACGGAGTTTTGCTCCACCAGATCCTAAGTCTGGCGCCTATGCCAATTCGGCTACGCCCGCAGCGTTGCGTCCGGGAGCCAGGTTACCGCCACGCCGGCTGCGACGCCAGCGTCCGGCGTCTCAGCGGATGTGGAACTTCTCCTTGACCACCCGCCGGCCGCGCTTGTGGCAGCGATACCAGGAGGAGACGTCGTTCATCGCCACCCAGCGGCGCTCCTCCTTGCGGTAGTGCCAGTCCTTCTCCACCTGGTAGAGGACCTGCAGGCTGCGCCCCTCCAGGATGTTGGTGATCTCGTTGTCGTGGTGGTTCAGCTCGTCGAAGTCGGTGATCGCCCGCTGGCCCATCTCCGAGTAGTGGCGGTTCAGCTCCTGCAGGAGGCGGTCCAGCTCCGGCTCGAGCTCCACCACCTTGAGCCCGACCTGGCGCGCCTCGCGCGCCGTGATCGGGTACTGGTGGGCGGGGTAGGAGGAGTTGAGCTGGCGGCTGATCCGCGCCGCCTTGGCCTTGTCCTTCATGTGATAGGAGAGGATCTCCTGGCACAGCTTGAGGGACAGGCTGCTGGCCCGGTCCAGGGCGCCGATCACCAGCGGGTGAAGGTACTTGTAGAGCTCCTGGTAGGGGTTGACGTCGTGCTTCTCCCGCTCCAGCGTCTCCTTCCAGAGCCGGATCACCCGGTCCACCTCGTCGTTGCTCACCGCCACCAGGTTGTTGGTGTGGTCGACCGGCGACAGGTCGTGCTCCAGCGAGGTGTCGACCGCGGTCAGGTAGGACAGCGGCCCCATCGCGATAGTGTCGGCGCCCAACGCCAGCATGGTGGCGGCCGAGGCGCAGTTGAGGGGCGCCAGCACGGTCAGCCGGCGCGTGTACTGCCGCAGCAGGTGGACCATGCGCAGCGCCGCCATCCCGCTGCCCCCGTCCGACTTCACCAGCAGCGTGATCTGGTCCTGCGGCCCGATGGTGCTCAGGACCTCGTGCAACGCCATCACGTCGTTGTCGCAGACCGAGCCGCTGGTCGAGGTCCAGTAGGTGAGGAACGTCCCGGCGACCTTCTTCTGGATACGAGCCAGGGCCGCCTGGGTCTTCTCGTACAGGATCGGTGGGGTCTTGATGCGGACGCGCCGGCGAGGCCTGGCCACGGAGTATGTATACCATGTAGCGGCTGAGCCGGGTGTGGCTCGGGGGAGCGACGACCGATGGGCGACATCACGCGTGGGCTGGCGGACAGGCTTCGAGGATGGGAGTCGGGCGCTGCACCCAAGGACGCCCTGGCGCTGCTGGAGACGGCCGAGTCGCTGCTCCGGTCGGGGGCGGCCGCGAAGGTGCCCGCCGAAGAGTGGCACCGCTACCTCGACCGGACCCGCCGCCCCGCCTTCCTCCAGGCCCTGCCCGACCGGGAGCGGCGCCACGCCTGGGCGGAGACCGCCTTCGGGCTGGTCCCGCTCTCGGGGTACGGCCTCGACGTGATGCTGGCCCAGCGGGTGGCCGAGCACCCCGACCGGGTCCTGTTCCAGGAGTCGTGGGGGCCCGAGGCCCGCACCTGGAGCTACCAGGCGGTGGCCGGGCGGCTGCGTGCCTACGCGGCCGCGTTCCTGGCCGCCCGCCCCGAAGGGCCGCGGGTGGCCCTCATCGCCGACAACGGCATCGACGGCGCCTGCGCCGACCTGGCCTGCCTGGTCCACGGCCTGCTGGTCACGCCGCTCAGCCCGCACCTCGGCCCGGATGCCCTGGCCTATGTCCTGAAGGAGCTGCGCATCAACCTGGTGGTCACCGAGACCGAGGCCCAGCGCGCCAACCTGGCCGCCGCCCGCGCCCAGGTCAGCCAGCCCCTGCACGTGTTCCTGCACGACCCGGAGGCGCGGCTGCGGCGTGAGGACGAGTCGCGTCTGGCCGAGGCCGCCGCCCGGCTGGGCCCCGAGGAGACCGACCAGCTCCTGGCCGGCTGGACCCGTCCCGGCCTCTCCGACCTTGCCACCGTCCTGTTCACCTCGGGCAGCACCGGCATGCCGAAGGGCGTCTGCTACACGGCGCTCAACCTGGTCAGCAAGCGCTTCGCCCGGGCCGCCGCCCTGCCCCAGGTGGGGGACGGCGAGGTCCTGCTCTGCTACCTGCCGCTTTTCCACACCTTCGGCCGCTACCTGGAGATGATGGGCGCGCTGTTCTGGGGCGGGACCTACGTGTTCGCCGGCAACCCCTCGTTCCAGTCGCTGCTGCTGGGCATCCGCGCCGTCCGCCCCACCGGGCTCGTCAGCATCCCCCACCGCTGGCAGCAGATCCGCGACCGCTGCCTGGCGGAGATGGACGCCGGCGCCGACGACCGGATCCGCGAGGAGATCTTCCGCGAGATCGTGGGCGACCGCCTGCACTGGGGCCTCTCCGCCGCGGGCCGCCTGGAGCCGGCCGCGTTCCGCTTCTTCCAGCGCCACGGTGTCGAGCTGTGCAGCGGGTTCGGCATGACCGAGGCCACCGGCGGCATCACCATGACGCCGCCCGGCGAGTACGAGGACGACTCGGTGGGCATCCCGCTGCCGGGGATCACGGCGCGGATCAGCCAGGAGGGGGAGCTGCAGATCCGCGGCCCCTACGTGGCCCGCTACCTCGACGAGCCCGAAGGCGAGAACCCGGAGGGCTGGCTGGCCACCGGGGACATCTTCCACCAGCGGGAGAGCGGCCACTACGAGATCGTCGACCGCATCAAGGACATCTACAAGAACAGCAAGGGGCAGACCGTGGCGCCGGCTGCGGTGGAGCGCTGCCTGGCCGACGTGCCGGGGATCAAGCGCACCTTCCTGGTGGGGGACGGCCGCGACTACAACGTGTTGCTGATCGTCCCCGACCGCTCCGATCCGGTGCTGGCCGCCGTCTCGTCCGAGGAGGACGTCGACGAGTACTTCCGGCAGGTCATCACCACCGCCAACAACGAGCTGGCCCCCTACGAGCGGGTGGTCAACTTCGCCCTGCTGTCCCGCGACTTCGAGGCCTCCCGCGGCGAGCTGACCCCGAAGGGGACGTTGCGCCGCAAGGTGATCCGGGAGAGCTTCGCCGAGACCATCGAGGGGCTGTACCGAAAGAGCTTCGTCGAGATCGCCCACCTGGGCCTGCGCCTGCGTCTCCCGCGCTGGTTCTTCCGCGACCTGGGCGTGCTGGAGACTGCCGTCGTCTCCCAGGGGGAGGGGCTGTTCAACCGGCGCTCGCACCGCTTCTTGAAGGTCGTGCCACGCCCGGAGGAAGGCTCGGTCGAGATCGGCGACCTCGTCTACCGGCTCGACGGCGACGTGATCGACCTGGGGCTGTTCGCCCACCAGCCGCTGCTGTGGGCGGCCAACCCGTCGCTGATCGCGTTCTGTCCCTGTAAGGAGGGGTGGGACCTGCCGCTGGGAGGCGTCTCGCCCCAGGTGATGCTGCCGGTGCGGGGGGAGGGGGAGTACGCGCCGTCTCAGACCGTCGCCCCGATGGGGCTGCGCAACCCGGCGCTCCTGCGGGTCAACGAGCGGGCCCAGAGCGCCCTGTTCGCGCCCGCCGCCGAGGCGCTGGTGGCGGTCCGCGACCTCGGCGAGGCCCTGCGCGAGGCGGACGATCGCCTCGGGCGGCTGATCCGGCGCCGCCTCGAGGCGCTGGCCCGCCACCCGAGCCTGGAGGTGCGCTGTCTCGCCTACCAGACCCTGCTGCTCGACGAGCCGGCCCCCGACTACGGCCAGGTCTTCCCCTCCTTCGTGATGTCGGGGCTGCCGTTCCTGAGCGCCCAGAGCATCGAGGCGATCGCCCACGCCCGGGTGGAGCCGCACCAGCTCGAGGCCTTGCGGCGGCGGATGCGACACTACCGCACCCAACTGCGCTGGCCCGCCACCCCCGAGGTCCGGGACCTGTTCGACGACAGCTTCACGCTGCTCGAGGACTTCGCCAAGGTCCACCCGGGGTTCTACGCGACGGTCCGCGCCGAGCTGGTGAGCTGGATGCTCCACGAGGCCGACCCGGAGCTGGCCCGTCGGGCCGGCCTCCACTTCGAGCGCCTGGCGGCCTGGTTCGAGAAGCACCTGGAGGACCCCGGTGGGGGCCTTCTGCCCGAGCGCTGGGCCGGGAAGCTGGCCTTCCAGGACCGCCTCACCGAGCGCGAGATCGAGCGGCTGGAGGGCGCCCTGGTCGGCACCACCTTCCTCAAGGAGTCGTTGCTGCTGGCCTTCGACGGGGCCCGGCTGGACCTCGACGACATCCCGCCGGAGGGGATCTGGATCTCACGCGTCTACTCGCTGCAGGCCCACCGGCTCTACCGGGTCAGCGTCAACACCCGCTCCGGCGACCACCACGACCTGCTGCTGGTCCTGCGCCGGGGCATGGACGATGCCGGGGTCCGCCAGACCATCCGCTGGATGATTGCGCTGCATGGGCAGACCCTGGGCCCGCCGGTGGTGCCGCGTTACGCGTGCGCGCGTCCGGCGCTGGGCGCCTTCTCCATGGTCTACGTCAGCGACCTGACGGTCTGGGAGCGGATCCGCGAGCTGGGCGCCGCCCGCGGCTCCGAGCCGGTGGCGGGACCGACCGCCTGGCGCAACCTGCTGGTGCGGGCGCTCTACGCCTTCTTCACCGGCTGGTGGCACAGCCACCAGCGCATCATCCCCGGCGACGTGGCGCCCACCAACGTGGTGGTCCCCAAACCCGACTACCGCACCGACGTCATGGTCCTGTCGCTGGCCGGCTGGGCGCCCTACGGGGGGCCGCTGTCGCTGGTGCGGCCCATGTACCGCAGCTTCTTCCGGCAGACCGTCAGCCACTACCCGGCCTCCCGCCGCCAGCTCGACGTCGGCTGGATCTTCGATGCCTGCGTGGAGGCGCTCGGAGTGCCGGCGGCACGGGAGTTCCTAGCGGCGCTGCGGGACGAGCTGGCCGGCCCTTCCGGGGTGACGCTGCGGGAGGAGCTGCTGGCTTCCCTCGAGCGCCACCTGCAGGCGCTGTCCCGCGAGTACCACGTCCCGCTGGCGGTGCGTTGCGCGGTGGAGCGCTACCAGGCCTGGGAGGCCGCCAACGCCGACGCCACCGCCGAGGCCCGGCAGCAGCTCCTGGTCGACCTGCACCGGCTCTACGACCTGGAGCGGCTCGGCGTCTTCGCCCGCTACACCCTGTACCGGCAGACCTACTTCGCCGGCGCGACCGCCGAGGTGCGCGAGGCCTTCGACCTCCTGCTCCAGACCATGTTCGAGCGGCCCGAGGTCCGCCCCACCCGGATGCTCGAGCTGTCGGCCCTGCAGGCGGCGCTCGCTACCGCCGAGGACCGGCTGGTCCTCAGCCGGATGGTCTTCCCGAGCGCCGATCCCTCACGGCCCCTCGACGTGGCGGCGGTGGGCGACACCGACACCGCGCACGCGCGGGTGGTGGTGATCTCTCGGCTCGAGGACAACCGCGGCCAGGCCTACCGGGTCCGGGAGCCCACCGAGCCCGGCGAGATCGGCAAGCTGCTGCGGGTGTTCCTGGCGGCCGGTCTCCCGCTGCGATTCGCCCCCGCCCAGCTCTACTACGTCGTGCTCAACCGCGAGGACCAGGTGGTGGCCGGTATCTGCTACCGGCAGCCTCAGCCCGACGTGGCCCACCTCGACGGCATCGCCCGAGCGGGTTCGCTGAAGGGCCGTGGGCTGAGCGAGCTGCTGCTCGAGGACTTCTGCTCGCGGATGGCGACGCGGGGGGTGCGGGTGGTGGTGACCCACTTCGTCTCCCAGGACTTCTACCGTCGTCACGGCTTCCAGGTCGACCGGCGTTGGGGCGGGCTGGTGAGGTTCCTGTAGAGGCTTCGGGGGACACGATCCGGATTCGCCAGGCACGTTCCAGCGAATCCGGTCATGTCCCCGAGACGTCGCTGAACAACCTGGCCTCGGCGGGGACCGGCTCGGCACAGTCGGCCTCGTCGTGGCGCGGGTCGTTGACGGCCCGCCCCACCGGGTAGGCCTTCATCGCCTCGGCGGGGAAGGGGTGGAACAGGGGGCGCAGCGCCGCCACGGATCGGGTGTCCGGATCCAGCCAGCGCCCGTAGTCGTCGCCCTTCAGGATCACCGGCATGCGGTCGTGGATCTCGCGGACCAGGGGGTTCGGCTGGGTGGTCAGGATGGCGCACGTCGGCAGCGCCTGCGGCCCGCCGGCGGCCGGCTCCCAGATCCCGGCGAAGGCGAAGAGGCCGCCGTCCTTCATCTGGATCCTGAAGGGCTGTCGGGAGCGGGTGCCGGGCTCCGATCGCCACTCGTAGAAGCCGTCGGCCGGGATCAGGCAGCGGCGCGCGGCCAGGGCGTCGCGGAAGGCCGGCAGCCGGCCGGCCGTCTCGGAGCGGGCGTTGATCTGGGGACGAAGTCGGGCCTTCTCCGACCACGCCGGCACCAGGCCCCAACGCAGCCGCCCCAGCCGCCGGCGCTCTCCCTCGCGACGCACCGCGGCGATCGGCTGGCTGGGCGCGATGTTGTAGCGGGGGCCGAGCTCGATCGTCTCGTCGAGGCCGAAGACCTCGGCCAGCAGCTCGAACGCCGTCGTCA
>CAZNNH010000237.1:2790-7718 GCA_964574335.1 uncultured Acidobacteriota bacterium | reverse complement strand
AGACGGACCGGATCGTCGTCCGGCACACGGGCGCCGTCACGATGGAGGGAATCAAGACCTTCCGACGGGATCTCACCGCACTCACGACAACGCGCCACCTTTCCCTGATCCTCATAGACCTATCCCACGCGGCTTCGGTGTCGGTGACGATGGTAGATCTCTACGAGCTGTGCGCCAGCCATTGGACGCTGCTGTCTCCGAGGGTGGCCGTCGCCGTCGTCTACCAGCCAGATCAGATCCCCGCCCAAGACGTCCAGTTCGCACGCACGACCAGCCGCAACCAGGGAGTCAGGCTGGGGATGTTCGTCGATCTCGAGTCTGCACACCGGTGGCTCTCGGACTGGTCCCGGCCCGTGGCCCTCGATTGAGGCATCCACACCTCCCTCCCGTCCGGCTGCCGCCGGCGGAGGCCGACACGCGGCGCTAGCCCAGCGCACTCCGCCCTCGGTGCCGCAGCCTGCGTGCGGCCACGGGGTTTCGCAGAGGTATGGATCAGAGCCCGCGCTTCAGCTCGAGGGTCACCGAGCGCCTCTTGCCCTGGCGCTCGACCGTGAAGACGTGGCGCCCGTCGCTGCGCAGCTCCCGCTTCACCTCGTCGAGGGTCAAGTCCTTGGCCGGCTTCCCCTCGATGGCGGTGATGTAGTCGCCACGCCCGAACCCCGCCTGCGCGCCGGGCGAGTCCGGGGCCACGTTCATGACGCGGAACCGCTCGAAGCTCGGCGGGTCGCTGGCCAGCGTGATGCCGCTGCGGAAGCGCCGCGCCAGGTCGTCCTTGTCGATGGCCTTGGCCATCGCCTCGGCCATCTCGACCTTCCTGTCTTCGATGTACTCGAAGAGCACGTCGTTCAGGAGCTGCATGCCCTGGGCCTTGCCCGACTGCATCGTGCTCGTCACCTGTACGGTCTTGCCCTCACGGATCAGCGACGACACCGCCTGGTTCACCACCAGTACCTCGAGCGCCGCCAGCCGCCCGCCGGTCTTCTTCTTCAGCAGGACCTGCGAGACGACGCCCTTCAGCACCTCGGACAGCACCGTGCGTACCTGCGCCTGCTGGCCGGCGGGGAACTGGTCGATGATCCGATCGACCGTGCTGATCGCCGAGTTGGTGTGTAGGGTCCCGAACACCAAGTGGCCGGTGTTGGCGGTCTCGAGCGCGAGCTGGATCGTCTCCAGGTCGCGCAGCTCGCCCACCAGCACGACGTCGGGGTCTTCGCGCAGGCAGGCCTTGAGCGCGCGCGCGAAGCTCGTGGTGTGGCCGCCCACCTCGCGCTGGTTCACCAGGCAGCTCTGGCTCGGGTGCAGGAACTCGATCGGGTCCTCCATCGTGATGATGTGCTCGTGCCTCGTCTTGTTGACGTGGTCGACCATCGCCGCCAGCGTGGTCGACTTGCCGCTGCCGGTAGGCCCGGTGACCAGCACCAGTCCCTTGGGCATCTCGCAGAACGTCCGGATCACCGACGGCAGGCTGAGCTGCTCGAACGTCATGATCTTCGACGGGATCTGGCGCAGCACGGCGCCAACGCCGTGGTAGTCGCGGAAGATGTTGACGCGGAAGCGGGCCTGGTCCGTCGCGTAGCCCATGTCCACGTCGTGCTCCGCCGCGAACTGGCGGCGCTGGCGTTCGTCCATCGTCGGCGTCATCAGCTCGAGCACGTCCTCCGGCCCCAGCACCGCGGTGTCCGACATCGTCTTCATCTCGCCGTCGATCCGCCAGCGTGGCTGGTGCCCCGCCGAGAGATGCAGGTCCGAAGCGCCCTCGGCCACCACCCGGTCCAGCAGCGCGTCCAGGCGCGGCGAGCGCCGGGCCTCCGGCCCCTCCTTCTGGGGAGCCTCGGCGGGCGCCTGCCAGCCAGCGACCCCGGCCTTGGCCGCCAGCACCTCGTTGAAGCCGGCCGAGTCGACATGCACCGGGCGCAGCTCCAGCGAGGGCAGCAGTGCGCGGACCGCGTTGGTCACCTGGGGCGTGGGGTCGTCGACCAGGCCGAGCGTGAGCACATTGCCTTCGACCTTGAGCGGCAGCACGCGGTGGCGCTGGATCAGGTCGATCGGCAGCAGCGCCACCACCTCGTCCGTCGGACGGCCGAGCTTGCCGATGTCGTAGTGCGGCAAGCTGACCTTGCCCGAGACTTGGTTGAGCCGGGCGGCCAGGCCCCGCGACAGCCCGAGACCGAAGTTCGGGATCTTCTGGAACATCGCATCGAAGGCCTTTGCGCCGAACTTGAGCGCGAGCGCGCTACCCACAGCCGCGGCCGTCGCAGTTCGCGCCTCGCCGAGCAGCAGGCCCACCTCCCCGAGGCTGCTGGGCGCCTCGATGCGCCCGATCTCGAGGCTCTCTCCGCCCTTGCCGACCCGGATCGCCGCCTGGCCTTCGATCAGCAGGAAGAACGAGTCGGCCGGGTCGTCCTGCTTGACGATGGCCTCCTCGTCCTCGAAGCGCCACAGCTCGGCCAGCCTGACCACCTGCGGAAGGTGCTCGGGCTTCAGGGCGGCGAAGAGCGGGCACTGTTCCAGTGCGGGGATGCTCTTGGCGTGCGTCTCGTCCTGGATGGGCAGTTGCTCCATCGTGCTCTCCTTGGTTGCTCCCGCTCACGATACCAGACCGCCCCGGTCTTTGCGCCCAGGGCGCCATCCCGCGCCGCGCGCTCCGGTACCGCTTGGGGAGCGGAAGGCAACACCGCAATGTACATCTGACATGCCAAGGGGAGCGGGCCAGGTAGCAACGTCGGGGCCGGCCTCGCCGCAACCCAAGCGCAGCTAGCGGGTTGGGACCATGAGCCGGCCGGGCTCGCTGCTGGTATCGCCCTTGCAGGTTGATGAGGGTTGGGCCCTTTGGCCCCGCAAGCTCAAAACAAGGAGAAGGGAAGATTCATGAGAAAGCTCGCGCTGCTCCTGTCGCTCGTCTTCGTCGGCGGCCTGGCCGTCGCCCAGGAAGCCAAGACCGCTGACAAGGCCATGGCCAAGGCGGATAAGGCGATGTCGGCCAAGACCCACGAGGTCGCGACCGAGGTCGTCTCTGTCGACACGGCGAAGCACACCATCACGCTGAAGGGCGAGAAAGAGAACATGACCGTGCCGGTGGAGGGCAAGGCCCTCGCCAGCCTCGAGACGACGAAGGCCGGTGACAAGGTCACGGTGACCTGCCACGACGACGACAAGGGCGCGCACCTGGCGGTGGTGGAGATCAAGGCGACTCCTCCCGAGCCGCCCAAGTAGCGGTACCGGAAGAGCACGTGCGGGTGGCTGGGGTTCACCCCCGGCCGCCCTCTTCTTGTTTCGGGTCCTTCCACGTCAACCCTCATCCGGGCCCGGTTCGGGGAGCACCCGCTCGACGTTCGATCGGCGCCCCGGGCCTCCCACTCCCGCTTGACGCCCGGGCGCGCTGCTCGGCCTTCCGCGGGCCGCGCCGGGACGGTGCAATTCGCCTGGCGTATACTCCCCGCCGAGACACGGGTACGGATGCAGGCGCGACAGGCCCTCGGAATCGCAATCGTAGTCGGCTTGGCCGTCGGCCTCGTCTCCTGCGGCGGCGGGGGGGACGGCGGAACTGGCCCCGGATAGCGGCGACTGCCACTCGAGGGCGCCCATGTCTGGACTTCCCCTCCCCCGATTGGTCCCTCCGGAAGAACGACCCCCAGGGTGGCGAGGCCGCCGACCCGATGTCGGGCGATTCGCCCGGGCCTGGTCGCGGGTGAGAGCCTCCAAGCAGCCGTAGAACGGGCTGATGCTCGTTCCGGCGCTGTGGCATGCCGCTTGCGCCCGCCGGCACCGAGGGCGACAGAGCCTCCACCTCGACTCCAGCTGTGCCGCCCGAGGAAAGGAAGGGTGTACGGGATGCGGAAGCTCAACTGCTGGGAGTCCATGGGCTGCGGCCGTGGACCGGGTGGCTCCAAGACACGTGAGCTCGGTGTCTGCTCGGTGGCCACGACTGGCAACCTGCAGTCGGTCCATGGCGGACAAGCCGCTGGCCGAGCCTGCTGGGTCGTTGCGGGTACTCTCTGCGCAGGAAAGGCCACGGGCTCCTTCGCTCGGGAGCGCGTCTCCTGCCTGAGATGCAGGTTCTATCTGAAGGTGCGCGAGGAAGAACGCCCCGACTTCGTGCTCTCCGCCACCTTGCTCGGACTTGCCTCGCCGTCGATTACCAACAGCGCCCGGAGCTCTTGTCCCCCGAGCAGCCGACCCGATGCCGGGCGATTCGCCCGCGTCTGACCACCGGCGGGAACCGCTAGCCAACAGCCAGAACGGGCCTGGGGCCTCACCAGCGCCGTGGCATGCCGGTTGCTCACGCAGGTGCCGAGGGTGACGGATATCCTGCAGCTCGGGCGGACCGCCCGGACGAGAGGAGAGGTGGTACGCCATGCCGAAGGTCAACTGCTGGGAGCACATGGATTGCGGCCGGGGCCCGGGCGGCTCCAAGGTCGATGAGCTCGGTCTCTGCCCGGCCGCCTTGGCTCATAGCCTCAGCTCGGTCCATGGGGGACAGGCCGCAGGCCGAGCTTGCTGGATCGTTGCGGGAACCCTGTGCGACGGAAAGGTCGAGGGTTCCTTCGCCTCGAAGTACGGTTCCTGCTCGCGGTGCGGCTTCTATCTCAAGGTGCGCAAGGAAGAACGCTCTGACTTCGTGCTCGCCGCGACGTTGCTCGGACGCATGGAGCCAACCAGCTCCTAGCGGATATCCTGCGGCGCTCAGCCGAGCTCGATCTCGACCCGCGGGCGGACAAGATCGGCCGCGGCCGCGGGATCGCCCTCGAGAGCCTGCTGAAGGCGGTCGTCGAGAGGCGGATCGAGCACCGGCGCCTGGGCTGTCCGCTGGTCTTCCACCGGGAGAGCAAGGGCAAGGAAGGCCAGCCCGTCAAGAGCTTCTACAAGGCCTGGCGGGCCGCTCTCAAGACCGCCGGCCTCGCCCCGGGGCTGATCCCGTACGACCTCCG
>CAZNNH010000237.1:0-2780 GCA_964574335.1 uncultured Acidobacteriota bacterium | reverse complement strand
GCTCTCAAGACCGCCCACATCGCCCCGGGCTGGTCCAACCGACGACATCTAGGCTGCCATCAAGCGCACGGCGGAGTACGTCAAGGGCCTGCCAAAGAAGCGCACCGTCACCCGGATGTCTCCAGGGCATCCGAAGAGTCTGGGCACAATTTCAGGCACAATCGCGGAAAGGGTCTCCGTAGGTGATTGATTCTAAGCGGGCAGTTGGCGGAAGCGGGTGGGAATCGAACCCACCGCTCCGGGGGTTAGCCCGGAGCCGGACGGCTTTGAAGGCCGCGCGGGTCACCAGACCCGAATCGCTTCCTCGGTGGTGCCGCGCCTAGTTTAGCGCGGGAGGTGCGGCTTCGGTGCTGTCTCTTCGCGCCGCCTCGAGCTCAGCGGCCAGGGCGGCGGCCCGCCGGCCGCAGTCGTCGCGATCCACAGCTCCCAACAGCGCCTCGCTCAGGCGGTCGTGGGCGTCGCTCCTCGGGTCGTCGAGCAGGCGGCCGAGCGGGGAGTCGTCCTGGCCACCGGGCAGGCGCGTCTGCAGCAGCGGGTGCTGCCGCGCCTGCTCGGCGTACTCCTCCTCGGGCAGCGGGCGGTAGCGGGAGAAGAAGTCGAGGTGCCAGGCCAGGAAACGACGCGACCGGCGGAGTCCGCGCTCGTCGTCGCCGAAGTGCTCGCGCAGCAGCTCGACTAGGCGGTAGATCACGTCCAGGCGCTCCTGGCTGCTCGGGAAGTGGCCGTGGTCCTCTGTGACCTCGCGGAAGAGCCAGGGCTTGATCAGGGCGCCGCGGGCCAGCATCACCGAGCCGACCCCCGCCTGTCGCTTCCGCTCGCGCGCCTCGAAGTGGGTCAGGATGTCGCCGTTGCCCACCACCGGGATCCCCCGCTCGGCGGCCACCCGCCCGATCAGGTCCCAGTCGGCGGCCCGGCTGTAGCGCTGGTTCCGCGCCCGGGCGTGAAGGATGATCGCCGAGGCCCCCGCCTCCTCACAGACCCGGGCCAGCTCCGGGGCATTGGGGCTCTCCTCGCTCCACCCGGTCCGGATCTTGACCGTCACCGGGACGCCGACGGCGCTCCTCAGCGCGGTCACCAGCCGGCCGAGCCGGCCCGGCTTGCGGAGCAGGCTGGCGCCCAGCCCGCGCCGGGTGATCTCGTCGATCGGGCAGCCGCAGTTGAGGTCCACGAACCGGGCCCCCCGCTGCTCGGCCATGCGGCCCGCCTCCGCCAGGGTCTCGGCGTTGCGGGCGGCGAGCTGAACGCCGAACAGCGGCTCGTCCGGGTGGCTCCTGAGGAGGGCGAACTCGGAGCTCACGTTCTTCACCAGGCGGTCGGCCACCGCCATCTCCCCCACCGTCACCTCGGCGCCCATCTCCACGCAGAGGCGCCGGAACGGGAGGTTGCCGCCAAGGGTCAGCGGCGCCAGCCAGAGCTTGTTGTTGAAGGGGTTCTCCGACAAGGCGAGGCCTCCGCGTCTCAAGAGTACCCCGGAACCGCCCCGGCGCGGCCGGCGCCTGGGGACGTGCTACCCTGAGCCCATGAGCCTGTATGCTGCGAGATCCTATTCCCTATCCGTGGGCGCTTTCTTGTGGCTGCTGGCCGCCGTTCCAGCCGCAGCCGCCCCCCAGATCCTGCCGATCCCCGAAACGGACCTTCTCGGCGGATCGCCGCTGCACCTTCCCGTCAACGGCGTCGACCCCGCGGCCGGGCCCCTGACCTTCACCGCGATGAGCACCGACCCGGCGCTGGTGGCGGTCACCGTCCTGGAAGGCAACCGGAGCCTGAGCCTCCGGGTAGCCGGCTATGGGGAGATGGTCTTCCAGCTCTTCGAGCAGCGGGTGCCCCGAGCCACCTCACACATCATCCAGCTCGCCGAGAGCGGCTTCTACAACGGCAACCTGTTCCACCGGGTGGTCAACGGCTTCGTGATCCAGGCCGGCGAGCCGCCCGACCTGAACGTCGGCTCCGGCCTCGGCCTCTTCAATGACCAGTACCACGTCGACATCCAGCACAACCGGCCGGGGATGCTGGCAATGGCCAAGAACTACGACGACTTCAACGACTCGCAGTTCTACATCACGGAGAGCTCGGCCCGAGCCCTCGACTACGCCTACACGATCTTCGGTGTCCTGGTCCTGGGCGACGACGTGCGGGAGGCCATCAGCAACGTGGCCGTCGACTCGACCGGACGCCCCGTGGAGGACGTCGTCATCGAGTCGGTCCACGTCTTCACCGACACCCAGGACGCGGTGCTGATGCTCAAGGCGCCGGAAGGGGCCAGCGGGACCGCCGGCGTGATCGTGACCGCGACCGACGCCGCCGGCGAGTCCACCCAGGTCGAAGTCGTCGTCCACGTGAGCCCGGACCAGGTGAACTCGGCCCCGTTCCTGGCGGACATCCCCCCGCTCTCGACGCCGATCAACACCCCCCTCACCTTCCAGCTCGAGGCCATCGACGTGGAGGGTGACCCGGCCCACTTCCTGGACCAGGACCGCCTCTACTACAACAACCTGGACATCTACTTCGTGGCGGACGTCGACCTCCCCTATGTCGTCGACTTCGACACCGGCCAGGTGACGGTGTCGCCGCAGAACGGCCTGAACGGCGTCCAGTACTTCCTCGTGGCCACCGCCGTGGACCCGACCTACGTCGACTACCAGATCGTGCCGATCACCATCGGGGACACCACCACGGGGACCGCGTCGGCCCCCGCGGGACAGCGCTAGACGCGAAGTCCGGGGGTTCGGGGGGCGGGAGCCCCCCGCTCGATAGCGGCGACCGAATTCACTTCGGGCGCC
>CAZNNH010000236.1:0-7807 GCA_964574335.1 uncultured Acidobacteriota bacterium | reverse complement strand
TCCACCCGCTTCACCGTGTCCACCACCTCCAGCACCGGCAACGCCGCACCGGTCTCGGCCGCCGCCCTCACAACCCGCTCGATCAGATCCACCTCCACAAGCGGCCGCGCCGCGTCGTGGACGAGCACCAGCCCGTCGAAGCCCTCGGGCACGGCCGCGAGCCCGGCCTGCACGGAGTCCTGGCGACGCGGCCCGCCCGCCACGACGTCCCGCAGGGCCCGCGTCGGTTCGAGCAGCGCCCGCGCGCGAGCCACGTGGCCCTCAGGGACGACCGCCACGACGCCGCTCACCGACGGGGCCTCCGCAAAGGCCCATGCGGACCACAGCAGCAGGGGTTGCCCGGCCAGGCTCAGGAAGGCCTTGGGTGACCCAGCCCCCATCCGCTGCCCTTGCCCGGCCGCCACCAGGATCGCGAGGGATTCCATTGCTGAGGACACCCGGAGCCGAGTCGCCGCGCCTAGGTTATGCCGGGGCGCGAGGGTCAGTCAATCCACCGCCGCCGGCCCTGCTGCCCGCCGGGCACGTTCCGGATCCTTCGGGGCACCGTCGACGGGACAGATCCTTGGGCATCGGCCGGGTCTCGGCCTGCAACACTCTCGACGAGCACAACAGCCGATGATCGAAGATCCCATGATCGGCGCATCGATCGCGGAGGGCGACCGCGCCACCAATCCCTTCGTGACCTTCCAGGGCAAGAGAATCCCCATCTGATGGCCGTCCAGCTGAGCCGGAAGATTCCCATCTTCAGAAGAAGGAACAAGTGGGACACAGTGACGTGGAGCCGACCCATCGTGGGGGCGGATGGGGTGTACGTAGGAGAAGACTTCGACCGCAAGGAGATCGTCAAGCTGCGGAGGGCCGAACTCGACCCCGTGTGGCGCGTGAAGTCAGGGGAGTATTGGCCTCTATTGGCCCTAGACGGTGATCTGCTGGTCAGTGCCGCGACGAAGAGTGCTCGCCTTGACGGTGTCTCCGGTAGGCAGCTCTGGGAAGTTAGCGAGCCCTCGGTGGAGCGCCTAGATCGCCTACTCCACCCCTGGAGAAGTCATCTGGTCCTACGGCGCAGGGGCAACTTCGAACTCGTCGACCTGAAGAGCGGCGCTGTCGCCGATCGTTTCCCTGATCCCCGCCCTGACCTGACGATCTCCTGCGGGGCCGGCGGTGATCGAGTGCTTCTCTTGGGTGAGCACCAACTGGCGGGGCTTGTTCTCTGCTTCGACCTTTCGGCGCGAAGGGTGTTGTGGGAGGCGTCCTTCATAGATCGGCTACGCGACCGCTTCGGGATTGATGCCGACAATCCGATCATCGGCCTACTGCCTGGTTCACTACCGGATCGGCTGATCATCAAGCGCGGCAACGGAACCGCGGCCTGTTCGATTGAGGACGGGCATCTCCTTTGGGGCGTGCCTCTGCCGCTCGACTATGGCGCTCCGTACATGCAGGACGGCCGCGTGCACGGCGTTTTTGGGGATCGCTTCATCGCGCTGGACGAGGATGCGGGTGCGGTCATCTACGATGTCCGCCATCCGGAGCTATCGGACGGCCTGTACGCGTACCATGGCCCCTCGTTCCGTGGGCAGCTCGCGTACGCGATGCAGTCGGGGCACCTCGCGGTGTTCGACCTCCAAGACGGGCGCCTGACCGGCTTTCACAAGTACAGGGAGCCTTTGGGCGGCGTCGCGGAAGCGGATGGGCGGCTCTTGGCCACCGCCGGAGATGGCAATCTGCTCGTGTTCGAGGAGACGTCGGGGTCGTGACACCTGGATCGGGCCGGGGAGTCGCTCCCGGCACCGTCCTCGTCCTGCTGACGTAACGGAAGAACGGGGACCCGGAGGTAGTCGGCCGACCGCCAGGACTCGGAAGCACCCACGATGGACGCGGCCGCCACGAAGGACCGTGTCATGCCCGGCCTTCCTCGATCGCCGAGCGGACCTCGCGCATGGACAGCTTCGCCCTGGACCTCTTCCGGATCCGACCCTGCAGCTCCAGCAGCCCGGACACGGCGCGACGGACCTCGCTTCGTCGTTGGGCACCCTCCGGCACCAGCCGAGCGACCACCCTGCAGTACCGGGTGATGACGATCTCTTCACCTCTGGAGACCCGCTCCAGTAGCTCCCCGAACCGCCTCTTCGCCTCGACGGCGGCAACCTGCCGCATCGCCCCTCCAGCGTTGCCAACCCATTAGCATCTTTCCGGCTCCCGCTCGGCGGCCGCCAGGACCCGGTCGGCGGCCCCGCGCGCCTCGGCCAGGTGGCTGCGGACCGCATCGCGGGCGTTGCCGGCCAGGACCAGCCCTCGCGAGAGCCGGCCCTCGATCTCCTCGTCCGCGCAACGCAGCGCCTCGACCAGGCCGCGCAGCCGTCCGGCCAGCGCCTCGTGATCGTCGACCGTGCCGAACCGCAGCGACAGCCGGTACAGGGCCAGGACGAAAGGCAGAGCGAGCGAGTAGGGGACCACGATGACGCCCTGCCGATAGCCGTCGGCGTGGGCCTCGGCCGAGGCCCAGTAGACCGCATCCGGCAGGGCGAGCAGCGCCAGCAGCGGCGTCCGCTCCGGGTCCAGGTAGCGGGCCACCTCGCGGATGCGGAGGCGCAGGTCGCGCAGCACCTGGTCGCAGAGCCGACGCCGCTCCGCTGGGTCCTCGGCTGACGCCAGCTCCTCGAGAACCGAGGCCACCGTCCACTTGCTGTCGATCGGGACCAGGCCCCCAACCGGAAGGCGCAGCGCGTACTCGACCACCCGGCTTCCGAACGCGACGTTCGTCTCGACCAGATCGGGCGGGAGCTGCGCGAACGCGCGGGCCAGGATGTTCTCTCCGAAGGCGCCTCGCGAGGACGAGCCCGCCACCACCGCCTCCAGTCGGCGGAGGCTCTCCGCCGCCCGCTGTGCCTCCCGCGCCCGTCCCTCCTCGAGCGCCTTCACCGCGGCCAGCGCCCGCTGCGCCAGCCCCAGCTCGCCGCGAATCCCCTGGGTCGCCTGGCTCAGATCACGGACCGCCGCCTCGCGCATCCCATGGAGGCCGTCACGAAGCGCGACCTGGGCCAGCGAGACCCGCTGCAGCTCCGCCTGGAGGGCGGCGAGCTGCCGCACCAGCGCCTCGGGCGCGTCGAGGCGCGAGCGCAGCAGCAGCGCCAGGACCACCAGGCACAGCGCCAAGATCACGGCCCCTCCGAGAAGCTCCAACCCGCACCTCCTACTGGGAAGACCTGAGTCGCAGGTTGGCACGAACCGGTGCCGGAGGAGGTCCGGCGCAATGGCGCAGCCTCAGCCGTCGGGCGGGCGAGGCCGGCGTCGCGCGGATCGCCCGGCCAGCCGATGCGCCAGTCGTATACCTACACATCGTATATACTCGTCGGGGGAGGTGGCAATGGCAGACCGGGCGAAGCTCTTCAAGACCGGCGGGAGCCAGGCAGTGAGGCTCCCGCGGGCCTACCGGTTCCAGGGGCAGACGGAGGTGCTCATCAAACGCGAGGGCAGGCGCGTGGTGCTGGAGGCTCCGCGGGCCGCCTTCAGCCGACGATTCCTGGACCTCGCCGGCTCGGCGGGGGACTTCCCGTACCCGGACGAGCCTCTCGGCGTCGACGAAGGCCCCCAGCTCGACTGAGCCATGGGGTTCCTTCTCGACACGAACGTCTGCGTCGACTACTTCACAGGACGATACCCGAACGTCATCGCACGTATTCAGGCGTCCTCACCCGACAAGCTGTTCTCGAGCGCAGTCGTGGTCGCGGAGCTACGCTATGGGGCCGACCACAGTGCCCGACGCCGTACGAACCACAAACGCATCGATGCCTTCGTCGAGGAGGTCGAGATCCTCGACTTCGACGTTGCGGCCGCTGCTGCGTACGGCCGGATTCGCGCTCGACTCGAGGAGGGTGGCACGCCGATCGGACCGAACGACATGCTGATCGCTGCTCACGCCCTGTCCCGCCGGCTCACCCTCGTCACCGACAACGCGGCCGAGTTCCGTCGGGTGAAGGGCTTGAGCGTCGCCAATTGGCGCCGGTAGACTCGCCCGCGGCGTCCCACCGCCCGGGTCGCTCCGTCCCGGGGCTGAGGCACATCACGCCCCCCCCGAGAAGCCCGGGGCGGCCTCAGCCGTCCGGCGGGGCGGGGCTCTCGGTGTGAGGGCAGATGTCGCGGAACGCGCACTGGCTGCAGGCGAGGTACGAGGGGCGCGCCGCCAGCTCGCCGCGCCGGATGCCTTCGGCCACCCCCAGGATCAGGGTCCGCGTGGCCGCGGCCTCCTCGAGGGTGGGTCGCTTGCCCCCGGCCAGACCGGACTCCAGGAAGCGCAGCTCCACCCGGTCCGGGAGCCGGCCGCGGTTCTCGAGGTGGGCCAGGGCGTAGATGTCGAGCTGCAGGCTCTCCCTGGCCCGGCGCTCCGCCTCCTTCGGCTCGTATACCGCTCCGGTCTTGAAGTCCAGCAGGGTGACGTGTCCCTCCCGCTCCACCACCAGATCGAACCGACCCCGGACCCGGGTCCGCTCCAGCAGGAAGCTCCACTCCTCCTCGACGCCGGTGGGGGTCCACGGCTCCCGGCCCTCCTCGGCGTGGAAGCGGCGCAGCATTTCCTCCCCCGCCGAAAGGCTCCGCTCCTCGTGCTCGCGGGACAAGAACCCCTCCGAGACCCAGGCCTCCCGCAGCGCCGCCACCAGGTCGGCGGCCGAGAACGGGCGTGACTCGATCCGGGCCCGGAACATCTGCTGCACCGCCTTGTGCACCGCGCTGCCGAACACGACCCGGTGGTGGGCGAGGAGCGGCACCCGCAGCCGGTGGACGTACTTGTACTTGAGCGGGCAAGTCTGGAAGTCGTCGATCTGGCGGAACGACAGGTAAAGCAGCGCTCCCTCCGGCAGCGCCGCCGTCCGCGGCGGGGGCGGCTCGGGCGGCGCCTGGTGGCGGGCCAGGGCCTCGAGGGCCTGGCTGCGGCGCGGCACCGGGAACGGCGCCGGCAGGTCGAGGGCCTCGACCACGAAGCGAGAGACCTTGCGGGCCCGGGCGGTGCCGTAGTCGGCGGCCGAGGTCAGCAGCAACCGCTCCTTGGCCCGGGTCATCGCCACGTAGAACAGGCGACGCTCCTCCTGGAGCTGCGCGTCGCCTCGGGGCTGGGCCGCCCGGAGCAGCGCAACCGGCAGCTCCAGCGGCTCGCTCCGCCTCGGCACCGGGAACTTCCCCTCCGCGCAGCCCAGAAGCACCACCACCGGGAACTCGAGCCCCTTGGCCTTGTGCACGGTGAGCACGCTCACCGCGTCCTCGTCGGGATCGGCCTCGGCCACCGCCGGGTCGTCCCCCGCCTCGCGCAGCAGCCCCAGGTGCTCGACGAAGGCCGGCACCCGGTCGTGCTCGGCGATCTCCCCGTACGCCTTCACCAGCTCGAAGAAGCGGGCGATGTTCTTGACCTTCGCCTCCGCCGCGGCGTTCCCCTCCCGAGCCAGACGTCCCAGCCACCCGGACGACTGCAGATACCGGTACAGCAGCTCTCCGGTCCGCCTCTGCGCCACGTCGGAGGCCGCCTCGCCGATGTCTTTCAGCAGCCGCTCGCACGCGACACGCGCCTCTCCCCCCACGCTCACCAGATCCTCGTTCGTGGGGAGCCCGCGCATCACCTCCAAGAGGGGCCGGCTCTTGCGGGAGGCGAACCGGTTCAGCCGCAGCAGCTCGAGCTCCGGGACCTGGTACAGCTCCGAGGCGGCCAGGTAGAAGAGCGAGACCGAGTCGTCGGGGTTGGCCAGCACCCGCAGCAGGCAGACCAACAGCCGGACCTCCTCGCGAGCGTAGAGGCCTCGGCTGCCGCTGAAGCGGTGCGGGATCCCGGCCACGTTGAGCGCCCGCAGGTAGGGGTCGGCGTCGGCGTTGCTGCGCACCAGCAGCGCCACGTCCCGCGGCCGGTAGCCCTCTCCCAGCCATTCGGCGACCCGCCCCGCCACACCGTCCGCTTCCGCCGAGACGGTGTCGAAGTGGAGGTGCCGGGGCGGGGGTCCTTCCCGACGCGACGAGCGCAGCCGCTTGTCGACACCGGCGATCACCTCCAGGCGATGGGGGTTGTTGTACTCGATCAGCCGGGACGCTGCGTCCAGGATCGGCTGGGTTGAGCGGTGGTTGTCCCGGAGCACGAGCTGTCGGGCCGCAGGGAAGCGCTCGCGAAAGGCCAGCAGGTTGGCGGAGGCGGCGCCACGCCAGCGGTAGATCGCCTGGTCGTCGTCACCGACCACGGTGATGTTGGCCTCGGGACCGCTGGCCAGGAGCTGCAGCAGCTCGAGCTGGGCGTGGTTGGTGTCCTGGAACTCGTCGACCAGCACGTACCGGTATCGCTCACGTAGCGCCTCGACCAAGGCCGGCCGTGATCGGAGCAGGGCGAGCGGCCGGAAGATCTGGTCGCCGAAGTCGATCAGGCCCGCCTCGCCGAGCAGCCGCTGATGGGCCTCGTAGAAGCGGCCGAGCTCCAGGTGCCGCTCGGCCGCGTCGCGCTCGGCATCGTCCTGGGCCGAGGCCAGAAGGGAGGTCGCGTACTCCTGGTACTGCTGGGGCGAGACGTCCTCGTCCTTGGCCCGGCTCACCAGCGAGACCAGGGCACCGAGGTGCCGGGTGGGATCACCGAGGGGACGGAAGCGTTTCAGCGGGAGCTGGAACAGCCGCTCGCGCAGGAAGATGATCTGCTCGGGCCTGGTCAGCACCCGGAAACGAGGATCGAGGCCGGCCTCCAGCGCCTGCTCCCGAAGGACGTGGTCGCCGAAGGCATGAAAGGTGGCGATCCGGGTCTCGGCGTAGCCGTAGGGGATCAGCTGGTCGACCCGCTCCGCCATCTCCGCCGCCGCCTTGTCGGTGAAGGTGAGGGCCAGGATCTGCTCCGGCGTCGCCCGCTTGGAGGCGATCAGGTGGGCGATCCGTCGGGTCAGGACCGTGGTCTTGCCGGTGCCGGCCCCGGCGATGATCATCAGCGGCCCGGCGCCGTGGAGGACCGCCTCTCGCTGGGCGGGCAGCAGCCCCTCGAGGATCCGCCCCGGGGATCCGTCGTCGAGCGAGGGGCCCCCCGGTCCAGCCGTGCTCACGGCGACGGCGGCAGGATGTGACGCGGGCTCGCCGCGCCGCCGCAGTGGCGTGTCAGGGTGGCCTCGGTGTCGTCGAGCGCTCGCTCCAGCTCGGCCAGCGGCAGGCTCGGCGGCGCGAAGGCGATCACCAGCACGCTCGTGGTCGAAAGCCGGATCTGGGTGCGTGCCGAGTCGGAGGTGGGGTTGCCAAACGGTCCCAGATCGTCCGCCAGCACCGGTCGTCCGGCCAGGTTCACCGGCCCCTTGCGGATCCCCTCGTAGGACTCGCCGGGTTGGCCGGCTCGGAGCACGACGACGCCGCGCACCTGGTCCCGATCGTAGAGGCCGTAGGGGAGCTGCTGGCTGAGCGAGCAGCGGTTGAGGGCGTCGACCAGGGTGTTGACGCGAACGAGCGCCTCTCCTTTGAGGGCGCGACGCAGCAGCGCCTCGTTCGACGGGCGCGTCTTGGTGGGATCGATGCCGAGGCCACGGTACAGCGACCGGGCCGGCCCCACCCCGGGGACCTCACCGCTGCTGCGGCCCTGGTGAAGACCCCGCAGCCGCGCGCACTCGGCCGCGACCTCCTCTTCGAGCGCGGCATCGCGCTCGCGGACCGTGACGCCCTCGAGGCCGAGGACGCCGAGGCGAACCTTGCCGACGAGAGGAGCCGCGATCGAGAGGGTGGGGACCACCCCGGCATTCTATACGCGGCGCCCGAAGTAGATTCGGTCGCCGCTATCGAGCGGGGGGCTCCCGCCCCCCGATCCCCCGGACCC
>CAZNNH010000235.1:0-7818 GCA_964574335.1 uncultured Acidobacteriota bacterium | reverse complement strand
CTGGCGCGCCCGGAGGGACTCGAACCCCCAACCCCTTGGTTCGAAGCCAAGTGCTCTATCCGTTGAGCTACGGGCGCGCGACGTCTCGATGCTACCACAGCCGCCGGCGCGGCCCGACGCTACCGCTTGGTGGGGATCCGGACCTGTCCCTCCACCCCTTCGTGGTCGATGCTGCCGCTGCCGTCCTTCTCGACCACGAAGTCGCCGCCGACCTGGTGAACCGAGATGTCGCCCGAGCCGTCGCGGCGCACCCGGACGCTGCCCTTGATGGCGCTGGCCTCGATCCCGCCCGAGCCGTCGTCCACCACCTCCACGTCGCCGGTGACGTCGCGCAGGTCGATCCCGCCCGAGCCGTCCTCGAGCCGGACGTTCCCCTGGACCCCCTCGATGTCGATCGACCCCGAGCCGTCCTTGACGCTCACGTCCCCGGCCACGTCCTCGATCTCAACGTCACCCGAGCCGTCCTCGAGCCGAAGCGAGTGGACCCCCACGATCTTGAGCGAGCCGCTCGAGTCCTCGACCTCGACCGGGAGCTCCGAGGGGACCTCCACCACCAGGTGAAGGGCGGCGGCTTCCGTCCAGGACCCCGACTCGGGGATACGGGCCGCGACCCGCACCGTGGAGCCGTGGCGGTCGGCCTCGAGCCGGACCTGCTCGAGCCGGGACTCGCTCCCGGCGCAGGCGCGGCCCTCGACCTTGACCTCCGTGCCCTTTGTGCCCTTTGTGCCCAGTACCTCGAGCGAGCCGGCCTCGGCGTGGATCGTGACGCGCTCCGCGCCCTGGGCGTCGACGGTGGCCTGGCGCGGGGCCTCGTAGCGGCAGTCCTCGCCCTGGACGCAGGTGGCCAGCGCCAGCAGGGCGGGTACGGCAAGCAGTGGTCTCATCGGGTCTCCTGGTGAGGCCGCTCTTGGCCTCCGCTCCTTCTTACGCACGGGAACGGCAGGGGTTCCGGAAAAGGCCTGGAGGCTGGTGACTCGTTGCGCTAAGATTCGGCGGCGGTATGGGCAGCCCGAGACGTGTCGCGATCATCGCCGGCTGTCGCACTCCTTTCGCCAAGGCCGGCACCTCCTACCGGGATCTGACGGCACTGGACCTGGCCAAGGTGTGCACGCGGGAGCTCGTGGAGCGGTCCGAGATCGACCCGGGCTGGGTCGACATGCTGGCCATGGGCCAGGTGATCCCGTCCATCAAGGCGCCCAACCTGGGCCGCGAGGTGGTGCTGGGCGCCGGGCTCCGCCCTTCGGTCCCGGGCCATACCGTGAACCGGGCCTGCGCCTCGGCCAACCAGGCCATCGCCGACTGCGCCTGGGCGATCCAGGCGGGCCATGCCGAGGTGGCGATCGGGGGCGGGGCGGAGAGCCTGTCGGACGTGCCCATCCTCCATCGGAGGAAGCTGGCGCGGGCGCTTGTGGCCGCCTCGCGAGCCAAGACGCCCTTCGGCCGGCTGCGTGCCTTCTCGGGGATCCGGCCGCGCGACCTGGCCCCCGACACGCCGGCCATCGCCGAGCCTTCGACCGGCCTGACCATGGGGCAGGCGGCCGAGAAGATGGCCAAGGAGAACGGCATCTCGCGCCGGGAGCAGGACGAGATCGCGCTTCGCAGCCACCTCCGCGCGGTGGCCGCCACCGAGGACGGTCGCCTCAGGGGCGAGACCTGCCGGGTCTTCCTCCCCCCCGACTACGAGACCGTCATCGACGCCGACAACCAGCTTCGCCCCGACACCTCGCTCGAGGCCCTCGAGGCGTTGCCGCCCGTGTACGACCGGGAGTTCGGCACCATCACCGCCGGCAACGCGTCGCCGCTCACCGACGGGGCCGCCGCCGTCCTGCTGATGTCGGAGGAGAAGGCGCAGGCGGAAGGCTGCCGCCCGCTGGCATTCATCCGGGCCTGGGCGGTGGCGGCGGTCGATCCGGGCGGCCAGCTCCTGATGGGGCCCGCCCTGGCGATCCCCAAGGCGCTCGAGCGCGCCGGCCTGACGCTCGCGGAGATGGAGCTCGTCGAGATGCACGAGGCCTTCGGCGCCCAGGTGGCCTCCAACATCCAGGCCCTCGAGTCCGAGACCTGGGCCAGGGAGCAGCTCGGCTGGGACACCTGCGTCGGCCAGGTGGACCGCGACAAGCTCAACGTCAGCGGCGGGTCGATCGCCCTCGGCCACCCCTTCGGCGCCACCGGCGCCCGGATCACCACCACCCTGGCCAACGAGCTGTCGCGCCGAGAGGCCCGCTACGGCCTGCTTTCCGTGTGCGCCCAGGGAGGGATGGGATTCGCCATGGTCCTCGAGCGCTGAGAGCGGATGCCTCCCGCCCCCCTCGACGGCGTCCGCGTGATCGACCTGACCCGCTACCTGCCCGGGCCCTACTGCACCATGCTGCTCGGGGACCTCGGCGCGGACGTGGTCAAGGTCGAGGAGCCGCCGTTCGGAGACCCGACGCGGGCGGTGGGCCCGGCGGTCCAGGGCGGCGACGACAGCGCCCTCCACGCGGCGCTGAACCGAAACAAACGATCGGTGATGGTCGACCTGCGGCAGCCGGAGGGCGCGGCCCTGGTCGGGCGGCTGGCTGGTGCCGCCGACGTGTTGGTGGACGGGTTCCGGCCCGGCGTGCTCGAGCGGCGCGGGCTGGGCTCGGAGGCGCTGTGCGACGCGAACCCGCGCCTCGTCTACTGCTCTCTGACCGGGTTCCCGCATCACGGCTCGCAGGCGGATCGCGCCGGCCACGACATCGACTACCTGGCCCGCTCCGGCTTCCTCGGGACCAACCTCGACCGGCAAGGGTTCCCGGTGCTGCCGCTCGCCCACGTGGCCGACATGGCCGGGGCCTTGGTGGCGGTGGTCGGCGTGCTCTCGGCGCTCCTGGCCCGCCAGCGCACCGGGCGCGGGCAGGTGGTGGACACGTCGCTTCAGGAGGCCGCCCTGTCGCTGCTCACGGCCTCGGCGGCGCGGGCGCTGGCGGGGGGATCGGAGCTGGGCGAGCTGGCCGGGGAGAACGCCTGCTACAACGTCTACCCATGCCGGGACGGACGCCACGTCGCGGTCGGGGCGCTGGAGGCGCGGTTCTGGGAGCGCCTGTGCGAGGGGCTCGGGCTCCAGGATCGTTCCCGTCACCAGTGGGAGTCGGAAACGGGGCGGCGGGACCTCGTTGCGGCCGTTGCCCGCGCCTTCTCGGAGCGCGACCGGGAGGAATGGCTCAGGCGCTTCGCGGACCAGGAGGCCTGCGTCGAGCCGGTCCTCGGGCTGGAGGAGGCGCTGGCCGACGCCGAGAGAAGCGGCCTCTTGTGGGAGGGTGCCGAGGTGGCGGAGGGCCAGCGGACGCTTCGGCCGCCCCTTCACCTTTCCGAGACGCCCACGTCCTGGCGGCGGCCGGCGCCCACCCCGGGACAGCACACCGACGAGGTGCTCCGCGAGGTCGGCTGCTCGGAGCAAGACGTCCTGCGGATGCGTGAGCTGAAGGTGGTGGCATGACGGAGCGGGCCCTGAGTCAGGAGCAGGGGCGCGACGGCGTCCTGGTGCTGACCCTGGACGTGCCAGGGGAGAAGCTCAACACCCTCGGGCGCGGGGTGGCAGAGGAGATGCAGGAGCTGCTGGCCGGCCTGGAGCGGCGCGGCGCCGAGCTGAAAGGGGTGGTGATCCAGAGTGGCAAGCCCGACAGCTTCATCGCCGGCGCCGACATCAAGGAGTTCATCGAGATCAAGAGCGCCATCGAGGGAGAGGAGCTGTCGCGCGGGGCGCAGCGGCTGCTGGACCGGATCGAGGCGCTGTCGGCGCCGGTGGTGGCGGCGATCCACGGGACCTGCCTCGGCGGGGGCCTCGAGCTGTGCCTGGCCTGCCGTTACCGGATCGCCTCCGACCATCCCAAGACTACGCTGGGGGTGCCCGAGGTGATGCTCGGGCTGATCCCGGGAGCGGGGGGCACCCAGCGGCTGCCGCGGCACGTCGGGCTGCCTCAGGCCCTCGAGATGATCCTCACCGGGCGGACGCTCTCCGCGCGCCGGGCCCTCTCGATCGGCCTGGTCGACCAGGTGGTGCCCGCGGCGGCGCTGCTGTCGTCGGCCCGTCAGGCGGCGCTCCTGCTGGCGGAAGGTGGGCTCAGACCCAGGCGCCGGCGACGGGGCCTGATGGAGCTCTTCCCCGGCCGGCGTATGGTGCTCGCCAAGGCGCGGAGCCGGGTGCTCGAGCGGACCGGCGGCCACTACCCGGCACCGCTGTCGGCGCTCGACGTGATCGACGAAACCAGCGGCAAGGCGCTCGCGGTGGGGCTGGAGACGGAGGCCAGGCACTTCGGAGAGCTCTCCGTGTCCGGGGTCTCGCGGTCGCTGGTCTCGCTGTTCTTCGCCACCCAGGAGATCAAGAAGGACGCCGGCCTGCCCGAGGGGACCGAGGCCCGCGAGGTCTCCAAGCTGGGCGTCCTCGGGGCCGGCCTGATGGGGTCGGGGATCGCCGCCGTGGCCGCCCAGGCCGGGATCCCGGTCCGGCTCAAGGACTCGGGCCGCGAGGCGCTCGGCGGCGGGCTGCGCCGGGCCCGAGAGGTGTTCGAGGGTCGTCGCCGCCGCGGCTCCCTGTCCGAGCGGGAGCTGCAGAAGGTGATGGAGCGGATCTCGCCCACCCTCGAGTACACGGGCTTCCGGCGCGCCGAGCTGGTCATCGAGGCCGTGCTCGAGGACCTGAACCTCAAGCGCCGGGTGCTGGCGGAGACGGAGGCCGTGCTCTCGGACCAGGGGGTCTTCGCCAGCAACTCCTCGTCGATCCCCATCGGCGAGATCGCGCTCGAGGCGCGCCGGCCGGAGCGGGTGCTGGGCATGCACTTCTTCTCGCCGGTGCACAAGATGCCCCTGCTCGAGGTGGTGGTGACGAGGACCACCGACGCCACCGCCACCGCCACCGCGGTGGCCTTCGGGCGCCGTCTCGGCAAGCACGTGATCGTGGTGTGGGACGGCCCCGGCTTCTACACCACCCGGACCCTGTCGCCCTTCCTGAACGAGGCCGCCCGCCTGCTCGAGGAAGGGGCTTCGGTCGAGGCGGTGGACGGGGCGATGACGCGCTTCGGCTTTCCGGTCGGCCCCATCGAGCTGCTCGACGAGGTGGGGATCGACGTGGCGGCCAAGGTGGCGAAGGTGCTCCACAAGAGCTTCGGCGAGCGCCACGCGCCGCCCTCGTCGATGACCCGGGTGCTGGACGACGGCCGCCTGGGCCGTAAGAACCGCCGGGGCTTCTACACCTACGGCCGGAAGCAGAAGCGGGTGGACGCCTCGGTCTACGACCTGCTTCCGTCGGGGCCGCAGCGCGGCCACTACGAGCCCCGCGAGATCCAGGACCGGCTGGTCTTCGCGTTTCTCAACGAGGCGGTGCTCTGTCTCCAGCAGGGGGTGCTGCGCTCGCCGCGGGACGGCGACGTGGGGGCGGTCTTCGGCCTGGGCTTCCCGCCGTTCCTGGGCGGTCCCTTCCGCTACCTGGACCACCTGGGGGCCCGCTTCGCGGTGGAGGTCCTGGAGCGACTGCGACGACGGCACGGCGAGCGCTTCCGTCCTGCCGATCGCCTGTTGGAGATGGCCAAGGAGGGGAGGAGCTTCCACCCGTGAACGGCACCAAGCCCCCGGCTGCAGCCGCGCCGCGCAAGGTGACGGCGCGCGCCAACAAGTCGAAGAACGGCCGCAACGGTCGGATCCTGCACCGGCCGGCCCGCCTCCCCGGCCGCCACACGGTGGTGGCGCGTTTCGGCAAGGTGCTGGGCAAGCGCTTCACCGGCAACAACCTGGCCATCCTGGCCCAGGCCCACAGCGCCTTCTTCGCCCTGCGGCGGTCCCAGGCGGCGATCCGCGGCCGCGGCGCCAACATCTTCACCCAGTGGATCGGGGATCCCGACGCCCTGGGCAGCGCCGTGATGCTGAAGGCGATCCTGCAGCACCTCGGCGCCAAGGAGGTCCGGATCCTGACCGGCTCCCTCGGCCATCCCCAGAACCGCAACCTGGTGGAGCGCTGCGGGATCGTCCTGCACCATCCCAACGAGCAGCGCCTGCCCCGCGGCCTGCACTGCATGGTGGACGCCTCGCCGCCGCTGGGCACCGCCAACACCACCTTCGTGGAGCCGGTGCGCGAGTACTTCTTCGTCGCCGACCACCACGCCAACCCCGAGGACGTGGAGCGGGACTGCGTCGCCGGCGGCGTGCGCCGAGTGAAGCTGGCCTTCGTGGGGCTGCCGGTGGGGTCGACCTCCGCCTTCATGACCGCGCTGGCGATGGCCTTCGGCGTCACCGAGACCCTCGGCCCGGAGGGGAGGGCGGCGGCGGCGCTGGGCGTCTACACCGACACCAGCGCCCTGCTGCACGCTGCCACCGCCCTGGACTTCCGGATGTTCGAGAAGATGACCCGCGACGAGCCGACCCGGGCCCTGGTCGACGACCTGCGCGACTACCGGGTGCCGATCGAGTGGTACCAGTACCGGTCCTCCGCCTTCTCCAACATGGAGGTCGAGGGCGCGGTGCGGGTGGCGCCGGTCGGCTACATCCGTGAGGACCACCGGGACGTGGTGGCCGAGGTGGCCGACGACATGCTGCGGATCGAAGGGGCCTCGATCGGCATCGCGATCGGCGTCACCGAGCGCGGCACCGAGGTCTCGGTGCGCGCCGACAGCCGCCTGCTGGGCAACGACCAGGAGCGGATCATCGCCGTGATCGACCACCTCCTGCAGTACGTGTTCCCGGGTGTCTCCGGCTTCAAGTACGACCGGCGGCCGCCGCACCGGGTGGAGGGCGGCGCCCGGGTCGCGCACAAGGAGGCCAGCACCCGGCTGTGGAAGCTGGGCGCGGGCTCCGAGCCCGAGGGCGACCCTGCCCTGGCCCACTGCCGGACCTTGACCCGAGCTATCCTGGCCGCGCTACGCGACCTGAAGTACGCGCGGCCCGACGAGATGCAGGGCCTGCTGTAGCCTCAGTGGGGGAAGATGTCCTCGTAGCCGAGCAGGTCGAGCTGGGCGAACGTCGGGATCGCCTCGAAGCATCGCTCCGCCAGCTCGACCCGGCCCGCGCGCTCCAGCATCCGGTGCAGGAGGTCCATCAGCGTTAGCAGCAGCGTGACGTCGGAGATGGCGTAGGCGACCTGGTCACGCGAGAGGGTCTCGGTGGACCAGTCGGTGTGGCGGGTGGTCTTGTCCATCTCCACGTCGAGCAGCTCGAGGACCAGGTCCTTGAGGCCGTGACGGGGGCTGTAGGTCCTGACCAGCTTGCTCACCGTCCGCGTGCAGTAGAGGGGGGCCACTCGGATCCCCAGGTAGTGGCGCAGGGTGGCCACGTCGAAGCGGGCGAAGTGGAAGACCTTGCGCACGCCCGGGGCCTCCAGCAGCCGCTTGAGGCGGGGCGCCCGCTCGGACGGCAAGGGGCTCCCCGCCGAAAAGGCCGGGATCTGGACCAGGCTGGAGGCGCCGTTCCGGTCAGAGAGCTGCACCACGCACAGCCGGTCGCGGAGCGGCTGCAGGCCCATCGTCTCGGTGTCCACGGCCAGGTCGGGAGAAGCCAGGTGGGCGGCGAGGCGCTCCTCGCTGAGGTCGCCGCGGAACAGCTCGGGCTCGACGTCGGGCGGGGGCTTGGGCATAGCGAGGAGGCATCCTATCACGCAGCCCGACCGGCCGCGGGCAACGGGTCATGCCGGCTGCGGGGGACACGATCCCGATTGTTCGGCGGGCGGTGCATGGGGACATGACCCGAATCGCTTGCCGACCCGTGGGGACATGACCCGAATCCTTCGGTAGCCGGCGGATTCGGGATCGTGTCCCCATGTCCGGTCCTCGGCTGCGGGAGACACGATCCCGATTCCCCGGCTGACCGTCG
>CAZNNH010000234.1:0-7930 GCA_964574335.1 uncultured Acidobacteriota bacterium | reverse complement strand
GGGGACGTAGACCTGGGCGCCTTCCTTCGGGTAGACGCAGGCCAGGGAGGTCTCGCTCGGGCGGTCGAGGGACTCGAGGCAGTCGGCCCGGTACGGGGGCGGCGGCTGGTAGCTGGCGTGCTGGCGGCGGTAGTACCACTCCATCGCCGGCGGCAGGACGAACATCGCCCTGGTCACGATCGAGGCCACCGGCTGGCAGGCCGAGTGGACCTGCCACTTCCCCTCCGGGTCCGAGTGGACCAGGCGGCAGTAGGTGCAGGGCGGGGAGCCGAGGCCGGCGCGGGTGACCAGGCGGGTGCGGTGGGTGGTGCAGTGCGGGCCCAGGCGCATCCCGCTGCGGGCGCAGACCTCGATCTGCCACAGGTCCGCCTCCGGCGGGGCGAACCAGCCTCCCGGCGGGAGCAGGTCGTGGATCTCGAACAGGATCGGCGCCGCCGCCGAGTAGCCGGTGAGGCCCTGGCGCCCCTCGCCGTCCGCGTTGCCCACCCACACCCCGACCACCTGGCGCGGCGTGAAGCCCACCGCCCAGGCGTCGCGGAAGCCGTAGCTGGTGTCCGTCTTCCACGCCACCTTCCGCGCCGACGAGAACGCCCGCCAGGAGCTCTCGTCGCCGGGCCGCTCGACCTCGAGCATCGCCTGCGCCGTCAGGTAGCAGGCCCCCGCGTGGAGCGGCGGCTCGGCCCCTTCCGGTGAGCCGCCGTCGTCCTTCCACAGGTACTCGGCCGGGTGGAACACCCCGGCGTCCGAGACGCCGCTCGTGTAGCGGTTCAGGCTCCGGGCCAGGCCGGCGTAGATCGCCGTGATGTCCTGCAGCGACCCCTCGGCCCCGCCCAGGATCAGCGAGAGCCCGTAGTGGCGGGCCGGCCGGAACAACGTCGTCATCCCCAGCCGCCGCAACAGCCCGCAGAAGCGGTCCACGCCGTAGCTGCGCAGCATGCGGACCGCCGGCACGTTCAGCGAGCGGGCCAGCGCCTGCTCCGCCGGCACCGCCCCCGCGTAGGCGCGGTCGAAGTTCTCCGGGTGGAACAGGCCCAGGTGGGTGGGAACGTCCGGGACGAGCTGGCCGGGCAGGACTTCACCTGAGTCCAGCATCGCCGCGAACAGGAACGGCTTGAGGATGCTGCCGGTGCTGCGGGCGGCCGGGATCACGTCCACGTAGGCGCCGTTCTCCGGCGAGCCGAAGTCCGCGATGTTGCCGACGTAGGCGGCCACCCGGCCGGTGTCCACGTCCAGCACCAGCGCCGCCGCGTTGTGGACGCCGTTGGCGGCCAGGCGGGCCTGGTGCCGCTCCAGCACGGCCGCCACCCGGACCTGCAGGTCTTTTCGGAGCGTCGTCCGGACCCAGGGGCTTCTCTCCCCCGTCCTCCAACGCCGGCCCGCCCGCGCCTGGTCCTTCTGGATACGCGCCAGGAGGTGCGGCGCCAGCCGCGGCAGCGGCTGCGGCGCCGGCGGCAGCTCTTCCTGCTCGGCGAGCTGGCAGGTGAGCGCGTCGAGGACGCCGGCGTCGCGAAGCGACCGCAGCAGCCGGTTGCGCTTGGCCAGGAGCTGCTGCCGGTTCCTCCCCGGGTGGACCAGCGACGGCGCGTTGGGCAGCACCGCCAGCATCGCCGTCTCCGCCCACGAGAGCCGGAACGCGTCGTGGCCGAAGTAGCGCCAGGCCGCCGCGTCCAGGCCCACCGTGTTGCCGCCGAACGGCGCGTAGGCCGCGTACAGCGCCAGGATCTGCGACTTGCTGAGCGCCATCTCCAGGCGCAGCGCCAGCACCGTCTCGATCAGCTTCTCGCGGTAGGTGCGGGCCTGCCCCTTCCGCGACAGCCGCACCACCTGCATGGTCAGCGTGCTGCCCCCGCGCCACACCTCGCCGCGGCGCAGGTTGCCGACCAGCGCCCCGACCACCGCCACCGGGTCGACCCCCGGGTGCCAGAAGAAGCGCCGGTCCTCGAAACGGACGAGCGCGGTCACGAACTTGTCGGGCAGACGCTCGCTGACGCCGAACCGCCACTGTCCGTCGGCCGCGATCGACGCCCCCAGCAGCTCGCCGTCGCGGTCGAGGATCACCGTGGAGAGCGGGTCCTCGAACTGGACCACCGGGACCAGGAGCACGAACAGCAGCAGGCCGGCCAGCGCCGCCAGCGCGACGCGGGCGGCGCGGGAACGGAACAGCCGCGCGACACCGCGTGGTAGACTCCGCCAGCAAACCTCAACCGAGCCGGTCATGCTCAATCCCATTCGGCGGATCGACGCCTGCCTTGCGCTCCTGCTCCTGGCCGGGGCCGTGGCCGCCGGCGTCAAGTGCAGGATCGCCGCCCCGATTCGGTTCATCGGCCACGCCGACCCGGCCGCCTACGCCGAGATGGCCGACAGCCTGCTGCGGCATGGCAACATCGACGTCGACACCATCAGCTTCTACTACCTCAAGTACCCGGGCCTGCCCCGCGCGGAGGACCACTGGCCTCCGCTGTATGCCCTGACCATCGTGCCGTTCTTCGCCCTGATGGGGAAGACCGCCTTCGCCGCCAAGCTGCCGTCGATCCTCATCTCGTGCTTCCTTCTGCCGCCCCTCCTCTACGCCCTGGTCCGGGACCTCGGGGGCAGCCGACTGGCCGCCCTCCTGGCCGGGGCCACCTGCCTGATACACCCGAACTACTTCGAGTGGTCGCTGGACGTGGGGGCGGACGTGCTCTACGCCGCGATCGTGGCCGCCTTCGTCCTGTTCGCGATGAAGGCGGTCCGGGCGCCGCGGTGGTGGCTGGCGGCGGGCGCGGTGATGGGCCTGGCCACCTACGCCAAGGGCTCGGGTGTGCTGCTGTTCGGCTGCGCCGTCCTGGTCCAGGCCACCATGGGGCGGCGGGGACGGCCGCTCGGGCGGGCCCTGCGCGAGCGGTGGTTCCTGTCCGGCCTGGCGCTGGGGGTCCTCGTCCTCCTCCCCTGGATGGTCCACAACACCCGCCTCTACGGCGACCCCCTGTTCTCCACCCACGAGTACGCGGCCTCGACCTGGAACGTTAAGAAGCTGGAGCAGGTCGGCTACGCCCTGTACTGGGGCGATAAGGCTCCGCCCACCCTGCTGGACCGCTTCCGCGAGGGAAGGGACGTGGTGCTCGGAGGGGCCTGGGCCAACTTCAAGCTGATCACCTGGTGGCTGACCATCAACCTGGGAACGCGGTGGGGCGACTGGAGACACGGGGCCCCGATGACCTTCCTCACCCACCTCCCGGCCCTGCTGGGGCTCTGGCTCCTGCGCCGGCAACCCCAGCGGTTCGTCATCCCGATCGTGGTCCTGGTGTTCGCGCTGTTCCACGGCCTGACCTACTTCGCGATCACCCGCCACTTGGCGCCGCTGCCGCCGCTGATGGCGGCCTTGGGCTGGGCAACCTGGTCGGCCGTCCTGGCCGCCGGCGTGCCCCGCCTGGCCGCCACCCGGTGGGGAAAGGCCTGGCGCCGCCCCAGGGTGGCGGCGGGAACCGGGGGCCTGGTCCTGCTGCTGGTGGCCGGTTTCGTCGGCTCCGCCTCCCTGGGACGACTCCGGTACTTCGCCGAGCGCGGGGGGTCGCCATGGACCGAGACCGGCGAGGACTGGATCGCCATGGGCGAGTGGATGCGCGCCCACCTGCCGCCGGGCACGGTGACGGCGACGCGCAACCCCTGGGAGCTGCACTTCTACTCCGAGCAGCCGGCGGTCCAGATCCCGATCGCCAGCCTCGAGAAGACCCTGGAGGTCTTCCGGTTCTACGGCGTGACCTACTACATCCCCGACCGCAGGCGCCCGGCGCTCAAGCCGGGCGCGGCCCGGAGGCTGCTCTGGGTGAAGAAGGTCCACGAGGAGGGCGACCTGCGGTTGTTCTGGATCGAGCCGCGCGCGCGTGCGGTGGGTCGACCCTGAGCCCGTGCGTTCCGGGTGGCGTCGTGTGTCGCCTCTTCCACCACGCGGTCGTCGCCGAGACCCCGCGCCCGACATCGCGCCCCTCCCCGCCGGGCCGGGCTCACTTGCCCGGCTCGACCACCTCCACCCACTGCCCCGCCACCCGCGCGTTCAGCGTGGCGTCGTACATCGCCTCCACCGCCACCATCGGCTGGTAGAAGCGCCCCAGGTAGCTGGCGTTCAGCAGGACCTCGATGGTCTTGGTCTCGCCCGCCTTCAGGTCGAAGTAGCTGAGCACCCGGTCGTCGCGGACGTCCTGGTACTCGATCGGCCCTCCCGGCGGCCGGCGGGTCGGGTCCAGCCGCTCGTTGTGGATCTCGAAGCCCGAGGCGAACACCTGGGAGAGCGCGACTTCTTCGTAGTCGCCGCGCACGCCCGTGTTGCGGACGCTGGCCCGCACCTTGAAGTCCGTCCCCTGCTCCAGGCGGGCCGGGTCGATCGCGTTCCCCTCCAGGTCCAGGTACTCGACCTCCAGCGTCATGCCGTTGCTGGCCGACGTCTCCTGACCGACCGGCGGCAGACCGGACATCAGGAGCCGCGGGAAGACCGTCACCGAGCCCGTGTTGTGGACCGAGAGCCGGACCTCGGGGCGGTCGCCGGCCTCGAGCGTCTTCTGGATCAGGGCCGCCGTGGAGCTGACCGTGACCGGGTCGCCCCCCGCCCACGAGAGCGAGAAGGCGAAGCGGGCGTCTTTGCCGACCTCGCCGGCGCAGCGCGCCAGCGCCAAGAGAGCGTAGGCCGTCTCCTGCGTGCTTTTCCAGTCGTTGCGGCTGAGCCGCTCGGAGATCTCCTTCGCCAGCGGGCCGATCCGCTCGCCCATCTTCAAGATGGCCAGCGACTCGAGGACCATCGCCTTGTCGCGCAGGTCGGAGCCGAAGGTGCCGGCCAGCTCGCGATACGGCTCGATCTGGGGCGCCACCGAGCCGACCAGGGCGCGGGCCGCCTCCGGCTGGCCGGCGAGCTGATAGGCGGCGGCCAGCCGCCAGCGGGCCACCACCGGCAGGTCGGCGCTCTCACGCAGCCGGTTCATCGAGCCGAGGTCCGGCGCCTGGGCCAGCGCCAGGCCGTACAGGCGGTAGGCCTGGACCAGCTCGGCGTGGCCGTCGCTCGCCACCCAGGCGCGGGCCCGCCGCTCCTGGAACGACTTCCACTGCTCGAGCAGGCCGGCCGGCAGCAGGTAGCCGGCGTTCTGGGCCTCGACCATGAAGTGGCCGGCGTAGCTCGAGGCCCAGTCGTTGGAGTCGTTGTCGCCGGGCCAGTAGCCGAAGCCGCCCTCCGAGGTCTGGAACTGCTTCAGCCGCTCCAGGCCCGCCTTCACGTTGGCCTCGATCCGGGACTTCTCGAGGGGCTGGAGCTCCAGCAGGCGGCCCAGGTAGAGCTGCGGGAAGACCGACGAGACCGTCTGCTCCACGCAGCCGTGCGGGTAGTGGATCAGGTAGGCGAGCCGCCGGCCCAGGTCGAGGGGCGGGATGCGCGAGACCTCCAGCGTGACCTCGTTGGTACCGGGCAGGCCGGGCAGCTTCACCGCCTCTTCCCAGCTCCTGGTCGACTCGAGGCTCACCCCCACCACGTCGGTGACGCGCCGGGTCGAGCTGCGCACGTCCAGCTCGATCTGCTGCTCGGCCTGCTGGCCGGCGCCGCGGGCCCGGATCACCGCCCTGGCCACGCCGAGGCTCGGGCGGGTGCGCAGGCGGAAGCTCACCAGCTCGTCGCCCGGCTCCTGGAACGACAGGCTGCGGGTGGCGGGCGCCACCACCTCCAGCGGACCGGAGGTGGTGACCTCGACCTGGACGTCCTTCACGCTCGGCTCCAGGGCGAAGACCGACACCGGCAGCGCGACTTCTTCTTCAGGGCCCAGCACCCGGGGCAGCGTGCCCAGCAGCATCAGCGGCTTGCGCACGAAGGCCGAGCGCTCGGCGGCGCCGAACGCCCCCTCGTGGCCGGCCACCACCATCGCCCGGACCGCCCCCACGTACTGGGGGATGTCGACGTCGTGGACGTTCTTGCCGCCCGGCTTCAACTGGAACGGGCCCAGGAAACGCACCATGGGCGGGAAGCGGTTGGCCCGCTTGGCCTGCTCGGGGCCGCCGGCCTCGTCGCCGCCGATCGCCAGCATCCTCTCGATGGCGGCGCCGTAGGCCCCGATCACCAGGTCGTAGACGTCCCAGGTTCGAACCGACAGCGCCTCGCGGGCGTAGAAGTGGTCCCAGGGGTTGGGCACCTTGTAGCGGGTCAGGCTCAGCAGGCCCTCGTCCACCACCGCCAGCGTGTAACTCATGGGCCGGCCGGAGGCCTCGCGCACCGCGATCTTGGCCGTCGTCTCGGGCACCAGGACGTCGGGGCACTCGACCACCGGCGAGAGGCGGGTGGCCGGGTCGACCACCTTGATCGGGACCACGCCGTAGAGGCGGATCGGCAGGTCGTTGCCGGTCTGGCCGTGCGGCTGCAGCAGCGTGACGTGGGCATAGACGTTGGGCGCCATCTCGGCGGTGGCCGGGAAGGACGTCTGGGTCTCGGAGCCGGTCACCTCCAGCCACTCGGTGCGGAGCACCTTGGAGCCGGACTCGATGCTCAGCAGGCCCCGCCCCTTGGCCGGGGTGGGGATGGTGAGGGTGACCGTCTCCCCCACCGCGTACTCCGACTTGTCGGCGGTGAACGCCAGCACCGTGGCGCCGCCGGTCATCTCCTTCTGGCCGCGGCCGGCCCAGCCCGGCCAGTCGACGTAGACGATCTGGCCGGTGCGGTGCTCGCCGCCCTGGTCCGCCACCGTGATCAGGTAACGGCCCCAGTCCGGATACTTGATCTCGAAGCTCCAGGAGCCGGTGCCGTCGGGAAGCTTGACCACGCCTTCCTGGAGCGGCTGGTTCACCGGCGACTCGGCGAAGGCCGACAGGTCCTCCTCGCCCTTCTCCCACCACCAGCGCCAGCCGAGCTTGTAGAGGCGGACCTCCACCTCGGCGTCCTTCACCGGCTGGCCGTGGGGATCGACCGCCACGATGCCGACCTCGTGCTTCGTGTCGGTGAGCAGCATGCCGCGGGCCTTGTCGCCCTTGGGGACGCGGACCCCGATGTAGGTCTCGTACGGCGAGTAGGGGATGGAGAAGCGGTCGACGCTGAACGCGCCGCCGGGCTCGAAGACGCGGGTGGTGAAGCTGGCGCTGAGCTGGCCCGGCGCCACGTTCTGGGCGCTCAGGGTGGTCTCGATCCGGGCCTGGCCCTTCTCGTCGAGCAGCCCCTCGAAGACGTTCTGGCGCTCGGCCTGGTAGGAGCGGGTGGGGTCGTCGAAGACGTAGTCGGCGTAGCGCTCGAAGCGGGTGCGGGCGGCATGCAGGGCCACCTCGACGTCCGCCTTCAGGTTGCGGGCGGTGGCGCCGTGCAGCCAGGTGGAGGTGAGGGTGGTCTCCAGGCGGCCGTCGGGCTCGATCATGTCGGTGCCGAAGTCGAGGGCGATCTTGAGCCGGTTGGGCATCACCGTCTCGATCTTCAGGACCTTCTCGAAGGTGGCGCCGCCCACCCGCACCCGGGCGGTGTAGTTGCCGGTGGGGGCGTCGGGGGCGGTCGCCACCTCGAAGACGTGGAAGCCGTCGGCGGAACGGGGTCGGGTGATCACCTTGACCGGCTGGCCACGGCTGTTAAGCAGCTCGAAGCGGACCGGGTGGTCGGCGGGGAGGCGCTGGTCGGGGTCGAGCAGGATGAAGGTCAGGTGGAGGGTGTCGCCGGGCCGCCAGACGCCGCGCTCGCCGTAGAGGAAGCCCTTGAGCCCCTTGGGCACGCTGGCCCCGGCCACGTCGAACTGGGACATCGACAGCGACGAGCCATCGTCGAGGCGCAGGTAGCCGGTCTGGCTGTAATCCAGCGGATCCCAGCCGAGAAGCGTGATCGCAAGCGGGGAGAGCAGTGGCAGCGCCAGAGTAGCCAGAAGAACGGTGATTTCAAACGAGGCCAGGTCGCGCAGCCTCTTCCGCTCCACCAACCACTGCCAGAATGTCAGAGCAGCCATGAAGCTGC
>CAZNNH010000233.1:5860-7943 GCA_964574335.1 uncultured Acidobacteriota bacterium | reverse complement strand
AGGCGGTCCCGGACACCTACCGTGAGGCGGCCGAGGCCCTCGGGGCCACCCGCTGGCAGGTGATCCGGAAGGTCCTGCTGCCGGCGGCCAAGAACGGCCTGGCGGCCGCGGTCCTGCTCGGCGTGGGGCGCGGCTTCGGCGAGACGATGGCGGTGCTGATGGCCTCGGGCCACTCGATCCACCTCCCCACCAGCCCGTTCGACTCGGTTCGGGCGCTGACCGCCACCATCGCCGCCGAGCTGGGCGAGGCGGCGGTGGGCTCGGACCACTACCAGGCCCTGTTCACCCTCGGGATCCTGCTGTTCTCGGTGACGTTCGCCATCAACCTGGCTGCGGACGTGATGGTCCGTGGCAGGCGGCGCCGGAAGCCATGAGCCGCTTCGCCACCACGCCCCTCGACCAACGGAACCGGCGCACCGAGTCTCGCTTCCGGCTGCTGTTCCTGGCGATGACGCTGCTGCTGATCCTCCCGGTGCTGCTGATCCTGGGCATCCTGGTGGTCAAAGGGGGGCCGGCGCTGTCGCTGGAGTTCCTCTTCACCGAGCCGAAGCAGGGGATGACCGCCGGCGGGATCCTCCCGGCCCTGCTCGGGACGGTCTGGCTGGTGACGATCGCCCTGATCGCGTCGGTGCCGGTGGGCGTCGCCGCCGCCCTGTACCTGAGCGAGTACGCCCCCGACAACGGGCTGACCCGTCTGATCAACCTGGCCATCATCAACCTGGCCGGCGTCCCTTCCATCGTCCACGCGCTGTTCGGCCTGGGCGCCTTCGTGGTCTTCTTCCGCTTCGGGACCAGCATCCTGGCCGCCAGCCTGACCCTGGCAATCATGACGCTGCCGGTGGTGATCGTCTCCACCCGGGAGTCGCTGCAGGCGGTTCCACGGGCCTTCCGCGAGGCCTGCTGGAACATGGGTGCCACCCGCTGGCAGACCATCTGGCGGGTGGTGCTGCCCAACTCGGTCAGCGGGATCCTGACCGGCGTGATCCTGGAGGTGTCGCGCACGGCGGGCGAGACGGCCCCGATCATGTTCACGGGGGCGGCCTTCTTCTTGCCCTTCCTGCCGCAGAGCGTCTTCGACCAGACGATGGCGATGTCGCTCCACCTGTTCGTGCTCGCGACCCAGGTCCCGGGCGTGCCAGAGGCGATCCCGTTCGGCGTGGCGCTGGTGCTGATCTGCATGGTGCTGGCGATGAACGCCCTCTCGATCGCCTTCCGCGTCTACCTGCGGGGAAAGAAGAAGTGGTAGCGCCACCGGCCAAGGTCGAGGTACGCGACCTCTCGGTCCGCTATGGCGGCGCGCCGGCCCTCAAAGGGATCTCGCTGGACGTGCACGAGCACGAGGTCTTCGGGATCATCGGTCCCGCCAACAGCGGCAAGACCTCGTTCCTGCGAGCCCTCAACCGGATGGAGGACTTCACCCCCGGCATGCACGTGGAGGGCGAGGTGCGCTTCGCCGGGCGCGACGTGAGGCGCTGGCGCAACGTCTACGCCCTGCGCCAGCGGATCGGCGTGGTCTTCCCGCTGCCGGTCGGCCTGCCGCTCAGCGTCTACGACAACGTCGCGCTCTCGCCCCGGCTGCGCGGGATCAGGGACCGCGCGCGGCTGGACGTCATCGTCGAGGACTGCCTGAAGCGGGCCGCCCTCTGGGACGAGGTCAAGGACCGCCTGGGGTCACTGGGCAGCCTGCTGTCCGGTGGCCAGCAGCAGCGGCTGACCATCGCCCGCGCCCTCTCCCAGGACCCCGAGCTGCTGCTGCTCGACGAGTTCTCGATCGCCGTCGACCCGGTCACCACCATGCGGATCGAGGACGTGCTCAAGGAGCTGAAGCGCCAGATCACCATCGTGCTGGTCACCAATTTGGTACAACAGGCACGACGGCTGGCCGACCGCACCGCCTTCTTCCTGATGGGCGAGCTGGTGGAGATCGGCGAGACCGAGGCCTTGTTCACCGGCCAGGTGAAGGACGTGCGCACCCGCGACTACCTGGAAGGGCGCTTTGGATAACGCCCCCCTCCACGCCATCGAGACCCGCGACCTGAGCCTGTGGTACGGCCGGTTCCAGGCGCTGTTCGACGTGAGCCTG
>CAZNNH010000233.1:0-5760 GCA_964574335.1 uncultured Acidobacteriota bacterium | reverse complement strand
CTGCTGATGGACGAGCCGTGCTCCGCCCTCGACCCCAAGGGGACCGAGGCGGTCGAGGAGCTGCTCTGGGAGCTACGCGGGGACTACACCATCCTGCTGGTGACCCACAACATGGCCCAGGCCCGCCGGGCCAGCGAGGAGTGCGTCTACCTGCTGCACGGGCGGGTCATCGAGCACCGGCCGACCATCGACCTGTTCCTCAACCCGCTGCACAAGGAGACCGCCGACTACATCGAAGGCCGCTACGGCTAGACCAGCCGGCTGTCGGTCACGGCGCCTCCCAGAGCGGCACGTAGCCGGCATCTTGGGCCAGCGCCTGGCCCTCGCCGCTGAGCGCCCAGTCGACGAAGGTGCGGGCGCATCCCCGCGGGGGCCGCAGGGCGTGCAGGTAGAGGTAGCGCGCCAGCGGGTAGCGGTTGCTGCGCACGTTGTCGGGGGTGGGCTCGATCCCGTCGACCCGGCTGAAGAGGCCAGGCTCGCCGTAGGCCAGGCCACCATAGCCGATGGCCCCCGGTCGAGCCCTGACGGCGTCCACGATCGCCCGCGTGGTCGGAAGGGTGGTGGCGTCGACGGTGTACGGCCGATCCGCCAGCACCAGCTCCTGGAAGAGCCGGTAGGAGCCCGAGTTGGGCTGTCGGACCAGAGGCTCGATCGGCAGCCAGGCGCCCCCGAGCTTTCCCCACCGACGGATGCGACCGGTGAAGATCCCCTCGAGGTCGGAAAGCGCCAGGTCGCGGACCGGGTTCGCCGGGTTCAGGTAGATCCCGATGGCGTCCTTGGCGCAACGGAAGCTGACGCCCAGCGTCTGGTATCGCTGATGGATCCGGCGCACCTCCTCGGCCATCAGCGGCCGTGAGCCGGCACACAGGTCGGCATGCCCCTCCACGAGCTGCTCGACTCCGCTGCCGGTCCCACCGCCCTGGACGTGGACGACCACGTCCGGGTGGAGCCGCATGAAGGCCTCCGCCCAGTGCTGGGTCAGCAGCAGCATCGTGTCCGAGCCGGCGATCCGGACCACGTGGGGCCCCGGCTCGCGGGGTGTGTGGCAGGCGGGCACGGCGACGACGATGGCCGCCAACAGCGCAAGCAGGGTCGCGGCTCTCGGCGGCGTCGGGCGCATCAGCGCCCCTCCGCCCGGGCGCGGAGCTGGGCGGCCGCATACGGGGAGCCGGGCCGCCAGCGTGGGGGCTCGTCGCTTTCGGCCAGCTCCAGCACCAGCGAGAGCAGCAGCGCCACGTGCTGGCGAGTGGCCTCGAAGTCGAGGGGCTGGGCGAGGTCGTCGCGCGGGGAGTGGTAGGTGCTCCGGCCCCATTCCACGACCCGGGCCACGGCCTGCTCGCGGCTGTAGCCCTCCCAGTCGAAGCCTTCGTTGACCAACAGGGCCGGGATGCCGGCCTCGGCGAAGGCCGCCTGGTCGGAGAACGCGTACGGATCGGTGGCCACGAACTGCGGCGGCGGCGACGAGACCGACAGCCCCAGTCGATGGGCCACCCGTTCCAGGACCGCTCCCAGCGTCGAGAGATCGCCACCGACCCCGATCACGTCGCGGAAACGCGCGAAGTGGGCCAGGCCGTCGATGTTGATGGCGGCCACGGTGCGGTGCACGGGCACCAGCGGGTGGTCCACGTAGTAGCTCGAGCCCAAGAGCCCGTGCTCCTCGCCGGTCACGGCCAGGAACACGATCGAGCGACGCGGTGGGCGGGGCAGGCCGGCGATCACGCGGGCCAGCTCGAGCAGGCCGGCCACCCCGATCGCGTTGTCCACCACGCCGTTGTAGATGGCGTCTCCGCCTTCGGCGGGGCCTCTCCCGAGGTGATCGTAGTGGGCGGCCACGATCACGTAGCTGTCGGCCAGCCGAGGGTCGCGGCCGCGGACCACGCCCGCCAGGTTGGAGGAGAGGAAGTCCCGCTCCTTGAACGAGCCGACGAAGCTGATCGCGGCGGGCAGGGAGAAGCTCTTCAGCGTGTGACGCTCCTCCATCACCGTGATCTGGTCGAGGTCGGGGCCGCCTCCACAGAAGAGAGACGAGGCGGCCTGCCGGGAGATCACCGCGCTGAAGTGGCGGGGCACGGCGTACTCGAGGGTCACGTGCTCGAAGGCGAACTGCTGCTGCCAGTACCGCCAGTCCTTCCAGCCGGGCTCGGTCCCCGAAGGGACCAGGATGCTGCCCCGGGCCCCCCTGCTGATCGCCAGGCGCTGCTTGGCCTCGGGTGTCGAGTGGATGGTCCGCTGGCGCCCCTGGAAGAACCCGGCGTCGTCCGAAAGGGGCTCTCCCGAGAGGAAGACCACGATCTTCCCGTCGACGTCCTGGCCCAGATAGTCGTTGTAGTCGTTCTCGGGGGCGTTGATCCCGTAGCCCACGAAGACGAGGGGCAGCGGCTGGGGGATCAGGGCCTGGTGGCCGGCGGTGAAGAGCAGGTAGTCGTCGCCCAGGCGCAGCGGCCCGTCAGCGCAGGGGGAGACGACACGCAGGTCGCTGTCCTCCCCCGGAACGCTGCCGTGCAGGGGGAGCGGCTGCTGATAGGTCCCGTCGGCGGCGAGCGGCGCCACGCCGTCGAGGGCGAGCTGCTCGTCGATGTAACGGGCCGCCGCCCGCTCGCCCGGCGTCCCCACCGCTCGGCCCTGGAGCGAGTCGCTCCCGAGGAAGAAGACGTGCCGGCGCAGGGCCGCGGCGTCGACCGCACCCGGAGCGACGTCCTGACCGGGGCTGGTCCGGGCCAGCAGGAGCACCAGGCCAGCGAGCCCAACGATGTCCCGGCCGGCCGGGAGACGGAACATGCCTCAGTCTGCCATGCGGGATGCCGCCTTGCACCGGCTCAAGCCATGACAGGATGTCACACGAATGTCACAGCCAGGCCACAAAGTTGACGGCCGTCTGACGCCTGAGCGGCGACGGGGCGGGACCGACGATTGGCGGCTGCCCCCATCGACAGGAGGTCGAGAGTGACGAGGACGAGAGCAGCGACGTTTGCGGCACTTGCCGTGCTCCTTCAGGTCGGCGTGATCCCGGTTGCGGCCGAGGACGCCCCCCAGCAGCAGGCGGAGGCCGCGGGACCGCAGTTCTTCGAAGGCCTCGAAGGCCTGAAGATCGGCGGCCTCTGGCATCTCTCGGGGCAGTACACGGAGGGGTCCAGCCAGGTCCTGGTGAAACGCGCCTACATCGACGTCCACAAGACCATCCTCCGATGGGGCGAGACCTACTTCGAAGGTCGCATCACGCCCGACGTCCACCAGGACGGGACCGGGGATCTCAAGGTGCGGCTCAAGTACGCCTACGGGAAGCTCACCTGGAAGGGGCCGGGCTTCGAGCCCTGGGTGGAGCTGGGCGTGGTCCACATGCCGTGGCTGGACTTCGAGGAGCACGTCAACCTCTACCGGATGCAGGACACCATGTTCGTGGAGCGGATCGGCACCATCAACTCGGCCGACTTCGGCGTGACGCTGGGCGGCTTCCTGGGACCCAAGATCGACGGCCCGAGGTCGTATCCGGGGCGCTACGGCAGCTTCGCCGTCTCGCTGCTGAACGGCGGCGGCTACCACGCCGCCGAGGCCAACTCCAACAAGGTCCTGGAGGGGCGCCTTTCGCTCCGGCCGCTCCCCGATGCCCTCCAGGGCCTGCAGCTCTCCTACTTCGGCCTGACCGGGAAGGGCAACAACCCGATGGAGCCGGACTGGACCGTCCACCTCGGCATGCTCTCCTACGAGCACGACCGCGGCGCGCTCACCGCCACCTACTACCAGGGTGAAGGCAACCAGGCGGGCAGCGCGGTGGACGCGGAGGGCACCGCGTTTCCCCGGAAGGGCTACTCCTTCTTCGGGGAGCTGCGGGCGCTCTCCAGGCGGCAGCTCCGGTTCATCCTGCGCTTCGACCGCTTCTGTCCCGACACCGCCGTGGCGAACGACGATCAGGACCGGCTGATCGCCGGCGTGGGATGGGACCTGGGGCACGAGAACGTCTTCCTGCTCGACTACGACCGGGTGACCTACCAGGACGCCCGAGAGCCGGTGAACCGCTTCCAGCTCACCCTGCAGGTCAGGTTCTGAGGGATCCCCTTTCGGGGGACACGATCCGGATTCGCCGTCCCCGGGGACATGACCGGGTTTCCCCGTCTTGCCGTGGAAACCCGGATCGTGTCCCCCGAAGCCAAATCCGGTCATGTCCCCTATTGGGTGGCGGTGGGCTCCTTGACGAAGCGGTAGCCGATCCCGACGATCGTCTCGACGTGGTCGCGGGCGGGGCCGAGCTTGCGGCGCAGGCGGCGGATGTGGGCGTCGATGCTGCGTGAATCGACCTCCGCCTCGTACCCCCAGACCCGCTCCAGCAGCCGCTCCCGGGTGAGCACCCGGCCGGCCCGCTCCACCAGGTAGCGGAAGATCTCGAACTCCTTCTGGGTCAGGCGGATCTCCTCGCCCTGGTAGCGGAGCAGGAAGGAATCGAACTCGACCTCGAAGTTCTCGTCGTGGTAGCCCTTGAGCGGCTCGGCGCCACCCTCGGAGCGGCGCAGCGCCACCCGGCACCGGGCCGCCAGCTCCTTGAGGCTGAAAGGCTTCGCCAGGTAGTCGTCGGCCCCCATCTCGAGGCCGAGCACCCGGTCCACCTCGTCCGCGCGCGCCGACACGATGATGATCGGGATGTGGGCGGTGGTGGTCTGGCGGCGGATCATCCGGCACACCTCGAGACCGTCCATCCCCGGAAGGTTGAGGTCGAGCAGCACCAGATCGGCTCCCTTGCGGACCGCCTCCAGCCCTTCCTCGCCGGTCCGCGCCACCTTGACCGACAGCCCGACCTTCGAGAGCTGATAGCCGATGGCCTCGGCGATGTCGCCATCGTCCTCGATCAACAGGACCCGGCGCCGGGCGCCGCTGCTCCTCGTCTCCTCTGCGACCTCGCCCGCCTCGCGGCTCATCAGCATCAGGACCTCCTCGGATCCGCCTCGACTAGAGCCTAGCCGAGTCCGCGGCCAAGCGGGGTTTCGTCCCGGTTAAATCCGCGTTAACTCTCGGCAGTCCGGGCCTTCGCTTCCTCCGGGTCGCTGCGCGGTCGCCCCGGTTTAACGCCGCCTTAACATCGGCGTCACACCCCTGTCACCGCACCCCGGAAGAATCCTCTCCCGATGGACCGCAATCCCCAGACCACACCGCTGTCACGAGACGGTCGTCTTCCCCGCCTAACCTCGGCTCGTCTCCAGGCCGAGCCGGCGGCGGCACGGCGATCCGTCCTGTCGCCAAAGGAGAGGTTCGAAACGTGAAGTCGACAAACAACACGCCGGCTCTTTGGTTCGCCGCCTGCGTCCTCGCCGTCTCATCCGTCTCCGCCCAGGGCCAGGAGGCCAAGGGCACGGTGCTCGGGAAGGTGATCGACGAGACGAACGCCATGACGCTGCCGGGAACGCCGGTCGAGGTGGTCGAGACCAGGCAGGTGGTCTACACCGACCTGGACGGCAAGTACACGCTGGCTCTCCCGCCGGGCGAGTACTCGCTCGAGGTGAGCTTCCCCGGCTACCACGACCGCACCGTGACCGGGATCCAGGTCACCAGCGGGAAGCTGACCCAGGCCGACATCGTGCTGACCATCGACGCCCTCGAGTTCAGCGAGGAGGTGGAGGTCACCGCCAAGGCCGACGACGTCACCTCCACCGAGGCGGCCCAGCTCCTCGAGCGCAAGAAGGCCACCTCGATCGGCGACAACGTAGGCGTGCAGGAGATGCGCGACAACGCCGACGCCGACGCGGCGGCGGCCATGCAGAGGGTGGTGGGGCT
>CAZNNH010000232.1:5706-7991 GCA_964574335.1 uncultured Acidobacteriota bacterium | reverse complement strand
ACCACCAGCCCGAAGGCCGCGATCGCCGCCACCAGCCCGCAGACGAGGGCATCGAGGCGGCCGTACCAGTCGGCACTGAAGAGACCGAAGGCAAGACCCGCCGCCAACAGGGCGGCGATCCCGTACATCGCCACGACAGCGGAGCGGAACAGCCAGCGGGCGGTGAGCCGCTCTCGCTGCAGGTAGTACCAGAGGTGCATGAACAGGGGCAGGGCCGCCAGGCTCAGGGCGTTCGCCCACACCCAGATCGGCACCAGTACACGCTCGCTGTAGAGGTAGGTCAGATCGCGCAGGATGGGCGCCAGGAAGAAGAGGAAACAGCCGCCGGCCGCGGCCGCCCAGAGGTACCCGCCCCAGCGCAAGAATCGACGTCGGTGCTCCTGGCGCAGATAAAGCAGGACGAAGAGGGCGAAGAGGGACGCCCCCCAGATGCAGACGAGGTAGAGGGCCAGGCGGTGCGCCACCGGGACGTGCCAGACCGGCACACGCAGCTCCGTCTGCGGGCCCTCGGCTCCAGCGCGAAGCTGGCTGCCCCGCCAGATCTCCTGTCCGGGGCCGATCGGTTGGTAGCCGCTGGCGACCACGGTTCGAAGGAACTCGGGCCAGTGCCGGCTGTTCTCCGCGAAGGGGCCATGGAGGACCGTGGAGGCCACCGTCTCACGGGGGTATGACCTGAGCACGAAGGGCGCCTCGACGCGGGTTCCGTCTGGCACGGCGAATCCGACTTCCCATTCCAGGTCCGCTCTGCGGGAGTCTCGGGGATCGATGTAGTAGCGGCCGAACCCGACCTGGTCGGTGTCGATGCCTCGACTTCGAAGATGGTCCGACACCCGCCGGAGCGCATCCCGGGTCTGGGAGTACGGCCCGCGCATGGGAAGCACCACGGCGCTCCACGGTTCCACGGTCTTTGTCTCGACCGGCAGTCCCCAGTACTCGGGTCCGGAGATCGGCTGCGAGAATGGCGAAGGGGCCACGCGGCCGCAGCCGGCTGCGCTCCCGGCACAACACAAGATGGCGAGCACGACCCGCCGCCGCGGGTGGCCCCCGCGCTCTTGGCTCCCCATGGGCTTCGGACCTATCCTACCGTCACGTTCCGTCCTGTTCGGGAGGCGGGAGGAGCCTCTGCTCCTCGGGTGAGGCAAGCTACGCCGCCCCGGCGGCGAATAGGAAGAGGATTCGAGGGAGCGGTGGAAATCGATGGTTGAGCGGCCGGCGTGACATCTGTGAACGCGCTCCAGGGGCGTCCGATCGTCGTCGATGACGACCAACGTCCTGGCCGGCGGTCCACGCTCCCCGAGTCGGCAGCCACCGGGCAAGCGTGGGTTCCGCCGACAGGGTGCCTAGTCCTAGTGCCTGAGCGCCCTTTCCAGACCGAAACGTACTCTGCAGAACTCCCAGAATCCGAGGTCTTCCGCGTTTGCCGGGACCTGGGCTGCCAGCTCGTCCGCGACTCTGCGTGCCTCCTCCAGCCGGTTGGCATAGGCCAGGGCCAGGATCCGATAGTAGTAGATGCGGGGATCGCCGCTCATGATCTGCGCTTGCCCGAAATGCTCCTCCGCCTCCAAGAAATCGCGGCTGGCCACGGCTCTGAGGCCGAGGTAGTAGTGAACGGGAGCGCTGTAGGCGTTCTTTGACTCGAGCTTGTCGATGACGCCGCTGAACTCGTGAAGATCTCCCAGCAGCCACAGGACGGGGGTTCTCAGGGTGCTATCGGAAAGGACGCGATCGAGCTCCTCGACGGGCAGCGGCCAGCCTCCGCCCCCCGCGCCCAGGCACCGCTCGAGCAGAGCCTGGTAGGGGAAGAACGGGATCGCCGATTCGTAGAGTCCCCGGGGGAGGATTCGCTTCAGGTACTCGCTATCGCGGTACCGCCGCTCCGTCTCATCGGTTCTCACCATCCCACCGTAGTGGGCCACGCGTTGCTGGAGCTCCTCGCGGGGCACGATGTCCCGACCGAGTCGATGCGGGTAGTTGTCAGTCAGGGGGGCGGCGTCGCGCGCATACCCCTCCAGGTAGGCAGCGTCGCCGACGAAGGTGGTCAGCAGCAGCTCCGGCACCTCCATGCCGATGGTCTGAAGCTCGCGGGCGCTTCGGCGGTTTCGCCACGCTCTCTCGAACCGTGCTGCGTCCACCTGGCCGGTAGCGTTGCGCGAGCCGGCGAGCATCAGGTCCAGCCGGGCCCCACGCCACAACGAACAGTCGTCGAACACGTTGCAGAAGGCCCTGATGACCGATCGCGAGTCACCCGGAGACAGATTCACCACCGGAAGCCAGTAGGTCACATA
>CAZNNH010000232.1:0-5696 GCA_964574335.1 uncultured Acidobacteriota bacterium | reverse complement strand
GCGCCCCGGATGAGCCGGAAGTACTCTTCGGTGTACAGGTTGACGACGCCGGCCATCATTAGCGGCGGCGGCTCCGCGGTGATCAGGTCGTACCGCTCGTCGCTGGCGAGAAGGAAGAAGCGGCCGTCCTCGACGTGGAGCTTGACGCGCGGATCGCTCAGCGGGCTCCTGGCGGGATCGGGATAGGCTGCCTGGCTCATGGCGACGATGTCTCTGGAGATGTCCACGACGTCGAGCTGCTCGAGCTCGGGGGCCTCCGTCAGCGCCTCCGCCGTGGTGCCGAGGCCATAGCTGATCAGCAGGGCCTTCTCGATTCGCGGATGGAAGGCCATCGGCCAGTACGCGAACTGCTTCATGTAGCGCTTGGCCGGCAGGTCGATGGCGGTCATCGAGTAGTTGTTGGTCACCAATCGCGAGGAGTAGGGCTCACCCAGCCAGTAGCTCTGAAGGAAGACGACGGTCTCTGTGAGACCTTCGCGGACCTCAACGATCCGGGTGCCTTCGGTCCGGTATGGGGCTATCGCGAGCGGCACGAAGTGGTTCCTCATGAGCCCGAAGGGGAAGAGCAACAACGTGATGGCCAAGGCGCCGAGCAAGGAGGGCCATGTCCCGATCGCCCACCTGGATCCCTCCTCTAGGTACACGGACCGCGGGATCACGAAGGCCAGCGCTCCGTAGGCCACCGCCAGGGCAACCAGGGAGCGCTCGATGCCGAGTCCTGGCAGCAGCACCCATCCGGCCGCCAGCGCTCCCAGCGCCGCACCCACCGTGTTGAACAGGGTGACCCAGCCGACCGCCCCGGTCTCCTCCTGGTGGGAGTCGAACACGGCCCTTCCCACGAATGTGAACAAGAGGCCGGACGAGACGGAAACCGGGAGCATCAAGCGTAGGCAGAGGGCGAGGGTGTCGACGAAGCCCGCGTCTCGACTGCCGGCGAAGGCTTCCGGCGTCCCCGCGAATCCGATGTAGGTCCACAAGGTGAGGAGCCCGGCGACGATGGCCAGGTGAGAGATGTATCGGTAGGCGCCCGCCTGGAGCCGTAGCCACCAACTGCCCGCATATCCACCCACGCCGATTCCGAGCAGCACGACCAGCAACATGATGGCGAAGCCGCGGGTCGTCGACAGGACGAAGAGCTGAAGGAAACGGAACCAGACGACCTCCAGCGCCAGAAGGATGGCGCCCGAGAGCATCGCAGCGAGCAGAAGGCGTGACAGCCGGGAATCCAGGGAGAGGCGGCCGGCGTCGACTCGGGGGGCTTCCTGCCGGGTCGTCCTGCTCCCTCGGCCGAGCCAATCCGCGGCGACGGCGCCAAGAGCGGCCACGAGATTGAGAGAGGCCGCCGCCGCTGCGCTTCCCAGGACGCCGAGCCGGGGCAGAAGTAGCCACTCTCCGGCGATGGCGCCCGTCATCGCTCCGATGGTGTTCACGCCATAGAGTCGACCCAGGGCGCTTCCGAAGTCGGGTTTCAACAGGTTCACGGCTTTGACCATGAGCGGCAGCGTGAGGCCCATGGCCGTGGTCGGGATCAGAAGCAGGGTGAAAGCGAGGCCGAATCGGATGGGATTCAGCAGGGTCGGTTGGTCCAGGAACTGCCGAAAGAGAGGCGCAAGGAGATCCGGCAGGTAGCGAAGCAGGAGGACGAGAAGCAAGCCGGCACCGCCCGCCAGGCATTCCAGCAGCGCATAGGCGAGAACCGGACGATGGATTCCACGGCCGTGCCGGGCGGCGATGCCGTTGCCCAGCGCCAGTCCCCCCATGAAGCTCGACAGGACCAGGCTGGACGCCCACACGCTGTTCCCGAACGTGAGGCCAGCGAGACGAAACCAGAGGGTCTCGAAGACCAGGCCGGCCGCGCCAGAAAGGAAGAAGGCGAGGGTCAGCAGGACGACCATGGGAGACTCATCTGAGGAAGCCCGGCGCGTCTTCCTGTGCCCCTTCCAATTCAGCATGCCGTTTCGACACCTCTCTGGTAGCGACCGAGAAGGGACCAGGGTGCGGCCAGGAGGGTAGGTAACCCGGAGACGGCTCACGCGTCAACTCGCAGCCACGCGGACGTGCCCCCGACTCCTCGACCAAGGCGGACGACGGCTCGCCGAGCGACCCGGCGATCCCGGGCCCCCTCAGCCTGTTGCAGTGCGAGCCTCAGCTCTCGTCGGCGCCCGTCGCCGGCCGCCTGCGGCGGCGCTTCCACAGGACGCCCAGGCCCTGCGCGAGCAGGATCGGCCACGCCACGACCGCCGCCAGGACGAGAAGCGGCCGCTGCGCGGGGCTCAGCCAGCCGCTGGCACCGAAGGGGTTGTCGCTGACGAGGTACGTCCAGGTGGCCGAGGGACCGAGCAGGCCTGAGCCGCCCCAGTCCACGGCGCCGTCACGGACCACCAGGGAGTCCGCGGCCAAGAGCGCCTCATCCTCGACCCGGTCTTCGAAGATCGGGAAGGAGCGTCCGGCCTCCTGCTGGAACTGAGCGAGGGGGATCTTCCCGCCGAAGGCCAGCAGGTGGCTGTCGTCGCGCACCTCGGCCACGTGGCCGAGGTGGTCGCTCCAGCAGCGGTCCATGGTGATCACCACGACCCGACGCGCCGCCGCCTCGCAGGCGCCATCGTCGAGACCGGGGTGCCGCTCGCGGATCCGCTGGGCGCAGCGAGAAACGAGGCCGTCGTCCGATCCGCCGCCCTCAAGCGCTCCCTGCCGCCACTCGTCCATGGCCTGCCGCTGCACCTCGACCACGTCGGAGTACGCGAACAGCGTGCGGCGGATCTCCAGGCTCTCCGCCTCCACGATCCTCTGGGCACGGGCGATCTCGACGGCGACCAGGGGGCTTTCGACCGGGCCCGCCTGCCTCGGCGGGAGTCTGCGCGCCGTCACCAGCCGCTCGACACCGTAGCGCCGGACCAGATCGTCCTCCAGGCTGACGAAGAAGCGCGACCGACCCGGGTCGCCCTGTCGCCCGGCGCGTCCCCGAAGCTGGGAATCGATGCGGCGGCTCTCGTGTCGGTTGCTGCCGATCACGTAGAGACCGCCCAGGGCGACCACGGCGTCCCGGCCGTGCTCGTCCGAGCCGCCCAGGCGGATGTCGGTGCCGCGGCCGGCCATGTTGGTCGAGATGGTGACCGCGCCCCGGGCCCCGGCGCCCGCCACCACCCGGGCCTCTTGCTCGTCGTTCTTGGCGTTCAGGACCTCGCAGCCCATCCCCGCGGCGCGCAGGCCCGCGGCCAGGTCCTCCGACTCGGCGACGCTCGCCGTGCCCACCAGCACCGGCTGGCCCGCCGCGTGCGCGCGGGCGATCTCCGCGATCAGGGCCTCCCGCTTCGCCGCCTTGTGGGTGAAGACGACGTCGGGCTCGTCACTCCGGATCATCGGACGGTGGGTGGGCACGACGGCCACCCGGACCCCGTAGAAGTCGAAGAGCTCCTCCGCGGCGGGCTCGGCGGTCGCCGTCATCCCGGCCAGGCGCGGGTAGAGGCGAAGGAAGTGCTGGAGGGTGATCGACCCGAGGATCCGTCCCTCCGGCTGTGGCCGCAGGCCCTCCTTGGCCTCCAGCGCGGCCTGCAGCCCGTCGGGCCAGCGACGCCTCTCTGCGACCCGGCCCGTGAAGTCATCGACCAGCTCGATCTTCCCGCCCCGGACGATGTAGTCCACGTCGCGCTCGAGGAAGTGGAGGGCGTGGAGGGCGTGCCGCACGCGAGCGTGGAGGGCCACGTTTTCCGTGGAGAACAGCGGTCCCGAGCCGAGCAGCGCCTCCATCCGGGCGGTTCCCTCCTCGGTCAGGGCGATGTTGTGGCCGTACTCGTCGGTGTCGAAGTCCGTCCCGGGCCGCAACGTCCGCACCAGCGCGGCGACGCGCTCGGGGCCGGGAACGGACTCACCGGTCTCGCCGGCGATCACCAGAGGGACGCGCGCCTCGTCGATGAGGATCGAGTCGGCCTCGTCCACCAGGGCGAAGTGGAAGGGACGCTGCACGCGCTCCTTCTCTGCGAGGACGAGCCCGTCGCGAAGGAAGTCGAAGCCGGCCTCCCTGGCCGTGGCGTAGGTGACGTCGGCGCCGTACGCGCGGCGCCGCTCGGCGGCCGCCGTCCCCTCCTGCACCGACCCCGCCGCGACGCCGAGCAGCCGGTAGACGGGTCCCATCCACTCGGCGTCCCTCCGGGCCAGGTAGTCGTTGAAGGTCAGGACGTGCACCCCCCGGCCCCTGAGGGCGTTCAGGAACGCCGGGGCCACCGCGGCCAGCGTCTTGCCTTCGCCGGTCGCCAGCTCGGCCACGCGCCCCCGGTACATCGCCAGGCCCGCGAGCACCTGCTCGTCGAAGGGGCGCTGTCCGAGTCTCCGGCGGGCGGCCTCCCTGACGAGGGCGAAGGCCTCGGGGGCCACGTCGTCGAGAGGCTCTCCCCCCTCCACGCGACCGCGCAGGTCCAGCGCTCTCCCGCGCACGTCCGCGTCGTCCAGCCCCCGGAGGGACGCCTCGAGCGCACCGACCTCGGCCAGGACGCGGCGCTCGGACGCGAGGTCGTGGTCGACGGGGCGGCCACGCAGGCGGTCGAGGACTCGTTGACTCCGGGTTCGTACCCTCGCGCTCAACGCCTGCCCCGCTCCTGCTCTGCCGCCTGCTCATCTTCGCCCGATTCCAGCCGCAGCAGGCGGGCATCGATGTCGGCCAGCAACTGCTCGTGGACGTCCTGCGTGAGAACACCCTGCCGGAAGGAATCGATCACATGGTTCTTCTCCGTCAGCAACAGATGACGGCGTGCCCACTGAGATTCCTCCGCCGCAATCGCAGCGCGGTCCAGCTCCAGCTCACTGATCTGTTGACGCCCCTCCTCGATGCGCCTGGCGTACTCCCCCTTGATCTGCGCACGCACATCGTCGCGGGAGAAGTGCACATGCGACATTCGGTCCAGCTCCTCGAGCGCGGCGCTGGCGGCCTGCCATTTGCCTCGCGCGAGCTCGTACGCCTCCCGGTGCTCCCGCCCTTTGACGATCCCCAGCCGCCGCAGCAGGGGCGACACGGTCATGCCGTGCACCAGGATCGAGATCATCACCACCCCGAACGTCATCGTCACCAACAGATCCCGATGCGGAAACTCCTTCGCCAAGCTGAGCACCAGAACCATCGGCAGCCCGCCGCGAAGCCCGCCCCACGTCAGCACCACCGTCCACGGCCACGAGATCTTCTCGCGCGTCCTTCGCAACAGCCCAGACACCGCGAAGATCACGACCCCTCGCGCGACGGTCACCACCAGATACGCCGCCACAATCGCTTCCCACGAGCCGAACAGCGCGTCGAGATGCACCTCGAGCCCGATCAGGAGGAACACCATCGAGTTCAACGCGAAGGTGACGTATTCCCAGAAGGTCTCGACGGCGACTCGCGTGGACGGCGTCATGCCGGTACGCGCGCCGTAGTTGCCGCACAGCACCCCGGCCACCACCACCGCGATCACGCCCGAATAGTGCAGGTGCTCGGCCAGCACGAACGCTCCGTACGCCGCGATGGTCGTGAGCGTGATCTCGATCATGGCATCATCGATCTGCCGGATCACGTGGGAGACCGCCACGCCGACCGCGGCGCCGATCAGCGCGCCGAACCCGACGATGCCGAGGAGCGCCGTCGTCAGCTGCCACACCGTGACGCTCACCCCCGTCACCAGAGACAGGCTCAGCGTGAACAGCACGATCGCGGTTCCGTCGTTCAGCAG
>CAZNNH010000231.1:0-8007 GCA_964574335.1 uncultured Acidobacteriota bacterium | reverse complement strand
CCGCGGCCAGCTTGCCGATGCGGCCTGCCAGTTCCGGGGCATCGAGCTTTTCCACGCGGTAGAACAAGGGCACGATCAAGACCGGAGCCAACTGGCCCATCACTACGTTGACCAGGAAGAAGGCCGCGTTCACCCGGGACAGGTCGTCGTCCCGCACCAGACGGTGCTCGTAGAAGAGGAGCCCCGCCACCACCAGCACCCCCGCCAGGTAGGCGGGATGCAGGCGGACGAGCGGGAACAACCCCAGCAGGAGCAGCACCGCCGCCACGTGGAAGGCGCGGGCCGCTCGCAGGGCGCCGCCGATGCCGAGCCGGGCCGGCAGCGAGCGCAGTCCCACCTGCCGATCGTGGTCGGCGTCCTGGCACGCGTAGATGACGTCGAAACCGGCCACCCAGAAGACCACCGCCAGCCCCAGCACCAGAGCCGGCACGGCGAAATCACCCCGAACCGCCAGCCACGCGCCCACCGGCGCCACACCCAGGGCCAGGCCCAGGAACAGGTGCGACAGGGCCGTGAACCGCTTGGTGTAGGAGTAGCCGAAGACGATGGCCAGCGCCAGCGGCGAGAGCGCCAGGCAAAGCCGGTTGAGTTTCCCCGACGCCGTCAGGAACGCCGCCGCCGAGACCAGCACCAGACCCCACACCTGGCCCCGCGACAGCGCCCCGCTCGGCAGCTCGCGGGAGGCGGTGCGCGGGTTGCGCGCGTCGATCCGGTGGTCGGCGAGGCGGTTGAAACCCATCGCCGCGCTGCGCGCCCCCACCATCGCCACCAGGATCCACCCCACCTGCCGCCAGGAGATCCCGCCCTCCGCCGCCGCCAACGCCGCCGCGGAGAGGGCGAAGGGCAGCGCGAAGACCGAGTGGGAGAAGCGGATCATCCGGCCGAAGACCACCACCTGCCGCGCCGCCTGGGTCAAGCTCATGTCACGTCCCCCGGCCGAGCTCACGATCTTCGAGCGCCCGGATCCTCGCCCGGCCCGAGACCAGCCGCTCGAGGGGATCGCCGCCCGCGTCCTCCACGTCCGCGTACGCGAGCGCCGCGGTCTGGCCGGCGGCGATCGTCCCGAGGTCCGGGAAGCCCAGCGCCCGGGCCCCGCCCCGGGTGGCCATCTCGACGATGGCCGCGGCCGGCAGGTCCGGGAACGCCTCTCGCAGGGCGTGCATCTCGTCCTCCATGCGGAGGCTCTCCACGCTGGCCAGGCTGTCGGTCCCGAGACACAGCGGCACGCCCTGCTCCAGCAGGCGGGGCACCGGCGGCAGGCCCACGCCCAGGCGCTGGTTGCTGCGTGGACACAGCGCCACGAACACGCCGGCCCGCCTGAGGAGCCGCGCGTCCTCCGCGTCCGTCTGCACGCAGTGCACGACCAACTGCCCCGCGTGCAGCACCCCGAGGTCGCGCAGGTAGCGGACCGGCGAGACCCCCGGGGCTTCGAAGGGGACCTCGCCCAGCCCGCGCTCGGCCAGGAGACCGGCCCACGGCCCGGCGCCGCTGTCCAGGAACCGGCTCTCCTCGCGCGACTCGGCCAGATGGATCGAGGCGACGCCCCCCCGCCGGCGCAGCTCCTCGAACAGCGCCGGCGAGACCGAATAGGGGGCGTGCGCGGCCAGGCGCAACTGGACCTTCCCCGATTCGGAAGACCACTCCGACATCCGCTGCTCGGCGCGCCGCGCCACCGTCTCGGCGCGCCGCGCGTCCCAGGCCAGCAGCTCGTGGAACACCACCGACCGGAGCCGGGAGCCCTCCAGGAGGTCGAGGTGGCCGAGCCTGTTCGAGACGTCGCCCACGGCCACCGTGCCCGACTCCTCCAGCTCCCGGATCGCACCACCCGCGGCCCGTCGAGCCACCTCGGCGTCGACCTCTCGCCCCTCCACCACCCCACGCACCCAGTCCACGAAGCCGGTCCGTCCTTCGAGATGCCCCTTCAGGAAGGAGAGCTCCAGGTGGGTGTGGGCGTTGACCAGGCCCGGTAGCAGGATGCCGGGGCCCAGATCGACGAGCGGCCCCCCGGGCGCATCCGGGGCGTCCTGCGGCCCCACCCACTCGATACGCCCGCCGTCGACGGCCACCTGGCCGCGCGGGAGGGGCGGGGTGCCGACGGGCACCACCCAGCCGGCGGTCAGCCGCTGCACGCGGGAGAGACCGGCAGCGGCACCGGTCGGGCCGTCGGCCGGCCCGACGACCAGCAGAACGGGTCGCCCACGATCGTGTAGTCCATCCTCCGCCGCTTCGGGACGAAGCCCGCGTCCTGGATGTGGCGGGCCATCTCGGCCTCGCTCAGCGCGAAGTGGGCGCCCGCCGCCGAGACCACGTTCTCCTCGATCATCAGGCTGCCGAAGTCGTTGGCCCCGAAGCGCAGCGAGAGCTGGCCGATCTTGGCCCCCTGGGTCACCCAGGAGGCCTGCAGGTTCTCGAAGTTGTCGAGCATCAGGCGGGCCACCGCCAGCGTGCGCAGGTACTCGAAGGACGTGACCTCCCGGCCGGAGAGCGCGGTGTTCTCGGGCTGGTAGGTCCAGCAGATGAAGGCGGTGAAGCCGCCGGTCCGGTCCTGCAGCTCGCGCAGCCGGACCAGGTGCTCGATGCGTTCGTCGAGGGTCTCCACGTGGCCGAACATCATGGTGGCGGTGGTCCGCAGGCCCAGCCCATGGGCCGTCTCCATCACCTCCAGCCAGTCGTCGCTCCATCCCTTGGTCCAGCCGATCTCCCTCCGGACCCGGTCGGAGAGGATCTCGGCGCCGCCCCCCGGAATCGAGTCGAGGCCGGCGTCGATCAGCCGCCGGATCACCTCCTCCGTGCTCAGCCGCGACACCTTGCAGATGTGGCGCACCTCGGGCGGCGAGAGGCCGTGGATCCAGATCGGGTAGCTCGCCTTGATCCAGCGGAACAGCTCCTCGTAGTACTCGATGCCCAGCTTGGGATGGAGCCCCCCCTGGAGCAGGATCTGGTTCCCGCCCAGGCGAATCGTCTCCTCGATCTTCCGGGACAGCTCCTCACGAGAGAGCACGTAGCCCTCGTCGGAGCCGGGGGCCCGGTAGAAGGCGCAGTACGAGCAGCGCGCCCAGCACACGTTCGTGTAGTTGATGTTGCGGTCGATGTTGTAGGTGACGAGACCCTCCGGGTGGAGCCGGCGGCGCACCGCGTCGGCCAGGCGGCCGAGCTCGAGGAGCTCCCCGTCCCGGAGCAGGGCCACACCTTCCTCGGCGCTCAGGCGCCGGCCCTGGGCGATCTTGGCTTCGGTCGTCTCAGGCAGCGACATGGAACCTCAGCTCGGGGACCGCCTCGATCAGACCGATCCGGGCCGCCCGATGGTAGAACTCCCGCAGGCCGCGAAGCTCCGCCTCCCCCAGGTCGTACACGATGTTGTCGCGCAGGTAGGCCAGGTAGCGCTGCTCCCGGGCCGCCGAGGGCCCGGCCGCCCCCAGCGCGAACGTGCGCGCGATCCCCGGCAGGTGGGCCAGGCCCGACCGCTGTGCCGCCTGCAGGCGCCGAACCTCGGCGGGAAGCAGCCCTCCGCGCGGCCCCGCCCAGAAGGCGTAGACGAACGGCAGTCCGGTGCGCACCGTCCACTCCTCCCCCAGGTCGAGCCGATGGAGCGGGCGGTCGAGCTCGAGCGCCAGGTCACCGATCAGCAGGGCGGCGTCGGCGACGTCCAGCATCGCGTCCAGGTCCGGCTCCAGGGTCAGGTACTCGACCTCGTGCCGTGACTCCTCGGCCAGCAGGACCTTGAGCAGCGCGGCGCTGGTCCGGCTGGAGGCGTCCAGGGCCACCCGGCGGATCTGCCGCCGCGGCCCCTTGTGCAGCAGACAGACCGAACCCACCCGGCCCCGGCTGCCGATGCACACCCCGGGGACGATCGCGTAGCCGCCCCGCGGGTACTCGATGGAGGGGATCAGCCCTACGTCGACCACCCCCTGGTGCAGCGCGTCGGCCACCCGGGACGGCGCCCAGCGCACGATCTCGAGGTCCTCCGCCCCGTGGAGCCCGTGGAGCAGCGGCAGGGCGTTCAGGTAGCGCACCGCTCCCAGGCGGACCCGCCGTCGCCGCCCCGAGAGCCGCAGCTCCCCGGAGGGCACCGCCGCCGCAACGCCCGAACCGCCCGGCCCCAGGTCCATCACCACTCCTTCACCACCCCGAAGATCGTGTCCCGCTGGACCGGCCGGCGCCCGGCCTCCCGGATCAGGCGGCACAGCTCCTCGACGGTGAGCGACCTCGCGGTGCGGGCGCCGGCGTCGTGGGCGATCTTCTCGTCGGTCACGGTGCCGTCGATATCGTCGGCCCCGAAGGAGAGGCCGACCTGCGCCAGCCGGGTCCCGATCATGATCCAGTAGGACTTCAGGTGCGGGAAGTTGTCCAGCAGCAGGCGGCCCACCGCGATCGCCTTGAGGTCGTCGAAGCCGGTGGTCTCGGGCAGCGACAGGGCCGGGGCCTCCCAGGGCTGGAAGGCCAGCGGGATGTAGGTCAAGAACCCGCCGGTCTCGTCCTGCAGCCCGCGCAGGCGCAAGAGGTGGTCGACCCGGTCTTCGATCGACTCCACGTGGCCGTAGAGCATGGTGGCGTTGGTCGGAATACCGAGCTGGTGGGCGGTGCGCATCACCGAGAGCCACTCCTCGGCGTCCGCCTTCCCCTTGATGATCCGGTCCCGGGTGGCCTGGGCGAAGATCTCGGCTCCCCCGCCCGGCATCGAGTCGAGTCCGGCGGCCCTCAGCTCACGGAGCACGTCCTCGACGCTCCTGCGGTAGAGCCGGTGGAAGAAGAAGATCTCGACCGCCGTGAACGCCTTGACGTGGATGTCGGGACGCTCCTGCTTGACCACCTCGAGGAGGCCGGTGTGGTAGGAGAAGGGCAGGGCAGGATCGAGCCCACCGACGATGTGGACCTCGGTCACCGCCTCCGAGAGCGCCGCCACCCGGGCCCGCACCTCGTCGAGCGTGAGGGTATACGCCCTCGGCTCCCGCTGGCGGGCGGCGAAAGCGCAGAAGTCGCAGGTGGCCACGCAGACGTTGGTCGGGTTGAGGTGAGCGTTGCGGACGAAGTAGGCGACGTCGCCGTGGCGCCGCTCGCGGACGTGGTTGGCGAGGGCACCGATCGTCAGCAGGTCGGAGGAACGGTAGAGGGTCAGCCCGTCCTCGAACGTCAGCCGACGCCCTTCGAGCACCTTGTCCCGGATCGCCTCCAGGGCCAGGTCTTCGACCGGGGCTTCGAGACACAGGGTAGCCAAACCGAACTCCTCGAACCGGCTCTGTCGCAGAGCGTCAGTAGATACTGAAACGATAGAAATATCCTACTATCAGGGTGCCAATTCATGCAAGGGAGCCACCAAAGCCTCCCCGGCTCTCACTGCAACCCGAGGAAAAGAAACCACTTGACGGAGATCCGAGGCTCCGTATACTACCCCCATCGTGCTGGCCGCAGCGAGAGACCCGGGAGGGGGATGAGACTGGCGAGCCTGGCGGGGACGCTGCTGGTACTGCTGCTGCTGCCCAAGAGCTTTCCCGGCGGCGTGGAGAGCCTCCCGCCCCTTTCGCCGCCCCGGGGACCGTACGAGGTGGTGCGCGGCACCATCGAGCGCCACTCCTCCCTGGCCGAAACCCTCGACGAGCACCTCTCCCCCCGCTCGGTCTACACGCTGGTCGAGGCGGCCCGCCCGGTCTACGACCTGGCGCGGGTCTCGGCTGACCACGCCTACGGCCTCGCCTTCGGGCCCGACGGTGACGTGGAGGCCTTCACCTACGCCATCGACGAGCTGCGGACGCTGCGTGTCTCACGCGAGACCGACCGGCTCGAGGCGGAGCTGGTCCAGCGCGAGTACCAGGTCGAAACGGCGGGTCTCCGGGGCGTGATCCAGTCGAGCCTGTTCCTGGCGGTGACCGACCTGGGCGAGCAGGACCAGCTCGCCCTCGACCTCGCCGACATCTTCGCCTGGGACGTCGACTTCACCCTCGAGATCCAGACCGGCGACTCGTTCCGGGTGGCGGTCGAGAAGCTCTACCTGGACGGCCGCTTCTGCCGGTACGGGAGGATCCTGGCCGCCGAGTTCGCGCGCGGCGAGAGGGTGCTGCAGGCGATCCGGTTCGAGACCGACAAGGGGGCCGGCTACTATGCCCCCGACGGCACGCCGCTCCGAAAGGCCTTCCTCCGCTCCCCGCTCCGCTTCACCCGGATCAGCTCGCGCTTCTCGCGGCATCGCTTCCACCCGATCCTGAAGAAGGTGCGCCCCCACCTGGGCGTCGACTACGCCGCGCCCACCGGGACGCCGGTCCACGCCGCCGCCAACGGGACCGTGGTGACGGCGGGCTGGCTGGGCGGCTACGGCAAGACGGTGCGGATCCGCCACGCCAACGGCTTTCAGACCCTCTACGGCCACCTCTCGCGGATCGACGTGCGCCGCGGCCAGCGCGTCACCCAGGGGGCTCGGATCGGCGCCGTCGGCCAGACCGGCCTCGCCACCGGTCCCCACCTCGACTACCGGATGCAGCGAGGCGGCGTCTTCGTGAATCCGCTGACCCTGGTCTCCCCCCCCGCCGAGCCGCTGAGCTCCGTCGAGCTGGCCGAGCTCCTGGCCCTCCGCGACCAGCGCCTGGCGCTGCTGCCGTCGACACACCCCCCGCAGGGGGTGGCCACCGCGGAGGCGACTTCCCGGGAGCCACCGGCCGGGACCTGACCGCCGAGCCTCGATCAGCCGGTGCCGCCCCTGGATGGAGGCCGCCGGGGACCGGCGCGGGATGGGGGCCGCTGGCCCGGGCGCTGCGGGCGGAGGCCCGGCAGGCCCGGCCCCTGCGGACCCTGCTGGACGCCGGTCGGCGGGATGGGGCCCACCGGCCGGTTCCCCACCACTCGCGGCTGGTTGGGACCGAAGACCCACTCGCTGTACTTGGAGCGACCGTTGTACAGGCGCAGCCCCTCCTCGTCGCTGGTGCTGGCCACGCCGACAATGCCGCCGAGCGGCTGGCCGGCCATCCCGAACCGGCTCCGCCGCTGCCAGGCTTGCGAAGGCCGCCGGGTCGGGGATGTGCCGGGCCCGGCCTGCCGGCCGGAGGTGCCGCCCACGCCGGGCGCCGTCGTGCCGACCGCCTCGCCTTGGTGGATCAGCCGCCACTCGCCGTCCTCGGTCATCGGGTCCTTGAAGGCCTTGCGCAGGAACTTCCCCTTGACCAGGACCTCGAGCGTGGGCGGGACCGCGTTACCGTTCTTGGCCTGATAACGCCCGATGGCGTCGGCGATCTGGTTGCCGCGGAAGATCAGCTCCTGCTCCTTGTCGTCCTTGACGATGTAGCGCCAGGTGGGGACGGCGGCGCTCATGGCCAGCAGCATCACCGAGAGGGTCACGATCAGCGCCGCCAGCGCGAAGCCGGCCTCGCCCGGCCGGTCATCCCTCACGGCTCTTCCTGATAGCGCCCCAGCACCTTGCGGACGTAGTCGCGGGTCTCCGGATAGGGCGGGACGCCGCCGTGGCGCCTCACCGCTTCCGAGCCGGCGTTGTAGGCGGCCAGCGCCCTCTCGAGGTCGCCGTCGTGGGCCAGCAGCAGGGCCCGCAGGTGGCGGGCGCCGGCATCCAGGTTCTGGGCCGGGTCCAAGGGGTCGGTGACCCCGAGCGCGGCAGCGGTCTTCGGCATCAGCTGCATCAACCCCAGGGCCCCCTTCGGCGATACCGCGTCGGGCCGGAAGGCCGACTCGACGTCCACCACCGCCAGCACCAGCTCGGGGTCCACGGCGTGGCGGCGCGCCGCCTCGGCGGCCACCTCCCGCAGGCTGCGGGGTCGCTCGCCCGGGACGTCGCCCTCGGCGACCTCGTCCGGCAGCAGCCCCTCCAGGAGCCAGGCCGGCACTCCCACCTCGCCACCGTCCCGGAGGGCCAGCGTCACCAGCCCGTTTCCTACCTTGAAGCCGTCGACCTTGAAAGTGCTGCCGTTGCGCAGGACCGCGATCTCCGCTGCCGCGGGCGCCGAGAGGGCCAGGGCGACGGCCAGCAAGCCGATCGGGCGGTTCAGGGCCGACACGGTCTCACCGGAC
>CAZNNH010000230.1:0-8124 GCA_964574335.1 uncultured Acidobacteriota bacterium | reverse complement strand
CGCGAGGTCGACCCCGCCCTGCCCGTCTACTGAGGGGACGCCCTCCCGGAGGCGAGGCGCGCTACCAGCTTCGGGCGGCTCGCAGCAGCCGTTCGAGCAGGTCGACCAGGTCGTCGGCGGTGATCATCCCCACCACCGCCTTCCCCTCGACCACCGGCAGGGCGCCGAGGCGGAAGGTGCGGATGGTGGTGATCACGCCGCTCAGCGGGGCATCCGGGGTGCAGGTCGGAGGGTTGCGGGTCGCCACCTCCGAGACCCGCGTGTTGTCGAGGAAGCGCCGCCGCGCCTCGGGGTCCTTCATGCTGAGCACGGAAGGCATCGCGTCCCGCAGGGCCCGCTCGCTCAGCACGCCGACCAGGCGCTCCCCCTCGACCACCGGGAAGTGGTGGAAGCGCCGCTTCTCCATGAGGTCGACGACCTCGGAGAGGGGGGTGCTGGGCTTCACGCAGACGCCCGGCGTGGCCACGTCGCGCGCGCACAGCGTGCGCAGCTCGTTGGCCGACTTCAGGGGGACGGGGCCCACGGATCCCGTCTCAGGCCAGGGCAGCCACGGCGGCCCCGATGATGCCGGCGTCGTTACGCAGGCCGGCCACCACCACCTCGGCCCGAACCGAAAGATGGGGCAGGAACTTCTCCCCCTTCTTGCTCACGCCTCCGCCGATGATGAAGAGGCGGGGGGAGAAGAGCCGCTCGAGGTGGAGCAGGTACTCGTTGAGGCGGGCCGCGTACTGGTCCCACTTCAGGTGGTCGCGTTTGCGGGCCCGGCTCGCCGCATAGTACTCGGCCACCCGCGGACGGTTGCGCAGGAAGAGGTGGCCGAGCTCGGTGTTCGGCACCAGCTTGCCATCCACGAACAGGGCGCTGCCGATCCCGGTGCCCAGGGTCAGCACCATCACCGGGCCGTCCACCCCTCGCCCGCCTCCGAACCGCATCTCGGCGGTGCCGGCGGCGTCGGCGTCGTTGAGGACGATGGTCGACCGACCCACCACCTCGGCGATCCGCGCCGCCACCTTCACGCCGACCCACGATTCGACCTGGTGGGCCGCGAAGGGCGTGATCACCACGCCCTGCTGCACCACGGCGGGGAAGCCGACGCCCACCGCCCCGCCCTGGGCGCCGAACTGGGCGACCAGCTCGCCCACCGCGGCGATCACCTCGTCGGGCTCCATCGACGTGGGGGTGGCCACCCGCAGCCGTTCCGAGGCCAGGGTGCCGTTGCTGGTGTCGACGAGAGCCCCTTTGATCCCCGATCCGCCGACGTCGAGCCCGAGCGTGATCATCTATCGAACCTCCCAGCCACGGGCGCCCACGTGGGCCGCCCCACGGGTGCGTTGATTATAGCGTCCGCTCAACGGGGGATCCCTTGTGCGTACAGGGACCGGGGTCCCTCGCGGCTGGTCAGGAACGGCCTCAGCCGGACCGTGTACCGGTAGGGCCTCGGGAACACGCGGTACTGATCGAGCACCGAGATGGCGGTGCCGCCGACCCCGGAGACGGCGTGATCGAGGTTGAGGGTGACGGCGCCCGTGGGCCGGAGCTGGAACGGATAGACGGCCCGGGCCAGGTTGTCCGTGTCGTGGATCTGGGCGCTCAGGTGGAGCGGCTCGAGCCCGGCCACGAAAAGCCCGATCCCCGCCGGGTTGACGAGGGTGGCCCAGCGCACGTCGCACTTGTTGCCGTAGTCCTGGGGGACCAGGTACGGCGTGTACTGGTCGGCGACGCTCCCCTCGTAGACCCCGATCCGGGCCCCGGTCTTGCGGTCCGGGTAGGTCTCGTACGGACCGCGGCCGTACCACGAGAGCCGAAAGAAGCCCGGCCGGAGCGCCATCTGGAGCCCGGCCTTCGGGAGCCAGTCCGGCATCCGGTCCTGGGGCTTGATCTCGACCTCCAGCAGGACGTCACCGCTGCCCAGGATGCGGTACGCGTAGGCGAGGTCGAAGCCGGAGCCGAACCCGGTCTGCTTCACCTCGTCGAAGCTGGCGTGGGCGCGGATCTCGACCACCACCTCCGTCTGGCTCCGTTTCCGTGAGCGGAAGCCCTCCACGTGGTGGGTCAGGCGGTCCAGGCCGAGCGCCCGCCATCCGTTGGCGATGTCGTTGCCCATCCCCTCGCGGTGGGTGGAGAGCCGGCCCCGGAACAGGCCCCACGCGTCCCGCTCGTTGGCCAGCGGCGCCCGGAAGACGTTGGCCCGGGGCCCGCGCTCCAGAAGCTCGACCCCCTGGATCCGGAGCGAGGACAGCGTGCCCGCGGTCTTGTCGAACGCGTACTCGAAGCCCTGGCCGGCGACCAGCAGCCGGTCGGGCAGGTCCGAGAGGCGGAGCGGAGGCATCGAGCCCGGGTCGAGTCTCGGCCGCGCCGGGACGTCGATCGGCAGCTCGAGCTGCTCGAAGGCGACCTCGTGCCCGGCCGGCGCCCAGGGGGTCTCCTGTGGCAGCGTGAAGGAGATCTCGAGCCGGTACTCGGCGCCGGGCTTCGGCTCGGGAGGCGCGAAGGGGACCTGTAGCAGCCGCTCCTGGAGCGGCGGCAGTCTGAGCTCGAGACGGCCGCTCTGGAGGACCTCGGCGTCCTGCATCAGGCGCCACTCGGCGTGAAGCTCGGAGAGGTCGGTGAAGGCGTGGCGGTTCCGGATCCGGACCCATCCCCCGGCCAGGTCGACGGCCTCGACCTGCACCGGCTGGGCCGACTTCTTGAGCTGCCACAGCTCCGGCTGCGGCGTCCGGTCCGGCCACACCACCCCGTACGAGCGACCGCCGATGCCCAGGCTGTAGAGCTCGCCCTTCTCAGAGGCGCGGTCGAAGTCGAGCCAGAGCCGGGCCTGCCGACGGAGCTCGGGCGTGTCCCGGTCCAGCTCGTCGGCGCCCAGCGCCCGGGCGAAGACCCGGACCTGGTCGATGACGGCGCTCAAGAGCTCGCCCGGATGCTCCTGCCCGTGGAGCTCGGCGTTGCGGCCGACGTTGACCGGGAACGCCCCCGCGTCGATGGTCCCCGAGTGGGGGGTGGAGGCGAGCACCCTCCCATCCACCAGGAGCCGCAGCTCGTGACCGTCGTAGACGCCGGCCACCTGGTGCCAGGCCCCCTCCCACCCCTGGGGGGTGCTGGCCTTCACCGAGACCCGCCGCCGGTCGTGGATGTAGAGCTCGAGCTGGTCCGCCGCTATCTGCTGAAGGCCGAACTGGTGGTCGCCCTTGGTGACGATGGGGCCGGTCCCGTTCCAGGCGCGCGGGAGCACCCACGCCGAGAGGGTGAGCTGGTCGCCCTCGATGTCGAGGCTCGGGTCGCGGTAGATCTCCACCCACTCGTCGTGGCCGCTGAGGGCCACCGCCTGGCCCCGGTGGCCCGGGACCAGCGTGGCCCGGCCCATCAGGGCGCCGTGGTTGTGGTGGGGCGAGGCGTCCTCGGTTTGGATCCACTTGAAGCGGAGGCCCGGGCTCACCCAGTCCCAGACCGCGCCGCCGATGGTGCGGGGGTGGTTCCAGATCACCTCCCAGTACTCGTCGAGGGCCCCCAGGCTGTTGCCGGTAGCGGCCGCGTACTCGTCCATGAAGGAGGGGCGCGGGGCCTGGTCTGCCGGGAGCAGCGCCACCCGCGTCTTGAGCTCGAAGGGGGTGGGATAGCGGGGGCCGACGATGTCCTCGCAGTCGAGGGGGTGGTTGGCGGGGAAGTAGTCGTTGTTGCCGCCGTAGAGCCAGGCCGGCCGGCTCGGGTCGAGCCGCTTGCCCTCGGCGATCACGGCGCAGATGTTGTCGCCGGAGCCGCTCTCGTTTCCGGCGCTCCAGATGATCACGCTCGGGTGGTTGCGATCGCGTTGCACCATTTGCCGGCCGCGGTCGACGTAGGTGGCCCGCCACTCGGGACGCTCGGAGAGGTACTCGGTGGCGTGGGCTTCGTCGCCGGTCTCGTCGATCACGTACACGCCCAGCTCGTCGGCCAGATCCAGGTACTCGACGTTGGGCGGGTAGTGCGAGGTACGCACGGCGTTGACGTTGAAGCGCTTCATCAGGACAAGGTCCCGGCGCATGGTGTCGAGGTCCATGGTCCGTCCGGTATCGGGGTGCTGGACGTGGCTGTTGACGGCGTTGAGCTTGACCGGCTGCCCGTTGATGAGGAGGGCCTGGTCCTTGACCTCGATCTCCCGGAAGCCGACCCGGCAGCTCAGCACCTCGGCGACCGAGCCGTCCCGGCCCAGCAGCTCGAGGACCAGGGTGTAGAGGTTGGGGTGCTCGGCCGACCACAGCCGAGGCTGGTGGACCGGCCCGGAGAGTGACACCGGCCGGGGCGTGCCCGGCACCAGGTCGGCGACCGTGGCCCAAAGAGGGGCATCCAGGACGGGCTTCGAGCCGTCCAGGAGGGTGGCCCGCAGCCGGCGCCCCGTGGCCAGGGCGCTGCCGTAGTTGGCGAGCTCGGCGTGGATTGCGAGCTCGGCATCCCGGTAGTCGGCGTCCAGATCGGTGGTGACGGCGAAGTCGCGCACGTGGACCTTCGGCGTCGCCATCAGGTAGACGTCGCGGAAGATCCCGGAGAGCCGCCACATGTCCTGGTCTTCCAGGTAGGTGCCGTCGGAGTAGCGGAGCACCCAGACCGCCAGGGTGTTCTCGCCGGGTTGCAGGACGCCGGTCACGTCGTACTCGGCCGGCTCCATCCCGCCCTCGTTGTAGCCGACCTCGCGGCCGTTGATCCAGACCCGCGAGGCCGACTTGACCCCCTCGAAGTGGAGGAAGACCTGCCTTTCCGCCCACGCCTCGGGGACGGTGAAGGCCCGCCGGTACGAGCCCACCGGGTTGTAGCCCTTCGGGACCGTGGGCGGCGTGGCGGGGAAGGGGTGGGCGACGTTGCGGAACATCGGGTGGCCGAAGCCCGACATCTGCCAGTTCCCGGGGACCCGGATGTCGTCCCAGCCCGACACGTCGTAGCTCGGGTCCTGGAAGCCGGCGGGCGCCTCGCCCGGGTTCTGGGCCCAGCGGAACTTCCAGGTGCCGCTCAGCAGCAGGCAGTAGGGCGAGGCCTTGCGCGGGTTGGCGCGGGCCTCCTCGACGGAGGCGAAGGGCATCAGCGTCGCGTGGGGCTCGGTCTGGTTGCGCTCGAAGACGGCCGGGTTCTCCCAGTCGGGTGGGTCCTGGGCGGGGCTTCTCGCCGGCAGGATCGAGATGAAGAGCGGGACCAGCAGGCGGACGGCCAGGCGGCGCTGGGTCATGGTCGTCTCCTTCCTCGGCGGGCACCCACAGGAGTGCCGCATGCGGAGCTCCTGGGGCAACGACCCGCAAGCGGGCGGGCCGGGCGGGAGTCTATCACGCGAGAAGAATCGGTTATCCTACGCGACGGGAACGCGAACGGCGCTGCGGCCCCGTCCGCCACCTCGGCCGATCACCCGATGTCTCTTCTTCTTCCATTCTCGCGAAAGGACAGGACACCCCATGAGCCTCCGATCCCGTGTACTCGTCGTCGTGCTGGCACTCTTAGGCTCGGCGCTGCTGCTCCCCACCGCGGCGAGCGCGGCTGAGCTCGACGGCACCTGGGACTTCGTCTTCAGCAACGACAGCGGCAGCTATCCGAGGACGCTGCTGATCACCCAGGACGGCGAGGCGGTCGCCGCCAAGCAGGGAGACCGGGAGGTGTACACGGGCACGTTCAAGGATGGGGTTCTCGAGCTCAGCGGCGAGCACGCCGCCCCGGAGGTCGGCTACCGCACCGCCAAGCTCAAGGTGCACGGCAAGCTGAAGGACGGCGGGCTGAGGGGATCCGCCACCTGGGACGACAACTGGTTCACCTTCAAGGCCACCCGCAAGGCCCCGGAGCCCGAGGCGAAGTAGCCGGAGATTCGCAGGAGCCCGAGACATGCGATCCTGGAAGACCGCGACCATGACCCTGATGCTGTGCCTCCCCGCCGCGCTCGCCGTCGCGGCCGACCCGGGAGGGAACCCCCTGATCGGCGAGTGGAGCACGCCGTTCGGCGTCCCGCCCTTCGACCAGATCCGCCCCGAGCATTTCCTTCCCGCCTTCCAGGCGGGGATCGAACGACACCGCGCCGAGGTCCGGGCCATCACCGAGTCGGCCGAGGCGCCGTCGTTCGCCAACACCGTCGAGGCCCTCGAGCGCAGCGGTGCCCTGCTGCGCCGCGTCGACTCCGTCTTCAACATGTACACGGACGCCCTCACCAGCGACCCGATCCAGAAGGTCGCCAAGGAGACGGCGCCGCTGCTGTCGAGCCACCAGGACGACATCCTCCTCGACGAGGCCCTGTTCCGCCGCATCGAGTCTGTCTACCGGCGCCGTGCCGAGCTGGATCTCGACACCGAGCCGGCGATGCTCCTCGAGGAGACCTACCAGGACTTCGTCCGGGGCGGCGCCAAGCTCGACCTGGTGGCCAAGGCGCGGCTGCGCGAGATCAACCAGGAGCTGTCGGTGCTTTCGGTGGCGTTCGGCGAGAACGTCCTCAAGGAGAACAACCGCTTCGAGCTGGTGATCGACTCCGAGGCCGACCTGGCCGGGCTCCCCGAGAGCGTGGTGACAGCGGCCGCCGAGACCGCGGCGGAGCGGGGGCACCCGGGGAAGTGGGTCTTCACCCTCCACAAGCCGAGCCTGATCCCGTTCCTCCAGTACTCCAAGCGGCGCGATCTGCGCGAGCGTCTGTTCAAGGCCTACATCACCCGCGGCGACCGCGACGACGAGCTCGACAACAAGCAGAACGTCGCCCGCATCGTCAGCCTGCGCCTGGAGCGGGCCAAGCTGCTGGGCTACCCGAGCCACGCCGCCTTCGTCCTCGACCGCAACATGGCCAAGACGCCGGACGCCGTCTTCCAGCTCCTCGACCGGCTGTGGAAGGCGGCGCTGCCGGTGGCCCGGCGCGAGGTCCGCGAGATGCAGGCCCTGATCGACCAGGAGGGGGGCCACTTCCAGCTCGCCGCCTGGGACTGGTGGTACTACGCCGAGAAGCTGCGCAAGGCCAAGTACGACCTGGACGAGGAGACCCTGCGCCCGTACTTCGAGCTGGACCGGGTCCGCCAGGGCGCCTTCGAGGTCTGCCAGAAGCTCTACGGCATCCGCTTCGTGGAGCGGACGGACGTCCCCAAGTACCACCAGGACGTCAAGGTCTTCGAGGTCGAGGAGGCGGACGGGTCGCCGGTGGGCCTGTTCTACGTGGACTACTTCCCGCGCGAGAGCAAGAGCGGCGGGGCCTGGATGAGCGCCTTCCGCAAGGAGGCCCGCCTGGACGGCCGACGGATCAGCCCCGTCATCTACAACGTCGGCAACTTCTCCAAGCCCACCGCGGACAAGCCCGCCCTGCTGAGCCTGGAGGAGGTCGAGACGATGTTTCACGAGCTCGGCCACGCCCTGCACGGCCTGCTGTCCGACGCCGCCTACGAGTCGCTGTCGGGAACCGCCGTCCCTAGAGACTTCGTCGAGCTCCCCTCGCAGATCATGGAGAACTGGGCCCGGCACCCCGACGTGCTCCGCAGCTACGCCCGGCACTACCAGACCGGCGAGCCGATCCCCCAGTCGCTGGTCGACAAGCTGGTGAGGAGCGCCCGGTTCAACCAGGGCTTCGCCACCGTGGAGTACCTGGCGGCCTCGTTCCTGGACATGGGCTGGCACGCCCTGACCAGCCCGCCGACCAGGGACGTGCGCGGCTTCGAGAAGCAGGCCCTCGACCGGATCGGCCTGATCCCCGAGATCGTCACCCGTTACCGCAGCCCGTACTTCAGCCACATCTTCGCCGGCGGCTACGCCGCCGGCTACTACAGCTACGTCTGGGCCGAGGTGCTGGACGCGGACGCGTTCCAGGCCTTCAAGGAGGCCGGCCTCTTCGACCCGGCCACCGCCCAGCGCTTCCGCCGGGAGATCCTGGCCCGCGGCCACACCGAGGACCCGATGGTGCTCTACAAGCGCTTCCGCGGCCGGGAGCCCAGCATCGAGCCCCTGCTCGAGAAACGCGGCCTCACCGGCACCGACTGACGTCCTGGGGGACATGACCGGATTCGCTCGTCTGGCCGGCGAATCCGGATCGTGTCCCCCGAAAGGCCGGGACCGGATTCGCTCGTCTGGCCGGCGAATCCGGATCGTGTCCCCCGAAAGGCCGGGACCGGATTCGCTCGTCTGGCCGGCGAATCCGGATCGTGTCCCCCGAAA
>CAZNNH010000229.1:0-8205 GCA_964574335.1 uncultured Acidobacteriota bacterium | reverse complement strand
ATCTATCGAGCGGCGGCCCTGCTCGAGGCGGGGCGGGAGCCGGAGGCGCGGGAGGTGGCGGCCGGGGCCGCCGGCCTGCTGCGCTGGCACCGGCTGGGACGCCGGCTGGAGCGGGCCCTCGTCTGGCGCTCGGCCGGGGCGGAGACCCTACTCCGGGATCGCGGCGGGGAGCTGGTCGGGGCCCTCGATGCCGCCGGCCTCTTCCAACGGGCCACGGACGTCGCCGAGGCCTGGCTTCCGCCCGGCCTGGCGGAGGGCTGGACGGGCCGGTCACCCCGACCTGCCGGCGTGCGGCTGGGCCTCGACCTCGACCTGGCGCGGCTTTCGCTCGCCGCCCTCGGCCCGTACCGGGGAAGCATCGTGCTGCTCGACCCGTGGGACGGGACCGTGATGGCCGCCGTGAGCGACCCGCGGACCTTGCGCCGCGAGCCCCGAGCCGCCTTCGAGCAACGACGGGAGCCGGCCTCCATCGCCAAGCTGATCACCACCACGGCGGCCTTGCGCGCCGGGCTCGACCCCGACGCCGAGATCGCGCGTTTGACCTGCCAGGGATCCGAGAGCTACCAGGGGGGCACGCTCTGGTGCCCCTACCGGGCGGGCCCGCTCCACGGCCTCGACCAGGCGCTGGCGGTGAGCTGCAACATCGCCTTCGCCAACCTCGGCATCCGGGTGGGGCGACAGGCGCTGCTCGAGGAGTATCGCCGCTACGGGTTCGACGGGGAGGGCGTGGTACCGGGCAGGTGGGCGGGCCGGGTGCGGCAGCGGGAGGGCACCGAGCGCCAGCTCGCCGACCTGGCGATCGGCCTGGAGGCGACGGACATCACGCCGCTGCACGCCGCCTTGCTGGCCGCGGTGTTCGCCGCCGACGGCGTCATGCCGGAGCCGACCCTGGTGACGGCCGAGACCGGCCCCCTGGGCCTGGCGCGGCGGCCGCGGCGCCGGCCCGGAGGACGACGGGTGCTCGAGCCGACCTGGCTCGAGACGATGCGTCGGGCCATGCGCGCCGTCACCCGAGCCGGGGGGACGGCGGCCGGCCTGTCGCCCCCGGACCTGGCGGTGGCGATGAAGACGGGCACCGCCAGCGAGTGGCATCACGGCTACCACGTCAACTACATCGGTTTCCTTCCGGCCGAGGCGCCGGAGGTGGCCTTCTGCGTCCGCGTCACCCACCAGCCGACGTCGCGGAGGGTGAACCGCGCCGCGCGCGAGGTGACGGCCCGGCTGCTGGCGGACCTCGGGGACTGGCTGGTCAGAAGCTGAAGCTCATTACCACACGCACATCGCGGCCCGGGTTCGAGGCAAACGGCTTGTAGCTCCACAGGAAGTCGGTGTACTCGGTGTCGAGAAGGTTGCGAACGGCGATGTCGATGCCCAGCGCCTTTCCGCCGAGCGGCACCGTAAGACCTGCCTTCAGGTCGAAGACCTGGTAGGCGTCGGTCGGCGTGCCGAGAGGCTCGTCGGGTCCGGAGACCGTTCCTTTCCCCACGATGGCACCATCGACTTCGAGGAAGACCTGCGACAAGCGCGCCATGCGGTCTCGCTCGAATCTCAGGGTTGCCAGCAGGCGACGGGGTGGCGTCTGGGGGAGACGGCCGGAGGTGGCCTTGTTTCGTGTGTCGATCGACGCATAGCCGAGTCCGACCCGCACCAGCTCCAGAAGCGCCGCCTCGACCTTCGTCTCGATCCCCTGGATCCGCGCATCACCTTGACGGTGGACGAACACCGGCAGGCCGGCCTCGACGTCGCCCGAGTCGGCGAGGTAGATGTAGTCGTCGATCTGGTTGCGATAGGCGGAGATCCGACCCCTGAGGCGTCTCCCCTCGTAGCGAAGATCGATCTCGCCGTTGACGTTCGACTCCTCGACCAGATCGGGGTTCCCGAGCTGGAACGCGGCGACACCGCCGTGCTCGCCACGGGCGAAGAGCTCGAAGGCGTTGGGCGGACGCCAGCCTCGAGCCAGGCTCCCCGCCAGGGCGACGTCGCGTCCCAGCCGCACCACGGCCCCGAGCGCCCCGGTCACGGCGGAGTAGTCCCTGGTGACTCTCGGCCCGAGCTGCCATGCCGGGAATGGGGCCATGTCGAGCCTTTGGGTGTCCCAGCGCATGCCAAGGCTCAGAACGACTCGGTCGAACCCTCCATCGTCGCTCGGCCAGAGACGCGCATCCTCGTACGCCATCAGTGCGAAGCCGTCGCCTTCGTAATCCGGAACGAGCTGGCCGACGATGGCTTCGTTGTCGAGCCCCGTGTACTCGACCGCGACACGGCCCCTCAGCATGCCCAGCGGGCGGTGCTCGAAACCCAAGCGGCCGGTGAGGGTGACCAGATCGAGGTCGACGCCCGGCGGGCCGCTCAGCCCTGACGGGAAGGCCGTGCGACGGTTCTGTTGCCTGGACGCCAGCAGCTCGAACACTCCGGCGCGAGTGGGAGCGCGAGCATCGGCGACGAACAGGTCGTCGTGCAGGTCGAGGCGGAAGCCGGCGGGACGATAGAACCCCGTCTCGTCCTCCCAGTGGTGCCAGCACAGACGGACGTTCCCCCAGGAGCCGCTATGGCCCACCGTCACCGCGGCATTGGTCTGCGCGTAGTCCGTGTTCTCGAGCGTCTTGCTCGGCGTCTCGATGTCGTCCCCTGCCCTCCGCAGGACATCAAGGCGGAAGCCCAGGCCGCCGTGCGCACCCTCCAGTCGGCCGCGACCCGTCCACTCGGCCGCGTTGCTGGAAAAGCTGGGCGCGATCTCGCCATGCAGCACCCGCCCGCCGTCAGCGGCGAAGGGGAGAGGCGCGTGCACCACGTTGATCACGCCGCCCATGGCGTCGGGGCCGTAGAGGACGCTCGCCGGTCCCTGAACCAGCTCCAGCCGGTCGGCAAACGCGGGCTCGACGTTCGGCGAGTGCCGCCAACTGTTCTGCTGGTGGTTGAGGGCGATGCCGTCGTTCATCACCCGAATGCGATGCCCCGAGATGCCGCGAATCACCGGCGTGCCCAGGGCGTTGCCGGTAGGGATGAAGGCCATCCCCGGTACGCTCGCCAGCGCCTCGCCCACCGAGGCCACGTTCTCGCGCCGTGCGTCCTCGGCGGCCACGAGACCGACCTGCTGTGCGGTTTCGAGCGGCCGGCTCACCCAGGGAGTGGCGGTGACGCTCACCTCGTCCTGGAAGCGAAGGTCGGCGTCGAGCGTGATCTCGATCGACTCCTCGCCGGGTACTCGTATGCTGCGATTCACCGCAGCAAACGGGGGATGGCGGACCCTCAGCGTGTGCCGGCCTGCCGGCACGGCGGTGAAGCGGAACCCGCCGTCACTCTCCGTCCGGATCTGACGACCGAGCTCCACGAGCTGGACCTCTGCGCCGGCGACACGGCTCCCTTCCGAGTCGAGCACGCAGCCGGTCACGACGTCTCCGGTCTTGCCGCCGGCTCGCGCTACTGCGGACGCTGGCGGCTCGATGGGACCCGCCGCGGCGTGCGCGCCCGCCAATCCAGCCACGGCCAGCAGGGGGCCGACACCACGAAGCATGCTACGCGCTGACATCACTCCTCCTCCGCACGGAACGACAGGCTCCCCCAACAGGGCTAGCGACGGGCGACCAGCCTGCGAGGCGCCCGTGCCTTCAGATAGGGGTGCTGAGGGTGTGGGTGGTGGGAGGGCCGCGCGGCGACGACGCGTCGCCGAGCAGGGGCTGCGCGTAGGTCGCGGTGGGTGCCGGCGGACGTTTCCCTTCGACGATTGTGGCAACGGGTGGAGCGGAGGCGCAGGTCGGCAGGTCGGGCGTGACGCTGGCCAGCGCCTGACAGATGACGCACCCCGTCCCGGAGTCCGAGTCGGAGTGGTTGTGCAGGGCCGGACTGTGCACGACCACGAAACAGACCGACGTCGCAATCGCCAGCCAGGCGCTCGCGCGTAGAACGGGCGATGCGGCTGCCGTCCAGCAGATCGTCGAAGCGTCGCCCGGCAACCGGTGACCGGGACGGGTCATCTTCCGGTCGTGCCGCAGGCCGGGCAGAGTCCCTCCAGCTCGATGCGTTGGCGGTGGACCACGAAGCCCCTGTGCCGCCGCGCCACCAGCGGCGCGTGGATCGACTGCAGGCAGGAGATCTCCCCGCAGCCGGTGCAGGTGAAGTGAGGGTGGCACTGCCGCTTCTGGCAGTGGTCGGCCAGCTCGAAACGCCAGGTGCGCTCCTGGAGAAAGGCGCGATGCACCAGGTCGGCCCGGAGCAACGCCTCGAGCGCGCGGTAGATGGTCACCTTGTTGGGCGCCCGCCCGCGGAGGTGCCCGGCGATCTCCTCCTGGCTGAGGGGCCGCCGGGCCTCCAGCAGCGCCGTCAGCACCGCCACGCGGGGCCGGGTTCGACGGAGCGAGGCACCTGCCAGGCGTCGACCTGCCTCCCGTTCCAGGCTCGAACACCCCAGTTGCATCGACGCAGCATACTGCAGATGCAACCGAGTTGCATGAGGTGTGCTCGGCCCTCGTCGCCTCGGCACGCGGGCGTGCCGGCGCGCTAGGGGTCGGGCCAGGTCACTCGCGCGGGTTAGCGACCCACGAGCCGTAGACCGGGTTCGGGAAGATGATGAAGCGGGTCCCGAAGCTCCGGAGCTCCGCGTCGGCGGCGTGCCGCAACGCCTGCCGCTGCTGCGGGAAGTCCTGGATGTTGTCGCCGAGCCACATCAGGATCTCGAGCGGGGGCAGGTCGAGCGAGGCCTGGCCGGTGGCCACCCGCTCGAATCGCGCTTCCTTGTACGCGCTCTCGGGCGTGCGGCAGAGCACGACGTCGAAGGGGACGCCGATCGATCGCAGGTTGTCCTCCGTCACCGGGCACAGCGACGCGCCACGGTTGGTGACGACGGCGACCTTGCCGCCCAGCTCCTTGACATGCCGAAAGAAGGCCACGGCGCCCGGCACCGGCGTCGCCGGGCTGCTCAATACCCACGCCTCCCAGGTCTCCTGCGAGAAGGCGCGGCCGGCTTCGTCTCGTTCTTTCTGGTACGACGAGGTGTCCAGGATGGTCTCGTCGGCGTCGGAGATCACGGCCCAGGTCCCCGGTGCTCGGCCGGCCGCCAGACGATCCAGCTCCCGGGTCGCCCAGGCATAGGTCTGGAGGAAGACGGCGCGGTGCTCGGCCGAGTTGCGCATCCAGTGGAGGCCGTCCGAGATCTGGGGAGCCGGCCGTGGGCTGGCCACGCCCACCGGGTGGGCGGATCGGCACCCCGAGCCGACCAGCAGCGTCATCGACAGCAGCAGCCCACCGCCCAAGCGCAGTCGGTCCATCCTCGCCTCCTCGAGGCGTGAAGCTTAGCCCAACCCGGTGCGGCCTGCTCGCGTCATTCTGACGGCGGCGCCCTGCCGGCGCCCGAAGAATCTACGACACGGGCCGTTGGCTGTGACAAACAGCTCGCGAGGACACCTGGTTATGATGAGAGTCAGGTAAGCCATGGCCATCGACGAGAACGCCATCGTCAACCACACCTGGTCCAACCTGCTGGCCTCGGCGCTGCTCGTGCTGGGGATGGGCCTGCTGCTGCTCCTGCTCGGCTACCTGATGTGGGGATCCGTCGGCGCGATCTACGTGGTCGGTCTCGGCCTGCTGTTGGTCTTCCTGGGCCCGCGGATGTCGCCGGCGATGGTGCTGCGCATGTACGGGGCGCGGCCGCTACACCCCGCCGAGCTTGTCGAGCTGCACGGCATCGTCGAGATCCTCGCCGATCGGGCGCGGCTGCCGCGCGCCCCCCGCCTCTTCTACGTCCCCACCCGGATCCTGAACGCCTTCTCGGTGGGGCGGCCGCAGGAGTCCGCGATCGGCATCACCGATGGGCTGCTGCGCCGGCTCAGCCTGCGCGAGCTGGCCGGGGTGCTGGCCCACGAGGTGAGCCACATCCGCCACAACGACGTCTGGGTGATGGGCCTGGCGGACACGATCAGCCGCATCACCTCGGCGCTGTCGACGCTGGGCCAGCTCCTGCTGCTGCTCAGCCTGCCGATGGCCCTCTCCGGGATGGTCGAGGTGGCCTGGCTGCCGATCCTGCTGCTTCTGGCGGCGCCGACGCTGAGCGGCCTGATGCAGCTCGCGCTGTCGCGGACCCGCGAGCTGGATGCCGACCTGGGCGCCGTGCAGCTCACCGGCGACCCGATCGGCCTGGCCGCGGCCCTGGAGAAGCTGGAACGCCAGGAGCGGAACCTGTGGGCATGGCTCTTCCCGGGACGAGGCAACCCGGAGCCCTCGGTGCTCCGGACCCACCCCAACACGAAGGAGCGGGTGGCACGGCTGCTCGAGCTGGCCGGGCGGCGACCGCCCGGGCCGTCCGTCGACCCGGCCCACGCCCAGGGTCTCGAGCTGCCCAGCGCCTGGCCGCGGGTGACCCGCCCCCCGCGCTGGCACGTCAGCGGGCTCTGGCACTGAGCGCGGATGCCGGGGGCATGGAGCTGACCGCGTGAGCGAACGGTATTGGCTGGTCGTCGGTGTCTTCCACGCCGGGCTCCTGGCCGGGGTGGTGGGGCTGCTGGGCCTGGCGGCCTGGCGGGCCCGCTCGGGGACACATCCGTGGGCGGGGCTGGTCGGGGGCGGCACGTTCTTCCTGGCCGTCGCGGTGACGTGGGCGGGCCTGCTCTTGCCGTTCGCCCCATCCCCCCGCTTCACGTTCATCGGGCTCGTCTGCCAGGCGCTGTTCGGCGAGGGCGTGCTGCTCGCGGCGGCCACCGTCTGGCTGATGTCGCGCGCCGGACGAAAGGGTCCGGCCCGATTCGCGACGGGGCTTCTCCTGGCGCTGCTCGCCACCTACGGCTACGCCTACCACTTCGAGCCGTTCAACCTTCAGGTGCGCACCCACACCGTGGTCTCGAATGGTGGCCGGCCTCCCTCCAGCGTCCTGCGGATCCTCCATCTGAGCGACATCCAGGCGGCCCGGGTCGGTGAGCACGAGGAGCGGGCGCTTCGCCTGGGCCTGGAGCAACGCCCCGACCTGATCGTCTTCACCGGCGATCTGGCCCAGAGCGACCCCTGGGGGAGCCGGGAGCAAGCGCTGCCCCGGCTGCGCGACCTGTTGCGCTTGGCGGCGGCCCGGGCGCCCCTCGGCGCCTACGCGGTCCAGGGCGACGTCGACCACGACTGGCCGGCGACGTTGGAAGGCTCGGGCTTCGTGCCGCTGTCGGACCGCTCGGTGGCCGTCAGGCTGGCGGATGGCCACCGTGTGGCCCTCGTCGGCCTCAGCCTGCGAAACAGCCGCACCCGCAGCGTCGAGACACTGGCCTCCCTGGTGCGGAGCGCGCCGCCCGCGGACGCCCGGATCGTGCTCGGGCATAGCCCTGACTTCGCGCTCGCCCTGGCCCGGGTGCCCGGAGTCGACCTGGCCCTGGCGGGACACACCCACGGCGGCCAGGTGGTGGTGCCGTTCTTCGGCCCCCCGCTCACCCTCTCGCGGATCCCGAGGCGTAGCGCCGCCGGCCTCACCCGCCTCGACGGCCTGTGGCTACACGTGTCGCCCGGGATCGGCCTGGAACGCGGCGCGGCGCCGCCGATCCGCTTCCTCTGCCCGCCGGCGGTCTGCCTTCTGGAGCTGAGATGGGCCCCGGCTGCCCAGTGACACCCACCCGACCGTCCTGGAGAGGCAGGTGAACCACCTGGGCCGCAGCGGCGTCTTGTGGTCGAGGACGGATGAAGTGTACGTGCAAGACGCGGTCCGCCTTTGCGGCCGGCCGGTGACGGTCGACTCTCCGTTCGAGCGCGAGCTCGAGCAGCGGGTCGCCGACACCTGTGCGCTGGCGTTTCGGGTCGCGCTGTCGGTCCTGCGCCACCGCGAGGACGCCGAGGACGTGGCCCAGGAGGCCTTCCTCCGTGCCCGGCGCGCCTATCCGTCGCTGCGGGATCGCAATCGGTTCCGGGCCTGGCTAGTCCGGACCTCGTTTCGGCTGGCGCTGGATCGGCGCCGGGCCAGTAGCCGCCGCCAGAGGCGCGAGGAGCAGCACGCCCTGCGGTGGTGTCCGAGGAGCGATTCCGTGGAGGAGGAGGCCCTGCGAGCCGAGCGAAGCGCCAGGGTGTGGGAGGCGCTCGACGCGCTCCCCGAGAAGCTGCGGATCGTAACGGTCCTGGCGGCCATCGAAGGGCACGGCGTGCGCGAGGTGGCGGGGTTGCTGGAGCTGCCGGAGGGCACGATCAAGTCACGGCTGTACCTGGCCCGGAAGGCGCTGGCGGAGAAGCTGCGATGCCTTGTGAGCG
>CAZNNH010000228.1:0-8266 GCA_964574335.1 uncultured Acidobacteriota bacterium | reverse complement strand
AGTTGCACCCCTGGAACGTCGCGGAGGATCTCGCCCGCCGAGTCGGCGGTGGCCGACGCCTCTCCGGCCCGTAGGAAGCCCCAGAGAGCCCCTTGCGGGGTGGTTTCGCACGGGAACAGCATGCCGGGCCCACTTTCTCCTCACGGCCCCGACTTTGGCGTGGTGTGGGGAGTCGTCCGCGCCCTCCACCCCTGGGACGCTCCTGGAACCGTACCAACCCCCGTCGCCTTCTTTGGGCGGCGGGGGCATCATCCCTGCCGGGCGCGGGAGTCACGCGCCATAGGAGCGACCATGGAACGCGAACCTCACGGGGGGCGCCTAGCGCTAGCGGTTCGCTGGTCGGCCAGGACCGGGTCGATCGCGAGCGTCGGGGTGATCCTCGCCATGTGCGTCGGTCAGATGCCCACGACTCTCCGGGACTGGACGGGTTTCCTCCTCTACCCTGGCGGCATCGTCGCGGGCCTGATCCTGGCGTGGTGGCGGGAGGGACTCGGAGGCGGCATCACGGTGGGGAGCCTCGTGGCCTTCTACCTGCTTCACGCAGCGACCACCGGAGCGTTTCCGACGGGTTGGGCCTGGCTCGTCTTCGCGGCCCCTGGCTTCCTCTTCCTCTGGTCCTGGCGACGATCGCGCGCCTCCGCGCGGTAGCCCCGCGAGTACACCCCCGCCCCGCCAGCCGGCTCGAACGTGCTCGCGGGGCGCGCATTCCGTCACCCCGCTCCCCCGCCTGAGTGGTCGCGGCGCCTTTCGCGCGGTTGCGTCAGGAGGGCCAACGTAAGCTGTCTCCACCGTCAAGGGTGGGCGTGGCTATCTCGCCATGCCTCGAGGGCCGCCTCGTCAGTCCCGTGCTTCTCCAACAGCTGTTTCAGCCTCAGACTCGCTGCCGCCACCGTGTGGCAGGACACGCATCGGATTGTGGACCGTCACTCCCGACTCCAAGGTAACGTCGTGATCCAGAACGTCCAGCGGTTTGCGCTCCACGAACTTGATCCGGACCCTCCCGAAAGGCGCGTCCGCAATCCACTCGTCACCTTGCTGACGAACGTGAGAGCGGGGCAAGCTTGGCTGGACAGCTTCACGGCGATCGCCGAACGGCTCGGGGGCGGGGCGCTCGTCAAGATCGGTCGAGCCATCCCGGAGCACGCCCGCTGGCCCCCGGGGATCCGAACCGTTCATGAGGGGCTCGCCTCCATCGACGTCGCCTACCACCTCAACCACCGCATCGAGGGGCGGGTCCTCTACGACCCGCTCTCGGGGAGGCTGGAAGAGGGGATCGGACACTACCGCTATGAGCGGCATGGCCCTCGCTCGGCCCTGCTGCTCTGCCACAACCCGTACCCCTGCGCCTTCGACTTGGGCATCATCCAGGCGGTGGTGGAACGTCTTCACGAGGCCGGCCAGGCACCCAGCGTCCAGCATTCCAGCGGCCCGTGCCGCCAGGCGGGGGGCGAGACCTGCACCTATCTGGCGACCTGGTGAGCGGCGGGCCGACCGCTTAGTCCTCGCGTGCGCCCTCGGCGTCCTGTCGGGTCTTGTTGTGGTTGCGCTTGCGCCGCTCCCAGCGGCCCCGAGCTTGAGCGCGGGCGTCCGGTCCGTCCTCTGCCGCGTCCTCGCGGTGGGCCAGCCGAGCCGGAGGGCGCGACGCCGGCCGGCCCGCCTCCGCTTCCGCCACCCGAAGCGGACGCCCTCCGAGGGGCTTCCCGTTGGCGTGAGTGATGGCCACCCGGGCGGCCTCGCCGTCCATCTCCAGGAAGGCGAAGCCCCGCGACCGACCGGTGGCCGGCTCCACCACCAGCCTCACCGACCGCACCTTCCCGAAGGACGAGAAGAAGGCGAGCAGCTCCTCTTCGGTCGCCGTCCAGGGGAGGTTCCCGACAAACAGCGTGGCCATCCTGCCCCTCCCTGCCCCGCCCTCTGGGCCATGGGCCCGGTTATTCTCCCTCCGGCGTTCGACCCCACACACCAAACGCATGCCCGCATTCCCGGCAGCGAACCACCCTCACGCCGAGGGCGCCACCCGACAGGGGGCCGCAACCGGGAAGACCGGAGCCGCGCCCCGCCACACCTCGGGCAACCCGAACGCCAGAAGAGCGCGCGGACCAGCGACCACGTGCCAAGCTCACGGCGGTCCGACCACGGCATGCTGCCCTCGCCTCGACTCGCCGACGGTCTTTCGACACTGCTAGGATGCCCGGCGCTTGCGCCAGGGGAGGGGATCCTACAGCCGGGCCGTCTCTAGGGTCCGGTGGTCTCGGGCCCCGCGGCCTTGGTGCAAGCGCCCTTCCGCTCCCTCACCGGCCGACCAGGATCGCCGCCAGCGACCAAGGATCGACCGGCTTCCGCACGTACTCGTCCACCCCCAGCCTGTGGAAGTCCTCGGCGCCGTCCCCGGCCGCCGTGCCCACGATCAACAGCTCCGGCCGCCGGCGACGCAGCGCCGTGATCACCGCCTCCGCGTCGTCTCCGTAGCCCACCACCGCCAGCCGGATCCCCGGCCGCGCGCCGAGCTGCGCTTGTGCCTGGATGGCGTCGTCTGCGCACCAGCACTCCACCCCCAGCGAGGTGAGTTGGTTGGCAAGGGTGAGGGCGTGGTGTGGGTCGGGGTCCACCACCAGGATCTCGCCCTCGACCGGCCACAGCTCAGCAGCCATGGATCGCCCTGTCTCATCTTACGGCGAAAGGGCCTCGCGGCCCTGCCGGCCAGGGCTGGCTATACTGATCAGGTATGTCGCGGGTGCTGGTTGTAGATTCCTCTGGCCCAACCACGACCGGCCTGGCGGCGGCCCTCGCCGAGGCCGGAGTGGAGACCTGGTCGACCAGCAACCCGCTGATCGCCTTGGAGCTGGTCCGGCAGCACGCCCAACTCCATTGCGTGGTCCTCGAGTGCGCGCCCTCCGCCATCCCGCTGTGCCGGCGGCTCCGCCAGGTGCGATCTGATCTCGAGATCATCGGCCTCCGGGCGCTCAGCCAGGACAAGCGCCCGGACGGCTGTGCTCTGGAGTGCGAGCGCTTGCGTGCGCCGGCGGTTGAGACCCTGGCGCCACTGCTGCAGGCGCTGCTGCTCGAGGACGACGCCTTGGGGGTCACCGGCTGAGGCGCCGAGGTTGGTTCGAGTCGCCAACGTGAAGCATGATCGATCCCGAGCGACCCCCGCGGCTGTTGCACGACCGCCAGGCGGTGTGCTTCGCGCGCCTCGATGCCGGCGCCCAACCGACCCGCAAGCTGGTCCACGTCCAAGGGGGCCACGAGCTCGGACCCTTCCGCGGCCTCGCCATCACCCAAGACCCCTCGGGGTTCTTCAGCCTCCTCTACTGCGACGCGCACTGGCGCCCCCTCGCCGACACATGGCACGAGACGCTGGAACTCGCCAAGGCCCAGGCCGAGCTCGAATACGAAGGCGTCTCGCAGGCGTGGCAGAGCAACCCCTGACGCGTCCCCGCGGACGCTGCCCCGCACCCTTGGGGGTGGCCGGAGTAGGGGTGGGCGCGGTTTTCGATCTCGCGGTAGCCAGCCTACTCGCTGCCAGCCGACCAGGGATCGACTGGCCTCCCCCGAACGACGGCCCGGGAAGGCGCCACGTCATCACCGTACCCCACCACCGCCAACCCGTGGCCATCGTCACGGTTCTTCTCCTGACACTCATCCCTCTCATTGGCTGGACCCTCAAGTACTGGCCGGAGATCAGAGAGGTGGCCGCCGAGGAGTGTGGAATCAACCTACCCTAGAGCCCTGGCCATTGCTCACAGAGCGCCGAGCAGCCATGGCGCGCATCGACCTGGGTGCCGGCAAGGATGAGGGCGTCCCGTGGGTCGGGGTCGGTCCCATACGGTTCTTCCGCCTCCTCGCTCTATGCGGCGGTCCGCTAATGGTTGCGGGATCGGTAGGACTGTCGGTCGGCACCAAGCGCCCGCATCGGGCCGCCCGCCAGGGCCAGGCCCACGATCGCCCCCACGGCCTCCAGGGTGGCCACCCGGTCCCCGCTCGCCTGGTAGCGGGCCAGCACGAGCTCGAGCTGCCGCGCAACCTCGGGCGTGATCTGCTCCGCCCTCACCCTGCCCAGCCCCGAGCCCCCGACCAGCTCCTGGACCAGCTCATGGACGCACCGCTCGTGGTACACGCTCAGGCCCGGGAGCGGCCCGAGGCCGCTCCGGCCGCCGGGGTGGCGCAGGTCGTACAGCTCGTTGCGCAGCGCCACCTCCTCGGCGCCGGCGGGGCGGCCCCCGTCGAGCCGGGCGCCCCGCAGCGCCACCCAGCCCGCGCGCACGCCGAAGTGCCGCTCCACGTCCAGGTCGCTGCGCTGCCGCTGCACCGCCTCGTACACCGACTCCCGCGCCGACGCCCGCTCCGCTTCGAGCCCGCCGGTCAGCTTCTTCCGCGCCTCCCGCTCGTTCGCGACCGCCCGCTGCCGCCACTCCCGCACCTGCAGCGGCAGCGTCTCCAGGTCCATCGCCCGCGCGCTCCCCTGGTCGTCCCGGCCCCACACCCGCTCCAGCGCCTCCTCGTCGTCGGTGTAGACCCGGACGTCCAGCCGTGCCCGGCTCACGCTCACGTACGCCTGCCGCTGGTTGACGACCGAGGCCCCCAGCCGGCTGTCCACCACCATGTACACCCGCTCCACCGTCTGGCCCTGCGAGACGTGCGAGGTGACCGCATAGCCGTGGTCCACCACCCGCGGCTGACTGAGGTCCAGCTCCCCCACTCGCCCGTCGTCCAGCCGCACCCTCACCCGGCGCGCGCTCGGGATCCCCAAAACCGTCCCCAGGCTCCCGTTCTTGACCCCCTCCCCGCTCTTGAGCTGCAGGTTCTCGCGCACCGCCAGGCGGTCCCCCACCCGCAGCTCGCGCCGCTCGGGACGCGCCGCCTCCAGCGCCCCGAGCCGGTTCAGCCGCACCGTCACCAGCTGTCCGTCGACCAACACCTTGAGCTGGTTCTGCTCCTCGTTCACCACCAGCACCCGGCCCCGCGCGCCCCGCTTGACCCCCATCTCCCGCGACGTCCGCCGGAACGTCACCAGGTCGCCCTTCTCGTAGCTGCCGGCCTGTCGGCGCTGCTCCCGCGTCAGGTCCCGGGGCACCGCCACCTCCACGCTCAGGGTCTCGGACCCGAGCCGCCCCTCCTCCACCAGCAGCCCCCGGATCCGACGGTTCAGGTCCTGCCGCTCGGCGTTGGTGGGGGCGATCACCAGCGTCCCCTCCGGCTGCGCCACGTACGCGCGCGCCACCGCCGCGTGACGCGCGCCGCGCTGCTTCACCTCCACGACCCGGCCCTGCTCCCGCAGCGCACGCACGGCCAGCCCCACCCGCCGCTCCGACAGGTGCTCGACCACCTGCAGCAGCCCCGCGTCCCGCTGCCGGCGGATCGACCCCAGCCGCTCGGTCGGCATGCCGTTCTCGATGAGCTGGGCAAACGGCTGCCCGGCCTCCACCGCGTGGTGCTGGCCCCGGTCCCCCACCAGGATCACCCGCGCGCCGTGGTAGTCGGCGCGCTGCAGCAGCCGCAACATCCGCCCGGCATCGAGCAGGCCCGCCTCGTCGACGATCCAGACCCCGGGCTGGCGCTCGGCCGGCTTCTCGAGGAGCACCGACTCCACCGTCTTCGGCTCGGCGATCCCGGCCTCCCGCAGCGCCTCGGCCGCGCGGCCGGTCGGCGCCATCCCCCGCACCCTCCGGCCCGAGGCGTGAAGCGCCCGGACCACCTCCCGCAGCGCGTAGCTCTTCCCCACGCCGGCCTTCCCCTCCAGGCCCATCACCTGGTGCCGGTTCTCGAGGAGCCCCCGCACCACCGAGCGCTGCTCGGGCGTCAGCACGGCGTCCACCCCGGCGAAGCCCGGGGCGCACAGCCTCTCGCGTCGGTTCCGGCCGGCCTTCTCCATCCGCAGGACCTCCTTCTCGAGCTCGCGCTGCGCCTCGGTCACCAGGCTCAGCCCGTCAGCGCTCCAGTGCAGGTCGGCCCGCGCGGCCAGCGCCTTCTCGACGTCGCTGAGCACCACGCCCTGCCCCAGGCCGCGGCGCAGGGCCTCGCCGCAGATGTCGCGGTGCTGCAGCACCGCCCGACGCTCGGACAGGTGCTGGAGGGCCCGCTCCACGACGTCCGCCGCGGCTTCCGAGCTGTCGCCCTTCAGGGCTCGCTTGGCGCGGCCGGTGAGCGTCGTCCGGACCGGCTTGAGCTGCAGCTCCTGGCCCAGCGCACGCCACTCCTTGCGCAGCTCGTCGGCCGGGATGTCCCGCCTCTTGGCGGCGCGGGTGTTGCGCGCCGCGTGCTGCCCGGCGTTGCCGGTCCGGGTGCCCCGCTCGGCCACATACTCGAGGATCTGCTTGCGCCTGGTGCTCACCCTCTCGATCTGCTCCCGGGTGATCCCAGCGATCCCCACCTCGCCGTTCCGGCGCAGCTCCACCTCGTACCCCAGCTGCCGGATCTCCCGCGCCATCTCGGCGCGGTACACCGCCGTCCCCAGACGCTGCGACCGGTACATCTCCGTCTCGTGCAGCGCGCGCCACTCGCCGTCCGCACGCCGCGTCATGTTGGCGATGACGACGTGGGTGTGGAGCTGCGGCTCCAGCGCACGGCTCTCCTCGTCCCGGAACATCGCCGCCGCGAGGCGCCCGGTGGTCTCCACGCCCTTGCCGCCGCGCACCCACGCCTGCGCGTGACGCTCCACCGCCAGGATGGCGTTGCGCACCGCGCGGTCGTGGGCGGCGATCAGCCGCTCGTCACCCAGCGACAACGCCACCAGCGAGACGCTCTTGTCTGCCGAGACGGTGAAGTCCCAGCCCGCGCGCCGGTCCAGGCGGCCGTGCCGCAGCGCCACCAGTTGCTGGTGCGTCCGCGGGTGACGGCCGTGCACCACCACCGACAGGTAGTCCTCACGCTCGACGGCGCCCTCGAGGCCCAGCTCCTCGGCGCTGCGGCCGATCCACTGCGTGCGCTCGGGGCCTTTCTGCAGGTGGTACTCGTGCTCGTACTCCTCGGTGTAGTATCGCGACGCCTGTTCGGTCGAGAGCCCGCGGCTCGCGTGCATCATCACGCGCCTCCAAACTCCTAGATTCGAATGAATCCGTGACGTGGCCACGCAACACTTGCGTGGGTACCCGGGTGGGGTCCGGGGCGATAGCCCCGGCGTCCGTGTTCCGCTACCGCGAGCTTCGGCGCTCTCCGCGCCTCCTGCGCGCGTCGTTTCGCTCCCTCGAGGACCGCTTCGCGACTCACGCACATGCCCGTCTCGCGCCTCCGTTCGGGGGGCTGGGGGTGTCCCCCAGTCACAGCCACGCCCCCCAGCGGGGGGCACGCTGGATGCGCCGCGCGGCAGCGCCTCCTCGTGGGGGGAGGGCACCACGCCCGCGAGAATCTCGCTCCCGCCGGAGCCACCTCTCGACCCCGAGAGAGATCGGCACCACCCTCCTCGCAGCCTCCTGGCCGTGCCCCGCTCGTGCGCGCGGGCGGCCACCCGGTGGACCTCCGCGAGGGCGCCGGCGCCACGACGGATGGTGCCTTCGCCTGGTCTCCGTGACGGACCGTCCAGGGCCGGACCGAGCTCGGCACACCGGGCCGACAGAGTCTCAGCACTCGTCCCGGGTGGGACCGTTCCGTTCGTCTGGGACCACGCGGATTCGAGGCGCTGGGCGCGCTCGAAGAGCGTCTCGCCCGGCTGACCACGCTTCGGCATCGCCCCTTCCAACTGCAACGGGGGTGCCGCCGGCATGAGGCGACGTGTAGATGTCAGGATGTCGTTGGCCCGCAAGGGAAATCTCCTCCTCGCGCGCCTTCCTGTCGAGCCGTGGAAGGCGCTCGGACCCCTCGCATCTGTGGGGTCCGAAGCGCTGACCCCACAGATCTGTGGGGTACCGGGCCCGGTGGCGATGGGCGACAATGGCGCCACATGCCGGCCCGCAAACGGAAGCCGATCCGCCTCGGCCCCCTCACCAACATCCGCGACGAACGGGACGGCTGGTCGGTGATCGTTCGGCGCAAGAAGACGACGTTCCGGGACTACTTCGGCGACTGGGAGTACGGCAGCCACGCCAGCGCCTTGATCGCCGCGCAGCGCTTCCGGGACCGGCTGCTCTTGCGCCTAGACGCCGACATCCGCGAGCACCGCCGACGCCCAACCCGGCCCCGCAACCCCACCGGGATCGTGGGGGTCTACCTCGAGCGCTACCGGGTGGAAGGTCGGGTCTACCAGCGTTACGTGGCCGGGTGGGAAGACCCCCAGACGGGCTACCAGCGGCGCCGGTTCTCGGTCCGGCGCTACGGCAAGGAGCAGGCCCGG
>CAZNNH010000227.1:0-8494 GCA_964574335.1 uncultured Acidobacteriota bacterium | reverse complement strand
ATGCGGCCGTGACGCGTTGCGCGAGACGGCCGGCGACTCCGGAGGACACGGAGTGGGTGCTAGACACGAACGTCCTGGTATCAGGTCTGCTGTCGCCGTTGGGGCCACCGGGACGACTCATTGACCTGCTTCTGGGGTGGCGGCTGCGACTCGGCCTCGACGACCGGGTCGAGCTCGAGTACCGCGAGGTGCTGGGGCGGCCCAGGCTGGGAATCGAACCAGCGCGGCGGGAGGCGTTCCTGGCCATCTTGCAGTTCCAGGAGCACGTCACCGCCACGCCGTGGGCCCATCGATCTCCCCCCGACGACGATGACGTGATCTTCCTGGAGGTCGCCCATCGCACCCCTCCGGCGACGGTCGTCACCGGAAATCTCAGGCACTTCCCGGCGGCTTGCCGGGGGGCCAGTGACCGTCCTGTCGCCACGAGCGGCCTGGGAGCGCTTCCTCGATCTGGAGCTCTGAGAAACGGATCGAGATCGGCCTCGTCGAGTGGAACCGCTCGGAGGGCTACCCGGCGCGACGGCGTCTTCACTCAGCCGTCGCGCGTCCTGGTATCACAGCATCACCTGGTGACATCCCTGCTTCGACCGTCTGTTCCCGCGCCCCTCGATTCACATCTCCCGAGGGAAGCAGAGGCGCCGGAAGTTGCAGCGGCGGCAGATCCGGGGCCGGTCGATCATGGGGAAGTCCTCGAGGCGGGCGGAGTTGGCCACCGGATCGACGAGCAACGACCGCATGTTGGCCGCGCTCTTGCGGATGAAGTCGCGAGCGCTGTCCAGCTTCCGCCCGTCGACGCGGCGCCGCACGTGGCGGGGGATCACCAGGTAGACGAGCTCGGTGACGAGCTGGTCCGGCTCCTCGACCCAGCCCACCCCGGAGGCGTAGAGGGCGTAGCCGGCGAGCTGCACGTCGTTGAAGCGGCCCTCGCCTCGACCGCTCTTCCAGTCCACGATCACCACCGTGCCGTCCGGGTCCCGGAAGGCCAGGTCCATGCGCAGGAACACAGGCACGTCGCCGAGACGATACGACACCAGGTCCTCGAGGCTCAGCCAGCGCTCTCGTCCCGCGGCCACCGCGGCCTGGAGCGTCGCGCTGTGGAAGAAGTGGCGCAGGCAGCGCTGCACCGTGCCCACCGCGATCTTCTTGTCCTCCTGCTCGATCGGGACACCGTACTCGTGCTCGAAGAGCCGGAAGCCGCTCTCCCCGGCGGCGCTGCCTTCGAAATCGCCCTTCATGCGGCCGTGGACGGCGGCCCGCACGATCGCCTCCTGCTGGTCGGGTCCCGGGACAGGGTTCGGGGACTGGAGCAGCTCCTCGATCGTCTCGTGGACCACGCTGCCCGCCCACAGCGGCAGCGCCGAGAGGCGCTTGAGGCGCGCCACCTCCGGGTCGTCCTGGGCCGCGTAGTAGGCGTAGTAGTAGCGGCGCCTGCAGGTCATGAAGGTGTCGTGCCGGGAGAGGGACCAGGAGAAGTCGAGGGCCACGCTCGGAACCTATCACGGGGAGGCGCGGTGAGGGGGCTCCGGCTCAGTCGCCCGAGTCCGGCTTCGGACGGACGTCGAAAGCCGGCAGAACCTCCGTGGGCGCGTCCTCCGCCACCTCGGCGGGCGACCCGGCTGGATCGCCCGCGCTCGGCCGGAGGGCGGCGGTTTCCCAGCTCGCCCCTTGAAGGCCCACCGCCTCCGCCAGGCCGCGGCCCAGCTCGCCGGCCGATGGCCGGTCGTCGGCCTTGCGGCTGAGGGCCCGCACCACCATCGCCGCGAGCTCCGGCGTCAGCCCGGGCACGCCGTCGCCGAGCGGGGGCGGATCTTCGCGGAGCTTGCGGGCTGCCAGCGCCATCGGATCGTCGCCCTCCACGTCGAACGGGAGCCGGCCGGCCAGCATCTGGTAGAGCATGGTGCCGACGCTGTAGACGTCGGACCGGCTGCCGTAGGTGTCCTCGACGAACCGCTCCGGCGCCATGTACGCGGGCGTCCCCAGTATCAAACCGGCCATCGTCAGGGCGGGGTTGCCGGTCAGCTTGGCCAGGCCGAAGTCGAGCAGCTTCACCACCTGGCCGTGGGGCGCCTCGTGCAGGAAGACATTGGCGGGCTTGACGTCACGATGGATGATCCCCGCGTCGTGGGCGGCGGCCAGGACGCTGCAGACCGGGAGCACCACCTGAAGCGCCCGGGCCACCGAGAGGCGTCCGGATCGTGCCAGCTCGACGCTCAAGGGATAACCCTTGAGCAGCTCCATGACCAGGAAGGCGACGTCCAGGTCCACCCCGAAGTCGGTCACCAGCACCGCGTTCGGGTGCTGCACCCGGCAGGTGGAGATGGCCTCCCGCTGGAAGCGGGCCACCGCGTCGTCGTCTGCGGCCATCTGGCCGCGCAGCACCTTGACCGCCACGTCGTGGTCGAGGGTCAGGTGGCGGGCGCGGTAGACGGTCCCGAAGTTGCCGCTGCCGATGCAGGAATCGATCCGGTACCTCGTCCCCAGGACCGTGCCGGGTCCCACCCGGCCGTGGCGGGTCGCGGTCGGCGCCGGCGCCGGTGGGGTGGCAGCGGGTGCGGGTGCGGGAGCGGGCGGAGCCGGGGTCGGCTCCGACCGGCGCCGCATCCGGAGCTGGGCCACGATCCGAGCCGCCATGATCGAGAACTCGATCGGCTTGGTCACGTAGTCGTTGGCCCCCAGCTCCAGGGCCTCGATCACGTCCGAGTCGTTGGCCCGCGCGGTGACCATGATGATGGGCAGATCGGTCGGAGAGCGGGTCTTGCGGACCTCCTTCAGGACGTCGATGCCGTCGAGGCCGGGCATCATCACGTCCAGCAGCATCAGGTCGATCGACCCACGCTGCACCATCTCGAGCGCGGCCCTGCCGTTCGCGGCCGCCACCACCTGGTAGCCCTTTCGGGTCAGCCGGCGAACCAGCATGTCGCGGTTGGATTCGTCGTCGTCGACGACCAGGATGGTGTGCCGCTCTTCGCTCATGCCCTCGCCCCGGGACCCAATCGTTGCAGGCTACACGCCGACCCGAGGCCCGGTCAATCGGAGCGATCGGCGCTGAGCCCCTTCGCCGGGAGACCTGGCCAAGCGAGCCGTTTCGTGCTTGGATGGGGGCGCCACCGTCCGATTGAGTGGGAGGCGGAACATGATTCGTGTGATCGTCACCCAGCCCGGACAGGACCAGCGGATCTTCGTGCATCCCGCCGAGCCCTTGGAGTTCGGCCGCGGTCCCGGAAGGGACCAGCTCACCCGCTGCCAGATCCAGGACCGGTACGTGTCCAAGAACCACCTGCGCGCCCTGGAGAAGCCCGGCGGCCGGGTCGAGCTGGAGAACCTCAGCAGCACCAACCCGGTCCGCGTCGAGGACGAGCCCCCGCTGGGCGTGGGTGAGCGACGCGAGCTCGCGCTTCCGGTCCTGGTGATGCTGGGCGAGGCCAAGGTCAGCTTCGTTCCCGAGCAGGACAGCACCGGACTGGGCACCTCGGACCTCGAGCCCGGGGTGATGCTCAAGACCATCCAGCGATCGATGGTCTTCGGCGATCCGACCAAGAGCGAGCCGTTCCTCAACATGCGCGACTCCATGACACCTGAGCGCCTGGTCCGCTGGTTCGAGACGGTGGTCGCGGTCCAGCGGGCGGCGGCGGGGTCGCCGGAGTTCTACGGCCAGACGGCGCGGGCGCTGGTGGAGCTGGTGGGCCTCGACCGCGGGCTGGTCCTGCTGCGCCGCGACGACGAATGGGTCGAGGTGGCCCGGCACGGCGCCGAGCCGACCGGCTCTCGAGCGTACAGCCGCGGGGTGATGCGGTCGGTGCTGGAGAAGCGGGCGACCTGCTACAAGACCTTCGACGAGTCGTCCCTGACCGGCAGCCATCACTGGGTCGACGAGATCATCGCCTCCCCCGTGTTCGACGCCCGGGACGAGATCGTCGGGGCGCTGTACGGCGCGCGCGACGTCTCCCGGGCCAAGGTCGGGGCCAACCTGGGCGAGCTGGAGGCCCAGGTGGTCCAGGTGCTGGCGGCGGCGGTCGCCACCGGGCTGGCGCGGCTGGAGCAGGAGGCGGAGGCCACCCGCTCTCGGGTGCAGTTCGAGCAGTTCTTCACCCCCGAGCTGGCCTCGCGGCTGGGGGACGACCCTCACCTGCTGGAGGCGCAGGAGCGCGAGATCACGGTTCTTTTCGCCGACATGCGGGGCTTCACACGCCTGTCGGAACGGCTGAACCCGGCCGAGACCTACAGCCTGATCGGCGAGCTGATGGAGCTCGTCACCGCCAAGATCCGGGCTCAGGAAGGCGTGGTGGTGGACTACGCCGGCGACGGCCTGCTGGCGATGTGGAACGCCCCCGCCGACCAGCCCGACCACGCAGAGCGGGCCTGCCGCGCGGCCCTGGAGATGGCCGCCGTGCTCCCCGACGTCAACCAGAAGTGGCGGGCCGCCCTGGGAGGAGAGATCGGCCTGGGGATCGGCATCAACACCGGCAAGGCCCTGGTCGGCAACACCGGGACCCGCTACAAGTTCAAGTACGGCCCGCGGGGCAGCACCGTCAACCTCGGCTCGCGGGTGGAGGGTGCCACCAAGTACCTCGGCGTCCCGATCCTGGTCAGCCAGACGACCAAGCTGGAGCTGGGCCCGACGTTCGGCACCCGTCGCCTCGGCAGGGTGCGTCTCGTCGGCGTCGGCGAGCCGGTGGATCTGCACGAGCTGCACGCCGAACAGCCGCCCGAGGCCTGGCGGGCGCGCCGCGACGCCTTCGAGGCGGCGTTGTCGTACTACGAGCGGGGCCGCTTCGCCGACGCGTGCCAGACGCTCTACCCGCTGCTGGCCGCCCCCGAGGGTCAGGAGGACATGCCCTGCTTGACGTTGATCGCCCGCGCCGTCGAGCAGCTCAAGAGCCACGGCGCCACCTTCGACCCGGTGCTGGAGCTGAGCGCAAAGTAGCAGCGCTCTCCCACACAGGCCGCGAGGGGCCTGCGTGTCGTCCCTACCACCCGAGCTTCTTCCGGATCAGCCGGTCCATGGCGGAGGTGGGCAGCAGCCAGTCGGCGAAGGCCACCTGTCGGGCGTCGCGCCCGACCAGGTAGTGGGCGCGGGGCTTCTTGGCGGTGAGCGCGTGGTGGACCACCTTGGCGACCTCCACCGCCGGGATGCCCCCTGCGCCGCTCTGCCGTGCCGCCTCTCGAAGCGCGCCGACCAGGGGTGCGTAGCGCTCCCTTGCCTCAGGGGCGATGTTCCGGAACGTCTTGCCGGCCCGCTGGGCGGACTTTTCCCAGATCGGCGTGGCCACCGCGCCCGGCTGCACCAGGCTCACGCGGATGCCAAACCGGAAGAGCTCGCGCCGTAGCGAGTCGCTGAACGCCCTCAGGCCGAACTTCGAGATCGCGTACGGCCCCAGCACCGGCGAGGCGACCCTCCCGGCGATGGAGCCGATGTTGACGATGCGGCCGGTGGCCCGCCGGAGCAGGGGGAGGAAGGCCTGGGTCACGGCCACCGGGCCGAGGAGGTTCACCTCGAGCTGCGCCCTCAGGTCCTCCAGCGGGATCAGCTCGAGAACCCCACCCACGCTGATGCCGGCGTTGTTGACCAGCCCGGCCAGGCCGGCATCTCCCACCTGGCCGGCGACCTGCTCCGCCGCCGCCGCGATGCCGCCGGAGTCGGTGACGTCGATCGTGAGCGGGACCAGTCGCTCAGGCGCGGCCTTTTCCAGCCGCTCGCCGTCAGCCGCCTTGCGAACGCCCGCGAACACCAAGAAGCCGAGCTTCTGCAGGTGGAGGGCGCACGCCTCCCCGATCCCTGTCGATGCCCCGGTGATGACCACCGCCCGAGTTGCGCTCATCCGATCACCTCGGGCCGATCATATCTCCCCCGCGCCCGCAGGCCCGCTCAGCGATAGGTATGGACGAAGTTGCGGCCGTCCTCGCGGCCGTAGCGCTCGGGCCAGCTCCGCTGGTAGGCCGAGCGCGCCACCTCGCAGTAGTGGTGCTCGTCGATCTCCCAGGTGGTCCGGCCCAGGCCGCCCTCGTAGAAGGTGACCATGTCGTACCCGCACGGGGCCTGGATGAGCTGCGGGCTCAGCAGGTGGACGATGCCCCGGTGGACGAGCTTGGAGGGGACGTTCTTGTGGCCGGCGGCGAAGAGGCGGACGCGCGGAAAGGCGGCCAGCAGGTCCAGCAGCTCCCGGTGGTTGTCGAGGAGCTGGTAGCCGTCGTTCTTGGCCCCCTGCACGCAGGCGTGGAGCAGCAGCGAGAAGTGCGAGAAGACGGCCACGTCCTCGTCGTCGCCAACGTCGGCGAGCTGCCGCTCCAGCCACCGGAGCTGGTCCCGGCCTGCGACCAGGGAATCCGGGGTCGGCGTGCTCAGCAGGATCAGCCGCACACCGTGGGCGCGCACGACCTGGTACCCCCCGTGGGGCAGGCCGAGGTACTCGTAGAAGAGGACCTCGCCGCCCGTCGACCAGGGCTCGTGGTTGCCGATGATCGGGTAGCAGGGGATGGAAGGGCGGCGAAGGATCTCCCCCAGGGCGACCAGCGTCTCCGGGATGCACGGATCCGCCAGATCGCCCGGCAGCACGATGGCATCGGCGCCCAGCGACTGGAGGCGTGGCAGGTAGCGGAGGCCCAGCTCGTGGGCGAGGCCGTAGAGGCGCTTGGTTCCGGCGGCGTACTGGTCAATGGGGACGCGCTCCGTCGACAGATGCAGGTCGGCCACGATGCCGACCCGGAGCTTGATCCGGCCCGGCGGCGCCTCGAGGGTCGAGGTCGAGAGGGAGTGGCTCCGACCGGACCTCTCGTGCCGGGCCTCGAGCCGAAAGCGAGTGGCGCTGGGCAGCCCCTCGAAGGTGTGGGCATAGAAATGGACGCCGCGATGCGACAAGCGGGGCGCCAGCCGGACCGCAGTCTCACCCAGCCGCAGCTCCACGGGGCCCTCCTCCGAGGCTCGCACACGGGCGTGGAGGCGGGTGGGGGTCCGGGTGGGAACGTAGAGATCGAGCAGCATCGGCGACCGCCCCCAGCGTAGCATCGGCTGCGGGGCGGTCGGAGCCTTGACCACCGTGTCGCGGGGGACCAGAATCACCCAGCCGAGAGCGAACCACCCGACCCTCAGGAGGCGCCCATGAGCTCGTGGAACGGTCGCTGTGTCGTCCCCGCCCTGCTGGCCGCTACGCTGGCCGTGCCCGCGGCCGCCGCCCCGCGGCCGCTGCCCCCCACCTTCGTCTCCCTCGAGATCGAGGCCTTCCCGCGCCCGGCCGCCGAGGCGTGCGCCGACAACACGCAGACCCTCCCGGTGCCGGTGGGGGGGTCCATCGCCACCGCCCTCGAGAGCGCTGTCCCGGGAACGACGGTTCTGGTGGAGCCCGGCCGGTACGTCGAGCGCCCGGAGGAGTGGAGCGCCCTGCAGTGGGACGTCGACAACGTCTGCCTCCGCGCCGCGGACTCGGGCGAGGTGATCCTCGAGGCGGCGCCGGGCCAGGGCTACGGCATCGGGATCGCGGGTGACGCCGCGGTGCTCGAAGGCTTCACGCTGCGGGGCTTCCAGTACGGCGTCCAGCTCGGGCGCGACGAGGGTCAGACGCAGCGGGGGGTCACCCTGGAGCGGGTCCGGGTGGAGGACCTGGTGGGCGATTTCCGCGAGGGGGTAGTGGCCTACACCGACAACCGGTTCGTCGCCGGGACGCCGGCGGCCGTGGACGGGCTGCTGCTGCTGGACGTCGGCGTCAACGGCGCCGACCTGGGCGTCTCCTGCAACGGCGGGCCCTGCTACCACTGGTGGCTGGAGCGCACGACGGTGGTGGGGCGCAGCAGCTCCGAAACCAGCGGCGCCGACGCCTTCGCCATCGAGGAGGGACGCCAGATCGTGGTGGTGGACTCGACCTTCTCCGGAGTGGCCGCCGACGGCATCGACACCAAGGCCAACGACGTCGTGGTCTTCGGCGCCCGGGTGCTGAACGTCGACCGGAACGCCATCAAGCTGTGGCGGGGCGGCGACGTGATCGACTGCGTGGTCGACGGCTCCGGGGCCGACGCCTCGCTGGTGGGGGACCAGGTGGGCCGTTACCGCTACCTGCACATCCTCGTCACCCGTCACGGCGAGGGAGAGAGCGGGTATCTCGGCACCTGGGCCTACGACAGCCCCGGCCCCGGGCTCCAGCTCGAGATCATCAACAGCATCTTCCGGCGCAACGCCACCGGCGGGTTCTTCGTGCCGCAGGAGACGCAGCTCGCCCTGCGCCACAACCTGTTCGACGACGCCTCCGCCAAGCTGGTGGACGTTGCCGGTGACGTCCTGATGGTGGCCGACCTGGCCCAGCTCGAGGCGCAGGGCTGGGGAGCCGGCAACGCCGTGGCCGACGCCCTGCTCGTCGACCCGACCTCGGGCGACTACTCCACCCAGCCTGGCAGCCCCGCCCGGGACGCCGGCGAGGTGGTGGAGGGGCTCGACCGCGACCTGCTGGGAGGCCCACGGAGCCTGGGTGCCGGGCCCGACATCGGCCCGGTCGAGAGCCAGCCCTAG
>CAZNNH010000226.1:0-8572 GCA_964574335.1 uncultured Acidobacteriota bacterium | reverse complement strand
GCTGCCGGCCCTGGGCGTGCTGTACCCGCTCGCGGTCTTCCTCCGACACGGGAAGCTGAACCTGGAGCTGATCACCGGTGAGACCGGCCCGGGCCCCGGGGACGAGTAGCCCGCCGCTCCTAGCACGGGTCGATCGGCTCTTCCTCCTGTGAGTCCTGGGCCAGGTGGGACACCGTCGGATGGGTCGATCGGCCGTGCCGGCGCCACAGGAGGGCGGCGGCAAGGATGCCGCCGATCAGGCTCGGCCAGGCCAGGACGGCGAAGCCAGGGGGGAAGAACGCCACCAGAAAGGCTGCCAGGCCCAAGAGGAGCACCCCGGCGCTCATCTTGCCCACGGTGGGCCCGACGTACCGTGATCGCTCCTACCCCCGCCTACTCCGGACCCTTCTCTCCCAACCGCTTCAGAGCCTCGCGGGCGTCGTCCGATCCGTTCTCGGCGGCCTTGCGGTAGGCGGCCACGGCTTCGGCCCTGGCCCCCTTGCGCTCCAACGTCTTGGCGAGACCATAGCGGGCCTTGAGAGTCAGGAAGTGGTCTTCGCCCAGGGCCTCAGATAGGGCCGGCACGTTGCGCCGGTACAGCCTCTCCGCCTCGGCGACTCTACCTTGACCGAGACGGGCCGAGGCGAGGTTGCTGACCGCCGCCAGCGTGTTGGGATGGGTGCCGCCGAAGACCCGCCGGCTGGAACCGACCAGGCGTTCTAGCAGGCCCGCAGCCTGGTCGGACTCTTCCTCCTCGAGCAGCACCCACGCCAGGCTGTTCATGACCCCGAGGGTGTCCGGATGCTGGTCGCCTAGAGTCAACCTGATTCTCGTCAGCGAGACCCGAAGCAGACGCTCGGCCTCCTTGTAATTGCCCTCATCGGCGAGCGTCGTGGAAAGGGAATCCACCGCGGCCAGCGTATGAGGATGGCTCTCTCCGAAAACGCGGCTGGTGAGCGTCACCAGCTCACGCAGCAGGGCCTCGGCTTCGTCCAGCTTGCGCTGGTACTGCAGCGACCCGGCCAGCCCGTACATGGACGCCAGCGTGCTCGGGTGCTCCGCACCGAGGGCCTCCTTCTTCAGCTCGTACGCCTCACGATGCATGCTCTCCGCTTCGATGTACCTGCCCTGGAACTGGAGCGCCCAGGCGAGCCCGGTGACCGCATCGAGGGAGTGAAGGTCCCTGTCCCCGAAGGCCGCGCGCGATCTCGCCCAGGTCCGCCGGAAGGTCTGCTCGGAGTCCTGATACCGGGCCTGCTGCTGAAGCGCATCCGCATACGCCAGCTCCGCCTCGATCATCTCGGCCCGGTCTTCTCCCTGCTGGGACCTGGCCTCCTCGATGGCGCCACTCAGCAGCGTTTCCGCCTCGTCGTACTTCCCCAGGTCCAAGAGAGCGCGGGCCAGCCGGGTTCGCGCGGAGAAGGTCCGGACATCGGACGGCCCGAACAGATCGGTCCGAAGCTCGACCGACCGTGTCAGCATCGCGTGAGCCTTTTCGGCGACGCCCAGGCCCAGATAGGTGGAGCCCAGCGTGTAGAGCACCGAGGCCTGGGCCGCCGGCTGGCCTTCGAAGTCGCGACCCACGTGCTCCGCCGCGCGGTCGAGCACATCGACGACCTTGACGTGGATCCCCTCCTCTGCCGGATCTGCCGAGGAGAGCATGTCCTGGAGAAAGCCGTTGACGGCGGCCGCCTCGCCCTGGGAGCGCAGCGCCGCCTGCTCCGACTCGATGGCGCGGCCCTCGGACCGCCGGGCCCGGATGTCATCGAAGACGGCGACAACCGACGCCGCCACCAGCAGAACGGCAGCCGCCGTCCGCTCGATTCTACGGCGTCTCCGTCGGGGTGCGGCCCGGATCCACTTCAGTCGATCCAGCACCTCCGTGGCGGTGGGCCGGAGCTCCGGAGCCAGGCTCTTCAGCCGGTTGATGAGCAGGCACAGGTCGGCTGGCAGCCCCTCGACCGGAAGGCTCTCTCCCTTCCGGGCGCGACTGAGCAGGTCCGGAGCGGCCAGGCCGGCGGGATGCGGCAGCTTGCCGGTGAAGAGCCATTGAAGAACCAGCCCGAACGAGTACATGTCGCTGGCTGCCGTCATCGGATCGCCGCCGGCTTGCTCCGGGCTCATGAACATGGGCGTCCCGGTGACCGTTCCGTGCTCGGTCCGGAAAGCTCCATACTTGACCGTCGGCAGCGATACCGGCCCCGTGTCCCATTCGCTGGGATGCGTCTCCCTCTCTGGCGGTGCGGTGAGGTCCTCAGCAACGGTATCGGCGGGGTCTGCGTGAGCGTGAGCCAGTCCGAAGTCCAGGATCTTGACCTCGCCCTGCTTGGTGACCATGATGTTCTGCGGCTTCAAGTCACGATGGATGACGTTGGCGCGATGAGCGGCGGACAGCGCCACGGCCATCTGCCGGGCGAGCTCCAGCTTCGAGGAGACGCTCATTCCCCTCTCTGCAGCTTCGGACAGTCTCTCGCCCTCCACCAGCTCCAGCACCAGGAAGTCGCACTCCTCGTCTTCCAGGTAGTCGTAGATCCGGCAGATGTTGGGATGCTCGAGCCGGGACAGGATCTCCGCCTCCCGCACCAGGCGGGCGCGTGCCCCCGGCTGGAACCGTCCCCCTCCTCGGATGGCCTTGAGGGCGACATGACGCTTCAGCTTCTCGTCGAATCCCTGATACACCTCGCCCATGCCGCCGGAACCGATGACCGATCTGACGGAGATCTTCCCGACGGTCTTGCCCACATAGGTCATGTATCCCGATCCCTCGCCCGTGCCGGCGGGCCATTTCCCATTCGTGGCGGGTAGGTAATACGAGGCCGGTTGGCGTGTCAACCCGCACCGTTGCGGGTGTAGAGGCCGCACAATCGGTCCGCCCTCGAGAGCAGGTGAAGGGTCCTCCCTTCTTGTCCGGGGCGGAGGGGGTGTTGGCCGCCGGGAGGAGGCCCGGCCAGGTAACGAAGCCGGCCAGGGGCGATCTGCCAAGTCATCCTGGCTCTTCCCGCTGCGGGTTGCTACGATGCCATGGTCGAGCGATGCCAAAGCCCTGTGCCCTGCTGATCGACGACGACCGGGAGCTCGCCGAGACGCTCGGTGGGTGGCTCGGGTCCCGCCTGACCGTCGAGATGCGCCCGGAGTGGAGCCAGGGGCTCGCGGACCAGCTCGACCCGGCGATCGTCTTCGTAGCCGTCGATCTCCCCAAGAAGACCGGCTTCGCCAGCTGCCGGCGGGCGCGGGCCGCGGCGCCCGATGTGCCCATCGTCCTGACCACCGGCACCATCCCCCCTGACGAGCTCGAGCTGAACCGGCAGGCCGAGCTGGCACAGGGGTACCTGGACAAGCGGAGCCTCGAACAACAAGCGGTGGTGGCGATGGTGGAGGCGCTGCTGGGCGCCGGGCCCGTGCCCTCCGACCTCGGCGCCGACCGCGCCGTCGCGGCGGAGCGAGGCGACGAGCTGGCGGCCGCAGGAGAGACCGCGCCTGGTGAGGGGCGAACGGCGGAGCTCGAGGCGGAGCTCGAGAAGCTCCGCTCCGAGCTCGACGTCACCCGGCGCGCCGCGCGCGACGGGGACTTCCTGCGGCTCGGCAGCGTCGTCACCACCAAGGAGAAGGAGATCTCTCACCTGCGGAAGGAGATCGCGGCGCGGGAGCGCGATCTGGTGACCACCCGCAGGACCCTCCGCGACGCGCTGGCCCAGGCCGCGGCCGCCAAGCGGGAGCGGGAGCAGGCCACCGGCCACGTGGTTCAGCTCGACAGCAACCTCGAGCACGAGCGGGCGGAGGCGCAGCGCCTGCGTCTGCAGGTCAAGCAGATCTCCTCCGAGGCAGCGGCGAGCCGGGCGGAGCTCGAAGCGGAGCGGCGGCGCCACACCGAGGCGCGTCGGCTGCACGAGGCCAGCCTCGCTGCCCACGCCGACACCCTGCAAGAGGTCAAGCAGGAGCAGCAGGCGGCTCGCACCCGCCTCGAAAGCCAACTGCGCGCCGAGCGCGGCAAGGCCGTCGTCGCACGATCCAAGAAGTGGCGCGCCCGGTTCGAGCGGCTGGTCCTCGACCACCAGCAGTCAACGGCGACACTCGAGACCCGGATCGAAGAGCTGGCCGAGCGTCGCGAGCGCGAGCTCGCCCAGCGCGACGGCGACCACAAGCAGGCCCTCGACCGCGTCCTGGAGGAGACGGCGGCGGACGCAGAGCGGCGCCGCGAAGAGCTGCAGCGTCTCCACGAGGCTTCGCTTGCCGAAGCGCTGGCGGCCCACGGGGCCGCCGAGGAACGCACCGAGCAGCAGAGGTGCGCCGCCAAGGAGACCGAGGTGCAGCTCCGCGAGGAGCACGCCGAAGCCCTCGCCGCCGCCCGGGCGCGCCACGAGGAACGCCTTCAGGAGCTGCGGCGGGCGCACGCCGAGTCGCTTTCGGCGCTGCGCCGGCATTTCGAGGAGCAGCTCGCCGCCTTTCGGGCCGCGCGGGAGCAGGAATGGGGAGAGGAGAGGAGCGCCTACCAGGCCGCCCTCTCCCAGGCCAGAGAGGAGCTGGCGACCGCCCGCTCCGAGGCGGCCCGACAGCACAGGCTCACCTCCGAGGCTCACGAGCGGCAGCTCGCCGACCTCGCGCTCCGCCAGGTCGAGGCGGCCAAGGCGCTCGAGGCCCGGCTGCGGGACGAGGGGGCGCGAGCCGTGGCTACGGCGGCAGAGGACTGGGAGAAGCGGCTCGAGGAGCACGGTCGTGACTACGCCGCCTCTCTCGAGACCCTGCGCCAGGAGTACGCGCAGCGGCTGCAAGGGCTCTCCTCATCCGTTGAAGGAGAGCTCACCCGGCGCGAGGAGGAGCATCGTGCGGCACGCCGACAGGACGCCGAGGCGCTCTCCGCCGCGCGTTCGCACGCGGCCCAGGTCGAGCAGCAGTCCCGCCAGCGGCTCGAGGCCGAGCTTCTGCGTGTCGAAGCCAACCACGCCGAGGCACGGGCCGGCCTGGAGGCTCGCCTTCGCAAGGAGGGAGACGAAGCGGTCGCCGCCGCTGTGGCCTCCTGGGACGCCAAGCTCGAGGAGCAGCGCCGCGATCACAGCGAGCAGGTCGCGCAGCTTCGTGCCGCCTTCGAGGACGAGCAGTCCAAGAGGGATGCCGGGCACGAGGTCTCCCTGTCTCGCGCCCTCGAGCAGCTCGCCCGCGTGCGCGTTGACGGCCAGCGAGAGCGCGAGCGGCTGCGGCAGGAGCACCAGCAGGCCCTCGAAGGGCTTCGCGCCCAGAACGCCGTCTCGGAGCGGGAGGCTCTGGATGCGCATCGCGCCGACCGGCGCGCCCTCGAGTCGCGGCTTCGCGAGGAACAGGAGAAGGCGGTGGCCGCGACGACAGCCGAGTGGGGAGACGCGCTCGAGGCGCTGCGACAGGAGCACGCTGCAGCGCTGGACGCGGTGCGCCGCGAGCACCGGGAGCTCCGCGACGCTCGAGAAGCAGCGGCCGCGCAGCGGCTGGCCGAGAAGGACGCCGAGCTCCAGGCGGCCGAGCAGCGCGGAACCGGGGCCCTGGCCGCGGCGAGGACCGAGGCGGCCCGGCGCGATCAGCAGCTTCGGGAGGCGCACGAGCGGGAACGGCTCCAGGCCGAGACGAAGCAGCGCGAGGACCTTGCCGCTCTCGAGCGGCGCCTGACCGCGGAGCACCACCAGCGGTCGGCCCTGGCCGCCGAGACCTGGGGGCGCGAGATGGAAAAGCTGCGTTCGGCGCATGCGGCTTCCCTCGAGGCGCTTCGCCGCGAGCACGACGAGCAGACGGCCTCGCTTCAAGCCCGCGCCGATCAGGAGCGGAAGGCGCTCGATGCGGCGCACGGGGCCGAGCTGGAGCGCCTCCGCGGGGAGCTCGCCGCCGTGCAAGCCGAGCTGGCGGGGCTCCAGGACGGTGCCCTGTCGCCCCAGCAGCACCAGCAGGCCCTGGAGGCGCTGGAGTCCCGGCTGGGCGCCGAGCACGAGGCGGCGGTCGCCGCTGCCGTCGTCGAGTGGAAGGCCAAGATGGACCGGCTGCGTCGAGGCCACGCCGACATTGTGGTGGCCCTCCGTCGCGAGCACCAGGACCAGATCGACGCCATGCGGGCGGCGCACGAGAAGAAGCCAGCGGAGGCCCGCCCCAGCCACCAGGCGGAGGGGGGCCACGCGACCCCGCCCCCCCCCGGCCGCCCGCGCTGAATCGCCGGCGGGCTCAGGGCGCGATGCGCAGATGCATCTGCCACATGAACCGTTCGGCCGTCATTCCGGAGGCTTCCCCTCACGCCAGGGCGTAGCGCCCCGCCATGTCTGCAATCGCCCAGCGTCCCGGCCGGGCGGTGGACTACTGTAGGTAGGTCGAGACAGAGTTGCCTGCGCCAACTAGCGCTCCGCTTGGTCGAGGTTGTGGCTGAATGCATTGCGGTTCGGAGCCTCGGGCAGAGTCCGTTTCGGGTCGGGACGTTCCGCGAGCCGGGCCCGGTGATACGGCAACCGCGCCGGCGCCGCGACGTTGGCAGCCAGGAGCATCTGCCAGCTCCCCATCCCCATGAAGAACCTCTCCCAAGCAACGTGTCGACAACGTGTTGTTCCTCGGGGCGTTCAGAGGCGAGGCTGAAGCTGCATCGACGCCCCGTCCCGGAGGCCGAGCTGCGGCCACGCTTCCACAAGACGCCCGGGCCCTGCCGACCAGGCCACGTCGGTATCATCCTCATCAGTCACACCAAGTCGATCGCCGCCGCCCGCGTCGCCCTCAAGCTTCTAGCGACTAGGCTCCGCCACACCGCGGAGAGACGGAGAGGTGCGAGATTCCCCCGCGCCCCCCTGTATACGCCGCGGACGGGTGAGCGACCACCGTGGCCTGCTCCGCTTCGCAGGCAGCGACGACGTGCTCTCTGGCGTCCTGCGCACATTCCTCCGCGCTCTGCGCTGGTGAGCCGTCACTGAAGACCGTGTCCCCAACGACGAACTCCCAGGTACAAACGTTGCCTTGGTACCGACGCCATCTGTGGCAAGCACCGCGCACCCGGCCATTGCAGGCCAACTGGGCCAGGACCAAGGCCCTCTTTAGGTCCTTCCCGATTCCTTCTCCGAACGCATGGGCTTGGGCGAGCCGGTCGCAGGCCTCTAACTCCCCGGAGTCACAGGCTCGCGCCCACTCGTCGGCCTTCCCCTGGTTCTCCAGGTCGTCGCGCAAGCTCCTCTCGAGCACCCCACAGGATCGGCCCTGGCCGAGATTGCAGGCCTTGCGAAAGAGCGCGATGGAACGTTGCTGATCCCCGATCAGACCTCGCCTCCCGCGGTAGATGAACGCCGCCTCGTTGCAGGCCTCGGCGTCGTCCGAGGCGCAGAGCTGCTCGAACAGCTCCGCCGCGCGCTCGTTCTCCTCAAGCGTCGCGTCGTGTCGCCGATAGTAGAGGGCCAGGTTGAAGCATCCTGGCATGACACCCATCGAACAGGCTCTTTCGTACGAGGTGATGGCTAGCTGCGGTCTGATGGGCGTATCTCCGGTCCCGTGTTCGTAGATGATGCCGAGATTCACGCAGGCCGCGGGTGCCCCCCCCTCACAGCCACGGCCTAGAAACTTGATCGCGGCCGGGACATTCACGACCACGCTGTCACCCTCCGTGAGCATGGCGCCGAAGCTGAAACACGCCTCAGCATCTCCCGCCTCGCATGCGCGTCGATAGACGAGCGCGGCGCCTTCCAGACGCAGCGCCGTCTCGGAGAGCTGCCCGGCACGCCAGTACTCGACCTCGACGCGCTGGCCCACCTCGAGGCCTCTCAGGACCTGAAGGAACGTGGGCCGATCAGTGACGGGAGTGCCTGCAAATACCCGGATCACATCGCCCGGCTTCAGGCCGGCCTTATGGGCTGGTCCCGCAGCGCACACGTAGGTCACGACCACGCCGGAGCCTTCGGGCAGTCCCAGCAGCTTCAGCTGAGCGTCGCTGATCGCTGCAAGCCCCTCTATCCGGGCGCCGAGGCTCGTTCGCTGGGGCACCCCCGCGGAGTAGTCCGGGTGCGAGGGTGCGGAGGAGTCGGCGCACCCATCGACCAGGGCAACGCTGAGAGCCAGCGCAACGAGGGTGCCTCTCGCCCGGTCCCGGGACAGCAGAAGCGTTCGACGCGCTCGTGGCCCGGATTGCGCGACGGAAGAGAGAGCATGTTGGTCCCGAAGGTATGGGTGGCAGCAGCTCATGACCTTGTTCCTTCCTGCTTGGCGCTGGCGTGCGAGGGGTGCAGGCCTGCGGGGATCGCGCTGCATTGTCGTTCGACCCTGGGCTGGAGGATTCTAACCGCGCACGAGAGCGCAGGTGGTGCAAGCACGCCTCGGCGGGCGGATTGTGCACCTCGGTCGGGCCGCCCGCAGCGGGAAGGTCTGACGCCGTCTTTCCACGTCCGGACATGACAGAGCAGCGTCACCCGCGTCCGCCGAGGCCGTACTTCCTGCAGTAGTGGCGGATCTGGTTGTAGGTGAGGCCGAGGCGGCGGGCGGCCTCGGCGCGGTTTCCGTCCGCCTTGTCCACCCGCGAGCTACCCACCGGGATGAAGGTGCCGTACTCGACCACGCGCAGGTCCGCTCCGGTGAAGGCGCCGCGCTCGTGGCCGAACAGCTCGCTCTCCAGAAG
>CAZNNH010000225.1:0-8689 GCA_964574335.1 uncultured Acidobacteriota bacterium | reverse complement strand
GGGAGCCCCCCGCTTGATAGCGGCGACCGAATTCACTTCGGGCGCCGCGTATAGAATCAGCCCTTCGTGCCCATGCTGAACCTCCCTGCGATGAAGCAGGAAACCCGCCCCATGCTGGCCCTGGCCGGGCCGGTGGTGCTGGCGGAGCTCGGCTGGATGGCGATGGGCACCGTCGACACGCTGATGGTCGGGCGGCTGAACCCGCTCGCGATCGGCGCGGTGGGGATCGGCCACGCCCTGTTTCTGGTCCCATCCTTCTTCGGCGTGGGCCTGCTGCTGGGGCTCGACACGCAGGTGGCCCAGGCCTTCGGCGCGCGGCGGCTGGAGGACTGCCACCGGGCGCTGTTCCAGGGGGTCTACCTGAGCCTACTGCTGACCCTGCCGCTGACCGGCGTCGCCCTCTGGGTGCTGGCTCCCCTGGCGAAGGCCGCCGGCGTCGACCCCCGCGTGCTGGCCATCGCCCTCCCCTACCTCGAGACCGTCACCTGGAGCCTGCTGCCCCTCCTGCTGTACACGGCCCTGCGCCGCTACCTGCAGGCGATCGGACACGTGCGGCCGGTGATGATCGCCCTGGTCAGCGCCAACCTGGTCAACGTGGCCGCCAACTGGATCTTGATCTTCGGCCACCTGGGCTCCCCGGCGCTGGGGGTCGAGGGGGCGGCCTGGGCCACCCTCTGCTCGCGCATCTACATGGTGGTCCTGCTGGTCCTGGCGGTCGTCCGTCACGACCGCAGCCGCAGCACCCGGCTGTGGCAGGCGCCACGGCGCCTGGAGTGGGCCCGGATCGGCTCCCTGCTCCGCCTGGGCCTGCCCGCCGCGCTCCAGATCACGTTGGAGATGGGCGTCTTCGCCACCGCCACCACCTTGGCGGGCTTCCTCGACCCCGCCTCGCTGGCCGCCCACCAGATCGCCCTCACGGCGGCCAGCGTGACCTACATGGTGCCGCTGGGCGTCTCGGCGGCCGGGGCGGTGAGGGTGGGGCAGGCGGTGGGGCGCCGCGACCCGGAAGGAGCCGCGGCCTCGGGCTGGACCGCGCTCTTGATCGGCGCCGCCTTCATGTCGCTGGCCGGGCTTCTCTTTCTCGCTGTCCCCGAAGGGCTGGTGCGGGCGTTCAGCAACGACCGTGAGGTGGTGGCGATCGGCGTGACGTTGCTGACGGTGGCGGCGTTCTTCCAGCTCTTCGACGGGATCCAGGTGGTGGCGACCGGAAACATGCGCGGGCTGGGGGACACCCGGACACCGATGCTCGCCAACCTCGCCGGCCACTGGCTGGTGGGGCTGCCGGTGGGGGCCGGGCTGTGCTTCGGGGCCGGCCTCGGCATCACCGGCCTTTGGGTGGGGCTATGCGTAGGCCTGATCGCCGTGGGTGGCACGTTGCTCTGGGTCTGGACGGGTCAGGTGCGCGGCCTGCAGCAGCGTCTCCTGGCTCAAGGCGCCGGCGGCGCCGCCTCAGTCGCTACCGGTCTTCGGAAGACCACGCCGTAGCGGTTCGAGTCCCCGTCCCAGTCCGTCTGGCGCCCCACCACCTCGAAGCCGTCTCTGGTCATCTCACGGACGAGGTCCCCCTCGCGGATCCCGTGGCCGCCCCGATCCGGGACGCCGGCGACGGCCGGCCAACCCGAGTGGGGCGGGAACTCGACCACCAGCAGACGTCCCCCGGGGCGGAGGGCCCGCCACAGGCCGAGCCGCATCCGGGAAGGGTCGGTGAAGTGGTGGTAGACGAGGCGCAGCAGGATCGCCTGGCAGCAGCCGTCGGGCAGACCGGTGAAGTCGGCCGAGCCCAGGACGAAGGTGACGTTGGAAAGCCCGGCCGCACGGATCCGGGCCGCGGTGCGGTCGACCTTGTCTTGCTCCACCTCGGTCGCGAAGACGCCTTCGGTCACGCCCACCCGGCGCGCCAGCAGCTCCGTCCACTGCCCGTCCCCGGCCCCGACGTCGGCGACGGCCATGCCGGCGCGGAGCTCGAGCGCCTCGGCGATCCGTTCGGCTTCGGTGCCCTCCAGACGGGCGCCGGGCAGCGCGAGAAGGGCGGCCGCCAGGCCCAGCCCCGCGATCCGTCTCGCCGGCAGCTCCATCGGTCCTCCTCGGCCTCGGCCGGGCCTGCCCCACCCCGACACATTCCACTACGTCTCCGGGTCCGAGCGGTTCGTGTCCGGGCTGCCAAACGATGTCAAGAGGCCCACCCGGTGATCCGGGAGACGGATCACCGGGCGGACGATCCGAGCGTCTGCGACACGATGCTCTGCCGCTTCGAGGTCAGCTGGGGGTCGCCCGAGGAAGCGGTCGGAGCCCGAGCCGTAGCCTGCCCAGCAGCCGCACCGCCTGGGTGAAGACCAGGACGAAGAGGACGGGCTCCACGAAGAACTTGTAGCGCATGTTCTCGCCGCTCTCGAACACCATCGTCACCGTCACCACGTAGAGGGCGGGAAGGAGAAGGCCCAGCCCGACCCGGACCTTGGTCCACCAGGGCCCCTCGCCGAGCAGGAAGAGCGCGGTGGCGCCGGCCAGCAGCAGCAGGAGCCGCCAGCCGCTGAAGACCCAGTCGTAGGCCGAGCGCCAGGGGAGCGCGTCGACCAGCAGGTGCGGCGAGTGCCGGCTCGACGGAAGCAGCCAGAAGGAGGACGTGTGCGCCACCAGACCGATCAGCTTCCTGAGGGGGGTCTTCCGCAGCAACGCCTTGTACTCCTCCATCTGCGAGAAGGAGCGCTCGAGGAAGGCGAGCTGGTTCCAGTTGTACTCGCCGTTCAGCTTCTCGATGCGGCGCAGGTCCGAGGCCGCTGCCGGCGACGGCAGCCGAGGCAGCTCGACCGGCGTGGTCCCCTGGCAGTAGGCGGACAGGCCCTTGCAGAAGCTGTCGGGTCCGAAGCTCGAGGTCACCGTGAGGCCGAAGACCGTGTACTGCTTGAGGGTGTAGACACCCACCACCAGTGCGAATGGAAGGAAGGCCGACAGGGCCCTGCGCCGATCGATGCGGAGCAGGAAGAGGCAAAGGGCCAGCACCGCCAGGAACGGCCACTGCACCACCGAACGGGTGAGAAAAAGGAGGGAGAGCGACAGGGCGAGCCGGCCCGGGGAGCCGGGACCGCGATGGAGTCGCCAGAGCTCGTAGCTCGCCCAGGTGACGCCCAGGCCGCTGACGAACGTGCTGTCGAGGAAGGTGGCGTAGAAGAGGAAGGCCGGGTGCAGGAAGAGGAGCGCCGCCCCCACCGCCGCCGCCGTTCTCCCCACGAGGGCGTCGAGCCAGACGTAGACGAGGGCGGTCAAGAGCCCGGCGGCGAGCGCCCAGGCCAGGTAGACGTCGCGGTCCACCGCGTCCAGCAGCTCCTTCCCGTCCAGCTCCCGGTGACGGAGCACCGACAGGGCACGCAGGGCGTCGAGAGCGGGGGGCTGTATGTGCAGGTAGAACAGCGATCGCAGCGGCTCGACCTTGAGGTCGGCGGCGCTGACCACCTGCATCATGTACTCGCCCGTCCACTGGTGGACGTGCAGGCCGTCGGGGGCGGCCCGCGACGCCACCACCCGCAGGCAGACCACGCTCGCCGTGGTCAGCGCCCCGGCCACCAGGGCCCGCCGGAGGGTCGGCTGCTGCAGGCGCCGCCGCAGCAGGCGGAACAGCCGGTCCCGCCAGGCGGCCGCTGCCCCGGCCAGGCGCAGCACGACCAGCGCCGCGGCGGCCCACAGCGCGGCGAGCAGCAGCGCCAGGAGCAGCACCGCGCGCTCGACCTGGCGGAAGGCATGGAGGCTCACGCCGGCGCCGGCCGCCTCCTCGATCGAGGCGACGGCGAACGTGGCCGGTCGCACCCACTCGACCCTCAAGAAGGCCCGACCCTCGGCCCGGACCCAGACCCGCAACGGCAACACCCCGGCGCCGAGCGCGAGCTCGGCCCGCGCGTGTGCCGGCGCCTCGAGGAGCGGGTGGCCAGCGAGCTCCAGGCCGCAGGTCTCGAGACAGTGCAGCTCCAGGGTGAAGACCCCCGACTCCGGGATGACCACGGGTCCTTCCAGGGAGAGCTCGTAGCCGCCGCTGCGGCCGAGCACCTGGGCCAGCCGATAGCGCTTCCACAGCAACCGGAGCGGGAGCGCCACCTCCACGTCGGCCGGGCCGTCCAGCGGTCGCATGGTCCCGAAGAGCGGGTGGTCGGCGACCCGAAGCTCCCACGCCTGCTCCTCGGTCCAATGGAAGGCACCGGCCAGCAGCAGCAGCACGGCGCTCCAGGCCAGGAAGCTGGCCGCGCGGAGCGGCCGGGCGGGGGCCAGCAGGGCGATCGAGAGGACCCCCAGCGGGAGGAGCCAGCTAGGTAGCGCCGGCGCCGGCGAGCCCCAGAGCCTGACTCCGGTGCGGCCGAGCGCGATGGCGAGCCCCAGCCCGAAGAGCAGGCCCGGCACCACCAGACGCAGGGAGCGCGAGACGAGGCTCAAGTTTCAGGCTCCTCGAGCAAAGGGCAACAACAGGCGCGAGGCAGGAGGGCGCACGCTACGGTCGGCGGCTCAAGGCTAGCACAGCCGGGGGGCGGTCGATAGAATCCGGGGGCAATGCTGCGTCGTGGCGTTCCCCTTCTGGCCGCCCTGGCGGTGGCCGTGGCCGCTGCCCTGGCCACCCTCGGTCTGGGCAGCGCGCCGCTCCGGCTTTCTCCCGGCACCTCGCCGTGGACGCGGCTGGTGATCGGCGTCTCCGAGGAGGGCGTTCTCCGAGGCGGTGCCGCGATCCTGCTCCCGGGGCTCGAGCGCGGGGCATCGATGAGGCTCCTGGTGCGCGGGACGGCCCTTGACGGCGGCCCGGCCACGCTGGGTGTGGCCGTCGACCGGGGTCCGCTACGGTGGTCGCGCCTGCAGGCCGCTCGCCCCTCGATCTGGGCCGTCCCGGAAGCGGGAGCTCCCGGTCTTCGTGTCGATCTCCGGGTGCCCGACCGGTCCGGCCCGGTTCGGATCCAGGCGGTTGCGCTCCAACGAACCTCGGCGGCCGCTCGAGCCCGGGCGCTCGGAGTCTTCGCGACGGTGCTGATGCTCACCCTGCTGCTGCTGACTCGCCTCCCGCTGGGACTCTCCCTGGCCCTGGGACTGTTCGCGGGGGCCTGCCTGGGGCTTTTCTCGACGCCGCTCCCGGTGTTCCTGACCCTCGAGGACCCGGGCGTGTGGCCGCGCCTGGCTGCCCCGGTGGCCGCCATGGTGCTCAGCCTCTCGGCGGCGGCGCGATGCTCCGAGCTGCGGCGCTTCGGCTTCGGCGCGACCCTGATCGCCGCCGCGGTCTTCGGCGGCTTCGTGCGCTACTACTTCCTCCCCTCCGCCGGGTCGTGGGACGTGGAGTACTGGAAGGCCTGCGCCCTCCGGGGCAACAGCCACGGCGTGACCCGTGTCTACGGCGACGCCGAGACCGTGCCCGCCGGCCACTTCCTGGCCCAGCTCCGGGGCGAGGAGCCGCAGTGGCAGCTCTCGGCGCTCGGTCAGAGCTTCGTGATCGACCAGCCGCCCGGGATCCAGGCGCTGTGGACGGCCTCCTGGTGGGTCGTCTCGCGCCTGCGCGGACGGATGGACTACAGCGAGGCGCTGAACGTGGCCGCCAAGCTGCCGGCCACCCTCGGCGACGTCCTGGCGGTGGCGGTGCTGCTGCTGGCGTTCCGGGACCGCCTTCGGCTGGGCGCCCTGCTGGCCGCCGGCTACTGGGCCCTGCCGATCTCCTGGCTCAGCAGCGCGGTGCTGGGCTTCTTCGACGGGGCTCCGGCGGCGGTGGCCCTCTTGGCCCTGGTGCTGGCGGGCCGTGGCCGGGCCGGGTGGGCGGGGGCGGCGCTGGCGCTGGCCGCCCTCCTCAAGGCCACCGCCCTCTTGCTGGCGCCCGCGGTGCTCGCCGCTCTCTGGGCGACCCGGGCTCGGTGGTGGCGGGGGGTCTGGGCCGGTGCCGCGGTCGTGGTGCTGGCCCTGGTCCCGTTCGCGGCCGACGGCACGCTTGGCGCGGCCGTCGTCCACGTCTACCGGATCATCTTCCAAGAGCGGCTGTCGGGCGGCTTCGCCAACCCCTGGTGGGTGGCCGGGGCCTGGTCCGCCGCCCGGGAGGGCTCCTTCGTCTGGTCGGAGCGGGTCCCCTTCGTCCGGATCGAGACCCTGGCCTTCCCGGCCCGGCTGGTGGGGGCGTCGGCGATGGCCCTGCTGGTCTTCTGGGTGGTCTGGGCGGCCCGGCGCCACGCCGGTTCCCGCCCCGCCGCGCTGGCCGGCTTCACCCTCGTCTTCGGCTACGCGATGCTGGCGATCGGTGTCCACGAGAACCACCCCCACATGCTGGTCTTGTGCCTGCTCGCCACCGGGCTCGTCTCGCGACGGTTGCGCCTCGTGGCCCTGCTCGTGTTCTCCACCTACACCCTCAACCTGCTCGTGCTCTCCGGCATCGGGCGCTTCTACGGCCCCCGATACATGGCGCTTCTCCCGCTGGTGGAGGCCGTGGGACGGCTTCGGCTCGGGCTCGGATTCGACCTGACCCTGGCGCTGGCGCTCGTCAACGTCGTGGTCCTGGCGATCTTGATCCCGGCGCTCCCCCGCGAGCTGGCCGGCTCGAGCCAAGGCCCATCCAGGATCGACGTCGGCCCCACACCGCGTCGCCCTGCCTCGGGTGACGGTGGCTGCTAGACTGACCCGCTGATGGAGACCCGCCCCCCCCTGCCGCGAAGCCGGCGTATCGTCTTCACCCTGGTCACGGCCGCCGCAGGCGTCCTCTTGTCGGTGTTGGTTCTCGAGGTCGGAGCCCGATCGCTGCTCGCCTGGCGCGCCCGCACCTCGCCGCCCGTCGCCGAGCGCCTCGAGCTGCTCGAGGTCAACCCCGCCGGCACCGGCTCGTATCGCAACCGGCCCAACCTGGACCTGACCACGCGGGTTGGAGGTCGGCTGGTCCACATCCACACCAACCGCTTCGGCATGCCCTGGAGGGACGTCTCGCTGGAGGGAGACGGGCGCCGGCGCATCGCCTTCCTCGGCGACTCGTTCACGTTCGGCTGCTGGGCCGACGACGTCGAGCACAGCTTCGTGGGCGTCTTCGAGCAGAACGTCTCGACCCGGCTGTGGGAGGTCCTCGACTTCGGCGTCGGCGGCTACGGCTTCGCCGATCAGGAGCTGCTGCTGCGGGAGCGGGTGGCCGACTTCGAGCCCAGCTACGTGATCCTGGCCGCGTACAACGGCAACGACTTCCGCGACACCTGGCTCGGCCTCGACAAGGAGCGGATCGAGCAGGGCACCGCCGTGCTGGACGACGCCGTGGTCCGGGCCCGGGTGCCGGCCTCCGAGCTGGCCGAGGATCCCACCGTTGCGCCGGATTGCCCGCCCACCGGCCTGCGGCGGCTCTTTGAGCGATCCGCCGCCTTCCGGCTGGCCGCGCCCCTCTTGGACACGGAGAACCTGTGCATTGACTTCGCGGTCAACCACAACTTCACCATGCACACCTACTGGTCGCAGCACCCGGTGCCGGAGGCCGCCCAACGAGCCGTCGAGGAGAGCCTCTCGACGCTCTCCCGGATCGACACCTTCCTGCTCGAGCGGCGGGCGCGGCTGGCGATCGTCGCCATCCCCACCCGCGAGCAGGTCTACGCTCGCGAGGCCACCGGCCCCGACTACGACATCGCGTTCCCTCAGGTCTACCTGCAGGTCTTCGCCCGGGAGCGGGGCATACCGTACCTCGACCTGCTGCCCAGGCTTCGCGCTCACGTACGGAGCACCAACCACCGGCTCTACGTCGAGGGCGACACCCACCTCAACAACCGTGGTCACGCCCTGGTGGGGGCGTGGATGGCCGACTGGTTCCGCTGCTGCGTGAAGAACCAGCCTCGTCCCGAGCGGTTCGCGGCAGGCGGCTCGTAGCCCCCGCCTACCGGGGCTCGGCCGCCGCCTCGTGCTCGAGGCTGGCCAGGATGAACGGCCCCACCCCCTTGGGGTCGTTGCTGCGGATCCTCTCGTGGACGTAGTAGTCGAAGGTCCCGTCCCGGTAGCGGCCGTCCTTCGCCGGGTCGCCGCCCAGGCCCGCCACCTGGCAGACCCGATCCAGGTTGACCAGCCCTTTGTCGTCGACGCGGACGAGCTCGGCGAGGATCCCCTGGTAGCTCCGTCGGCCGGCCTCTCCGATCTCCGCGTCGACGTAGCCGAGCCGCGCCGCCTTCTGTAGCGCATAGCTGAGCATGCAGGAGACCGAGGCCTCGAGGTAGTTGCCGGGGCGGTCGCCCTGGTCCACCACCTGGTACCAGACGTGCCGCTTGGGGTCCTGGTAGCGGACGACCGCCGCCGAAAGCCGCCGCAGGATCGCCACCAGCTCGCCGCGGCGGGGGTGGTCCTTCGGGAAGAAGTCGAGGGTGTCGACCAGGCCCATCGCGTACCAGCCCATGGCACGTCCCCAGAAGGAGGCCGAGTCGCCGGTGACGGGATCGGCCCACGGCTGCCGCCGGCTCTCGTCGAAGCCGTGGTAGAGGAGGCCCGTCTTCGGGTCCCGGGCGTGCTTTTCCATCAGCACGAACTGGTTCACCACGTCGTCGAAGGCGGACGTCTCACCGAACACGCTGGCGTACTGGGCCAGGAAGGGCGCGCCCATGTACAGCCCGTCCAGCCACATCTGATGGGGGTAGCGCTTCTTGTGCCAGAAGCCGCCCTCGCTGGTCCGGGGGTGCTCCCGGAGCTGGCGGCGCAGCAGCTCGAGGGCCCGACGATACCGCTCCTCGCCGGT
>CAZNNH010000224.1:0-8718 GCA_964574335.1 uncultured Acidobacteriota bacterium | reverse complement strand
GGTCCGCTCCGGTGAAGGCGCCGCGCTCGTGGCCGAACAGCTCGCTCTCCAGAAGGGTCTCCGCCAGCGCGGCGCAGTTGACGGCCAGGAACACGCCGGCCGCCCGGCCCGAGGCCTGGTGGATGGCGCGCGCCACCAGCTCCTTGCCCGTGCCGCGCTCGCCGATCACCAGCACTGGGCGGGGGATACGCGCCACGCGCACGATGCGATCGAGGACCTCCTGCATCTCGGGCGCCCGCGTCACGATGCGGAAGCGCTCGACGTCCGCAGACGCTCCATCTTCGATCCGCTCCAGCAGGGCGGCACAGGTGGGCGCCAGGACGATCTCGCCCTAGCCCTCCGTGGCGGTGGCTGGCGCGGCGGGACGTGGCGCGGGCGCTGGGCGAGTCGCGTTCCAGGGAGCTGCTCGGCCGCGGCGAGGCCTCGCGGGTGGTGCAGGTCGGCCTGTCCGAGGCGCAGGTGCTCCTGCAGAAGGTGCGGGCCTACGGCGACCCGAGGCTGTTCGCCGTCAACGCCGTATCCACCAACTTCGCCGGCAGCGCCCAGCCGATCGTCCCCGAGCGCCTGTTGGTCATGGGTGGCAACGGCGGCGGCGGCGGGAGCGCGGCCGGTCCGACCAACATCGTCTCGCAGCTCCTCGCCCTGCTGCTGGCCGAGAAGTCCGGCTTCAGCTCCGACGACATGACCCGCACCGCGCAGGAGCTGGAGCGGCTCGCCAGGGACGCGACGGCGTCGACGACGGGTGGCGCGCCCTCCTCAGCCGCCGATGATCTCGACCAAGCCATCGACGCCGAGGCGGATCCGGCACCTGCCACGACCCAGTAGCGAACCCACGGCCCCGGAACCATGCCCGGACTCCCCAGGCCGATCGTGGCCCCCCCGGCCGACGCCCAACGCCCGCGACCGCCTGACCTGGCGGGTGCCATCCTGATACCCTCCTGACGGTCATGAGCCAGCAAGGCCGGGCCGCGGGCCGGCGCAACAGGACCGAGCTGCTCTTCTGGGAGCGATCGCTGCAGGCGGAGGTCATGGCAATGAAGGACGATCCTTGTCGGCGGACCTGGAGTGAGGAGCTGGCCCATGGGGAATGACGGTCGGGGACAGCGCTGGCTGAAGGGATGCGCCATCGGCTGCGGCGTGCTGGTGCTGCTGGGAGGCGTCGCCTGCTGGGTCACCGTCTCGATGGTCAAGGGCCTGTTCGAGGGACTGCGGCAGGCACAAGAGAGCGCTGTGGCCCTGAAGGACGATCTGGGCGGGGTCGAGGCCTACACACCCCCGCCCGACGGCGGCATCGCGCCCGAGAGGCTGAAGGTCTTCCTGGAGGTCCGGGAGGCTTGCCGTCCGGAACGAGACGAGCTCGAGCAGGCGATCGCCGACTTCCCCGCCGAGGAGCTGTCGGACGGGTCGGTGGGCGGCTTCGAGAAGCTCCGGCGCGGTGTGGGCGCCGTCAGCCGCATCCTCGATGGGCTGGGCGGCTACCTCACCAGCCGTAACGAGGCGCTCCGGAAGGCGCGGATGGGCCTGGGCGAGTATACCTACGTGTACTCCATCGCCTACTTCTCCTGGCTGGGGCACCGGCCCACCGAGGGCCCGGTCATCATTCGCGACGGCCGGGAGGTCACCATCCTGGAGCATTCCGACTCCCCGCTGAGCCCGTCGCAGGTAAGGCGACGCTACCGGCGCTACCTGCTCCCCATGTTGCAGCGCCAGCTCACGGCAGCGGAGGAGGGACAGCTCGAGGCCGGCGACTGGCGCGAGAGGCTGGCCGCCGAGATCCGCCGCCTCGAGGACGACCCGGGACGCGTCGCCTGGCAGGACGGGCTTCCCGAGGCCATCGCCGCATCCCTCGGGCCGTTCCGCGAGGCGCTCGAAGCGGCCTACAGCCGTACCACCAATGCCGCCGAGCTGCCGTTCGCCGAGGGCGAGCGGGGCTATCGCGGCCCTTGAGAGCGGACGGGAGCGCGGCCGGTCTGACCGACATCGCCTCGCAGCTCCTCGCCCTGTACTGGCCGAGACGGCCGGCTTCAGCCCCGAAGCTGCAGCGGCTCGCCAAGGACGCGACGGCGTCGACGGGGGGCTCGTCCTCCTAGCCGCTCGACGCGTCCTGCTGCTCGTCGACGGAGTGGGTCGTCTTCACGAGCTTGGCGGGGTCGTAGCCTTGGGTCCGGAGGCGGGCCAGGATGGCGTCGTAGACCGAGGGCTCGATCTGGCGATCGCGGGAGAGGATCCAGAGGTATGTCCGGGAAGGCTCGCCAACGACGGCGTATTCGTAACCCTCGCCGAGGTCGATGACCCAGTAGCGTCCCCAGACGAACGGCAGAAAGGAGAGGAAGCCTGGAGCGAACCGTACCCTGAGCTTCGACGTCGGGCCGTCTTTCGTCTCCAGCCTGGCCAGGCCCTCGGCTCGGCGTCTCTTGCCGTTGGCCTCCCGACACTCGTTGACGACGTCGATCTTCCCGTCGTCCCTGAGCGCGTAGGTCGCCGTGACGTCCCCGGCGCACTTCTCCTGGAACCGGTTCGGATACCGGGCGATCTCGTACCAGAGCCCAGCGTACCTTTCCGGGTCGACCGAGGGCACGGTCCGAAGCTCCCCACCGTCCGCTCCCGCCGCCAGTCGAGCCATGGTCAAGCCCAACCCCATCGCCAAGATCCTCTTCACGCGGATGACTCCCCCTTGGCCAGATGGGACCGCCCTCCCGGGCACCGGCCGCGATCGAGGATAGCACCTTCTGCCCCGACGGACGTTGGGCCGGCTGGAGGGGCGACCGGCCGCCACCGGCGCCGCGCCCAGTCTGCCCTCGCGGCCGGGCCGTCCTCGCGAGGGCTCGGGCGTCAGAGGGAGCGAAGCGGCCTCAGAAGTCGAGCTTGAGGCCCAGGCTGACCACCCGCCGGCCGTGCTTCGCGATCGCCGTGGCGAAGTTCTCTAGCGTCTGCGGCGTGTACGAGAAGCCCCCGGTCGGATCGCAGACGTTGTCGCGGGTGCCGCCGATGCCGTTCGTCACCCCGTCGCGCCGGACGTTGCAGCGTGTGTCCAGCCTCAAGTCGACGTCCCCCGCAACGCTGGCGAAGGCCTGGTTGAACACGTCGAAGACCCCCACCCGCAGTTGAACGCCAAAGACCTTGCCACGAAGGCGAAGCTTGAAGTCGCGCAGCAGCGTCAGGTCGTGGAACGAGCTGCTGGGCGCTCGAAGATAGTAGGGCTGCACGAACGGTCCCGACTGCCCGAAGCTCGGGATGCCGATGCAGTCGATGTCCAGGAAGGCCCCCTGGGGCGTCGCACGCCGCGGGTCGCAGTCGTAGACCGGCATGATCGCGTTGGTGTAGTCCGGCGTCCCCCACCAGGCCTGCGACATCGCCGCTCCGGCAATGTCGCCGGAGAACGTGAGCCGGATTGGCGATCCGCTCATGAAGGTCGAGATGCCCGACAAGCGCCAGCCGTTGAGCAGCGCCTTGCGGACCTTCCCGCGCTTCATCGGCTCGCCGAGCTCCCAGGCCCACGAGAGGTTGGCCACGTGGGTCCGGTCCGTCGGCAGCACCCCGTACGAGTGATTCCGGGCGTCGAGGGGATCGATGGCGCCCAGGTCTCCCCCGAGCGTCCCGAGGCTCTTCGAGAACGTGTAGGCGAGCAGGTAGCGGAAGCGCCCGGACTGGCGGCCCAGGGTCGCCTGAAGGGAGTTGTAGTTCGAGACCCCCGATGGTGTGAAGTAGCTGATGCTCTGCAGGGCGGGGAACGGCCGCTGGGCATCGACCGCCGCCGCTTCCAGCGCCACGCGCTGCACCGGCACCGACAGGTCGGCGTTGCCAACCGTCCCTTGGAGCAGGCGACCGGGCGAGATGACGTTGATGTTCTGTCGCTGGGCGAGATGCCTCCCGAACGAGCCTACGTATCCCAGCTCCAGGACCTGCCGCCACCCGAGGCGCTGCGCCACAGAGAGGCTGGCGGTGAGGGTGCGCGGCCAGCCGAGCTCGGTCGGACTGACCGAGGCGATGCTGAAGGTGTTGAGGGCGCTGAGCGGGTCGACCTGGCGCAGGGTACGGTAGGTGAGGCCCTCCCCTCCGGCCAGGGAGGTCCACGCGGAGGCGTTGAGCGTCGCGGTGTACGCGTTGGGCGGCAGACCGATCACGCCGTACTGGGCATTGCCCTGCTCGCGGTTGTAGAAAAGCCCGCCGCCCCCGCGGACGACGGTACGCCCGCTGCCGACCACGTCCCAGACAAAGCTCAGGCGCGGCATCCACAGCAACGGACGCGAGCCGGTCAGTGCACGGCCCACCTCGCCTCTGCTCGCGTATGCCAGGCCGTTGACCCGGGTCGCCTCTGCGTCCACGAAGAGCCCCTCGTAGCTGTCGTAGCGCTCCGGCTGAAAGACCGCCCCGAGGTCGTTCGTCTCCTCGTTGTTGGTCCAGCGCGCGACTCGCAGGCCGTGCTCCAACGTGAAGCGCGGGCTGATCTTCCACGAGTCCTGGACGTAGGCCTCGACGCCCCAGCTCACGAAGTTGCCCACCGCCGCCGGCGTGCCGATCGTCGCAGCCAGCGGCCGGCCCACCAGCACGTCGCCGAAATCGACCCCCGTGCTACCGGGCGCGTTGATGCCGAACGTCAGGCGCGCGTTCGCCGCGTTGCTGGCATTCTGCTGCTTCTGCCACCTCTCGACCACCACGCCGGCCTTGATCGCATGACCCTTCACGACCCGCGTCACTTTGTCGGCCACGCTCAGGAGCTCGCTGTAGGCGAAGACGTTCTCGACGTCCAGCTGGCTGAAGAGGCTGCCGCCGCTGTCCTGCATCACGAGCTGCGGCACGTAGGGCGAGGGCCAGAAGGGGTTCTCGAAGTCCTGGATGTGATAGGTCGCCAGCAGCGCTCGCCGTGGGTCGGCCCAGCGATTGTCGATCTTCAGCCGGCTCCACGAAACGGTTGCCTCGTGGGTCGCCGAGCTGGAGAGCACGCTGGTGGCGCCGGCCGAGAGGGACCAGCCCAAGCTCGTGGACCGCACGGGTGTCGGCAGCGCGACGTCCGACGTGTTCGACCAGAGCCCGCGGTGCCGCTCGCTGCTCTCGTGGTCGCGAACGAAGCGGACGAACGCGTGTGTCCCGCGTGAGGCGTTCCAGTCGAGGCGCACGACCTCCTCGTCGCGATCGACGTCCGAGAGCTCGTCGAAGACGTAGTTGTAACGATTCGCCGAGTCGACGAAGTTGGGCTCCGGCCAGAGACTGAGCAGCTGCTGCCCCACGTCGGTCATGTACGGTCGGAGGTCGTTGTTGGGGGCCGGGGTACCCGCGCCGGGGAAGCCGGAGGGAATCATCACCACCGGAGACTGGTTGAGGCTCTGGCCGCCCTGATAGTCGTCGAACAGCCCCTGACGCTGGCCGAGGGTTGGCACGATCGAGAACGACGTGCCTTGGTCCACCTGCTGCCGCGCGACCTCGGCGGCCACGAAGAAGAAGAGCCTGTCCCGCCCCTGATTGAACCGGCTGCCCGGGATCAGCACGGGGCCCGAGAGGTAGACGCCGGGGAACTGGAAGCGGCTCTTGGGCTCCCGGCCGCCGGATCGCGCCCGCGCCAGATCGTTCGAGCTCAAGCCGTGGTGTCGCAGGACGTCGTACAGGCCGGCATGGAACTCGGAGCTGCCGCCCTTGGTGACCGCCTGAACGTTCACGGCGGAGCTGCCGAACTCGGCGGCGTAGTTGCTCGTCTGGACCTTGACCTCCGAGACCATCGCGCTGTTCAAGGCGACCAGCGTCCCGTTGTTCGCACCGATGTCCTGCAGCTTGGCGCCGTCCAGGCTCACCATCATGTTCGTCCCACGGATGCCGTTCACGGTCGTGCTGGCGGTGGCCCCGGCGCCGTTGAACTTGCCGGCGACCTCCATCGCGTTCTGGTCGGGGGTCACGGTGCCAGGGAGGATCCGCATCAGCTCCATCGGATTGCGTCCGATGGTGGTCAGGCTCTCGATCTGGTCGGCGGTGAGCAGGTCCTCCCGCGCGCCGCTGTCGGTTCCGATGATCGCCTGCGCTGCGGTCACCTCGACCGACTCGCTCTGCGGGCCGATCTCGAGGCGCAGGTTGGCGCCGCGGGTGTCGTTCGGGCTCACGTGAATGCCCCGCACCTCCGCCACCTTGAAGCCCACCGCGGTCGCGGTCAGCGTGTAGCTGCCGGGCGGGAGGCCGCCCAGGTAGTACTCTCCCTGCGAATCGCTGCTCACCCGACGGGTGAACTGGGTCGCCTCGTCGGTGAGCGCGATCTCCGCTCCCGGTACCACGGCGCCGCTCGGGTCGGTCACCGTGCCACGCAGGCTCCCGGCCGCCTGGCCGAGGACCACTTCCGCCAGGCCAAGGAGGGCCGTCAGACCGAGCAGGGTAGAGCGTCGCCTTCGTGTCATGGCGCCGAGCCTGGACCTCCGCGCTCCGGGCGGCAAGGAGTATCGAGGCAGTGGAGCCTGCGGGTCATGAACGGCCAGAATCGGCCCTTGAACGGCTCCCGGTCGCGGCGATCAGCTCCGGGGCTCCCCTCCCGGGGCCGCCACGCGTCCCAGCAGATCCTGGAACCTCCTTCGGCTGACTCGCAGACGCGCGCCGCCATGGAGTTGCACCTCACCGTAGCCGCCGACCAGGGTGGCGATCTCGTGTACGGCGTCGAGACGGATGATGGCGGCCCGCGAGATGCGGAAGAACCGGCGCCCGTCGAGCTGTCTCTCCAGGGCGTTGAGGGTCGGGTCCATCCAGAAGCGCCCGCCCGCCGAGTGCAGGACCGTGAGACCCTGCTCCGAGGCGAAGTACTCCACGTCTCCCTCTGCCACGACGCGGTACTTGGATCCGGAACGCACCAGGAAGCGGGAGGCGGTGGGGGTCCGCGCCTCTACCACTTCCTGAACGGCGGCGTCCCAATCGGCCGCCGATGTCCGTCTCAGGTGCTCGACCGATTCTGCCAGCCTGGCGCGCGTGACTGGCTTGAGGAGGTAGTCGGCCGCGTGAAGCTCGAAGGCATCGACGGCATACTGATCGTAGCCCGTGCAGAACACGATCTTCGGGCGCGGCAGGCCGAGCGACCTGACGACCTCGAGCCCCCCACAGCCCGGCATCTCGACGTCGAGGAAGACGACGTGCGGTCGCAGCTCTGCCACCTTCTCGATCGCCTCCTCGCCGTCACGGGCCTCGCCTACGATGGTCAGGTTGGGAAAGACGCCCAGTAGCCGGCGCAGGCGGTCGCGCGCCAGATCCTCGTCGTCGACCAGCAGGACACGCATCATGATCTCTCCGCGCCTTCGCTCGGGGGGGCGAGCAGACATGGCGTCTCGATGGCGACCACCGTCATGGCAGTGGTCTCGTCGCGGTACGCGGTGAGGCTGGCGGCGCCCCCGAAATGACCCTCCAGCCTTTCGCGCACGTTTCGCAGGCCATGGCCCTGGCCGTCCGACCCGTCACCCGCCCGGTCGGCAAAGCCGCCCCCGTTGTCTCGCACCTCGATCCGGAGCCGGTCTCCCTCGCGCCGGACCCTCACCTCGACCCTGCCCACTCCGCGCACCGTCGCCACGCCGTGCTTGATCGCGTTCTCGACCAGCGTCTGGGCGCTCATGGCCAGCACCAGCGCCTCGCGCGCCGTCGCGTCGACGTGCTGGGACACCTCCAGGCGCTCTCCGAACCGCGTCCTCTCCACGTCGAGGTAGCACTGGACGAAGGCCATCTCCTCCTCTACGCGAACCCACTCCTTGTCCGACCGGCGCAGGGTGTAGCGAAAGACCTCGGCCAGCCGTTCCACGGTGGCCTCCGCTCGGTCCGGATCACGTGCGATCAGGGCGGCGATCGAGTTGAGCGCATTGAAGAGGAAGTGCGGGTTGATCTGGGCCCTGAGCGCCTTCAGCTCCGCGCGGCTGGCGCTGAGCGTGAGCTCTCGCTCGCGCTGCTCCTGGAGGAGCCGTTTCTCGCGCAGCCGAGCGTTCTCGAAGACGAGGGTGAAGGCCTGGGCCAGCGTCTGGAGGAGCCGCCGGTCCTCGCTCAGCAAGGGTCGGCGACCGCGTCCGGTCTCGACCCGGATCGCGCCCCACGCTCCGTCCTTGCCTTCGAGAGCCACGACGGAGGCCTCACCGTCTTCGTGGGACGTGGCGCACCGGCCCAGCTCCACGGTGGCGTCTGTCTGGAAGATCGTCGACAAACCCTCCGCTGCAGCCAGACGCAGCCCCTCGGGCGTCTCGGCGGCGCCCAGTCCCGCGACGAAGTATCGGTACGCCTCCGGTGGAGTGAAAGGGCGCCCCAGCCAGCGGCGGTCGATCAGGGAGGAGAGCCGCGCGAATGCCCAGGGCGCACCCGCGACGAGGGGCGCCGCTGAGAGCGGCAGGACCCAGGCCCCCACCCATCCCAATCGGGGGCTGAAGAGCCAGCCGGGAACCCACAGAAAGTAGCCCATCAAGGCCACCAGCAGCGCCAGGAGGAAGACGCCACGCTTGACCAGGACGTCGAAGAACAGGGCGCGCTCGTTGTAGTAGGCGGCGCTGAGCAGGAAGCCGAGGGGCACCAGGCGCAGGCAGAGGAAGGCCAGGTCCCGCGCCATGCCGCTCGGCAGCCCGACGCCCAGGAGCCCGACGCAGCAGGTGGCCGCCAGCAGGGCGCGATGGGTACGCCTCTCGGCTCGACGAAGGGACCCCTGAGGCAGACCCCGTGCGCTGACGTCCACCACCAGCCCGAAGGCCGCGATCGCCGCCACCAGCCCGCAGACGAGGGCATCGA
>CAZNNH010000223.1:0-8748 GCA_964574335.1 uncultured Acidobacteriota bacterium | reverse complement strand
GCTCGAGCAGTAGAAGTAGACCACCTTGGCCTTGACCTCGTGGGTCCCCTTGGCCGCGCCCTTGCCCAGCGTCACGTCGAAGCGGACCGGCACATCGGGGTCCAGGTAGTGGGCGTCCGCCGGATCGAACACGGGGGCCTTGTCGTTCTCGGGGGGCTCGTGGACCAGGACCCCCTGCTCCGGGTCCAGCTCCAGGCGGGGGCCGGGGGTCTCGTTGACGTGGATGTCGGGCTCGGTGGGATAGAGCGTCACCGACACCACCGGAGACTGGCCGGCCTTCGCGGGGGCCACGTAGGTCGCGAGAACGTCCACGTACTTGACGGAGCCCGCCGGCAGGGCGGCGGCAGCCAGGACGAGGGCGAGTGCAATCCTCATGCTTTCGATCTTACCAGAGCCCCCGGGCCTGCCGCGGCCAAGGCTATAATGCTCGTCTCGTCGATGGAGCCTTCTCCCCCTCGCCCATGTATCTGACCTTCCAGGCCCAGCTCGCCGAAAACGTCCGCCGGATCGTTCGCGAGGCGCTCGACGTGGAGCTGCCGGCGGTCAGCTTCCAGTACCCGCCGAGCCTGGAGCTGGGCGACCTGGCGCTGACCGCTCCGTTCGACCTGGCCCGCGCCCTGCGCCGCAAGCCCCGTGACATCGCCGCCGATCTGCTGCCGGGCCTTCAGGCGATCGACGGGGTGGCTCGGGCCGAGGTGGCCGGCGGCGGCTACGTCAACCTGTTCCTGGACCGGGCGCCCCTGCTGCGCGCCCTGTGCGCCGCCCTGGCCGACCCGACGCCCCCGCCCCCACAAGCGGGCCGGGTGATCGTCGAGCACACCAGCATCAACCCGAACAAGGCCGCCCACATCGGCCACCTGCGCAACGCCGCCCTGGGCGACACCTTCGTCCGGGTGCTGCGCCACCGCGGCCACCAGGTGGGGGTCCAGAACTACATCGACGACACCGGGGTGCAGGTGGCGGACGTGGTGGTGGGCTTCGTGTATCTCGAGGGCAAGGGGCTCGACGAGATCGTGGCCCTGGCTCGGGAGCCGCGCTTCGACTACTACTGCTGGGACCTGTATGCCCGGGTCGGCGACTACTACGCGGCCGACCCCGCCCACAAGGCCCGCCAGGCCGAGACCCTCCACCAGATCGAGAAGGGCGAGGCCCCCACCGCCGCCATCGCCGCCGCCATCGCCGGCCGCATCGTGGACTGTCACCTGGCCACCATGGAGCGGCTGGGCATCCGCTACGACCTGCTGGCCCACGAGAGCGACATCCTGCGCCTCCATTTCTGGGACCGCGCCTTCGAGCGGCTCCGCGAGAGCGGGGCCATCCAGCTCGCCGAGTCCGGCAAGAGCGCCGGCTGCTGGGTGCTGGCCATGGAGGGAGAGGCCCAGGACGAGGACAAGATCATCGTCCGCTCGAACGGCACCGTCACCTACACCGGCAAGGACATCGCCTACCAGCTCTGGAAGCTGGGCCTGCTGGACCGGGACTTCCGCTACCGCCGCCACCGCCGCGACCCGGACGGCCACGTCCTGTGGACCACCACCAGCGGTGAGGGCGAGAGCGGCGCCCCCACCTTCGGCCACGCCCGCGCCGCCTACAACGTCATCGACGTGGGCCAGTCCTACCCTCAGCGGGTGGTCAAGGCGGGGGTGGCTGCGCTCGGGCACGCCGAGGCCGCGGCGGGCAGCCACCACCTGGCCTACGAGAAGGTGGTGCTCTCGGCCGCCACCGCGGCCGCCCTCGGCTACCAGGTCGAGGCGGGAGGCTCGGTCAAGGTCTCGGGCCGCAAGGGCCTGGGGGTCAAGGGCGACGACCTGATCGACCTGCTCCAGGGCAAGGCCCGCAGCGAGATCGCGGCCCGCGACGCCGACCGCCCGGCCGAGGCCACCGCGGCGGCGGCAGCCCAGATCGCCACCGGGGCGCTGCGCTACTTCCTGCTCAAGTTCGGGCGGACCAAGGTCATCACCTTCGACATGGAGGAGGCCCTGGCCTTCACCGGCGAGACCGGCCCCTACGTCCAGAACGGCGTGGTCCGGGCGCGCAACATCCTGGCCAAGCTGGAGGCCGAGGGCCAGCGCGTCGCGGAGCTTCTGGAGCGGGCCCGGGACCTCGACCTGGAGACCCTGCTGCGGGGCGACGAGGGGGACGAGGTCTGGTCCCTGGTGCTGCTCATGGCCCGCAGCGAGGAGGTGGCCGAGCAGGTGGTGAGGGCCGAGGAGGTGTCGCTGCTGGCCAAGCACACCTTCTCCGTGGCCCAGGCCTTCCACTCCTACTACCAGAAGCCGCGCTACTCCGTCCTCCACGCGGAAAGCGCCGACCTCAAGGCCTTCAGGGTGCTCCTGGTGGACGCCTTCGTGCGGCAGATGGGGATCCTGACCGACCTGCTGGGGATACCGGTGCCGGAGCGGATGTGACCGGTCCTCTCCCCACGGCCCACCCCGCCGGCCCATCTATCTCCAACTGCCACAGGGTGTTAAACGTTGCCAGCGAACGGAACGTGTCCCCCCGCCCGATCGTCGGAGTAGGTGGTGAGGCAGAGGGTCTGCCTCGTAGGCCGGGCGCCGACCAAGCGCGTGGAGCCCAATGAACGTCGCTGTTGGAGTGCTCTTGCTGTTGATGGGCGGGCCCCATGAGCCCGCCGGCATCGAGTGGGGGCACGACTTCGACAAGGCCCTGGCACGCGCCCGGGCGGAGCAGAAGCCCCTGATCGTGGACTTCTGGGCCGAGTGGTGTGGCTGGTGCCACCGTCTGGACCAGACCACCTACGTCGACCCGGAGGTGGTCGACATCAGCAAGCGCTTCGTCGCTGTCAAGGTCGACACCGAAGGCAGCAAGGCCGAAGCCGCCGTCGCCTACCGCTACGACGTGATGACGCTTCCCACCATCGTCTTCCTCTCCCCGTCGGGCCGGCCCCTGCTCCGGGTGGGCGGATACCAGGGACCCGGGCAGTTCCCGCGCACCATGGAGCAGGCCCTGGCCATCGGCGAGCGGGTCGAGAAGTGGGAGCGGAGGCTGCGCCGCGACCGATCGGACTCGGAGGCCCTGGTCGGCCTCGGGGTGCACCTCTACGAGCAGGAGGCCTTCGACGAGAGCCGGGAGCTGCTGCTGCGCGCCCGCGAGGCCGACGCCGGCCACCCGCTGGTGGACCGCAAGCAGGTCCGGCTGCTGCTCGGCGTCGAGGAGTACTACGAGGGCAACCTGGCCGAGTCGGCCAACGTGCTCGAGGAAGCCCTGGCCCTCGGCCAGCACGACCAGTACGACCCGAAGCTCCTGTACGTGCTGGGCCGCACCTACCAGAAGCTGGGGAAGAAGCGCGAGGCGGTCAAGGCGCTGCGCACCATCCTGGATCGCTACGGCGCCAGCCCGGTGGCCGAGAAGGCCTGGGAGTCGCTGGTGCGGCTGGAGGGCCACCGGCGGCCCTGACCCGACTACGATAGGGGCGTGACCGGGAGGCTCTCACCGAGGGTCGGGGTCGGCCTGCTGCTCCTGACCTTCTTCGCCCTGTGCCTCGGGAGCGTCTGGCGCAAGACGCTGACCGCCGACGAGCCCTTCCACTACCGCTACGGAATGGACGTGCTGCGGCTCCGCTCCGACCGCTTCGACAACAGCAAGATGCCGCTGAGCGCGCTGAACGCCCTCCCCTGCCGGCTGGGGGAGTGCTTCGGGGGCGACTTCCCCGACCAGGGGACAGGCCTCGGCCGGGTCCTCTGCCACCGGACCACGGCGCGCCTGATGACCACGCTGGTGGCGCTCATCCTGGGCCTCTACGTCTACCGCTGGTCTCGAGCCCTCTACGGTCCCGCGGGCGGCCTTCTGTCGCTGTTCCTGTTCGCCTTCGACCCGAACCTGATCGCCCACTCCCGGCTGGTCACCACCGACCTGTTCGTGACCGCCCTGGCCACCATCGCCGGCTACCACTTCTGGAGGTTCCTCGAGCACGGCGGCCGTCGGGCCGCCACGGCAAGCGCGCTGACGCTGGGGGCAGCCCAGCTCTCCAAGTACACGGCGGCCTACCTCTACCCGATCTTCCTGCTCATCGCCATCGCGCGCCGCGGCGGAGACTGGGTCCGGGCCCTTCGTGGACGTGATGGCGCGGGCCTGCGGCGGCGGGCCGGGCGGGCCGGCGCTCACCTGGTCGCTTTCGCGCTGGCCAGCCTGCTGGTGATCAACGTCGGCTTCCTGTTCAACCGCACTCTCACGCGCCTCGATGCCTATCGCTTCCGCAGCCGGCCCTTCGCCCACCTGCAGCAGTGGCTGGCCCCGGTGGGCTTCCTGCCGGTACCCGTGCCCTACCCCTACCTCGAGGGCCTCGACTGGGTGAAGGCGACCGAGGACGACGGCACCACCAACGCCAACCTCTACCTGCTGGGCACGCTCCACGATCGCCAGGACCCGAACCGGGCCTTCCCTGGCTACTTCCTGGTGGCCTGGCTCTTCAAGGTCCCGCTGGCCACCCAGGTGCTGGTCCTGTGGGCCCTCTTTCACCTGCTGCGTCGCTTCCGCCTGGCCCCCTTCCTGCGCACCGAGCTCTACCTGCTGCTGCCGGTGGCCTTCTTCACCGTCTACTTCAACTTCTTCTTCAAGACCCAGATCGGCTTCCGGTTCTTCCTGGTGGCGGTGCCGTTCCTGCTGGTGCTGTGCGGCCGTCTGCTGGCTCCGGAGGGCGGGGTGGGACGACGGGGGCGGCGCGTGGTGGGCGTGCTGGTGGTGGCGCTGGTGGCGTCGGTGCTCGCCCAGTTCCCGCACTACATCTCCTACGTCAACGAGCTGATCCCGAACCGCGCGATGTCGTACAAGGTCCTGGCCGACTCGAACCTCGAATGGGGTCAGGACCGGGGCTACATGAAGGAGTACATGTCTCGCCACCCGGAGGCGATCCTGCACCCGCGCCGGCCGATGGCGGGCCGGCTGGTGGTGAGCGTCAACCGGTTCGTGGGGGTGACGCGACGCCCCCTCTATGCGTGGCTGCGCCGCCACTTCCAGCCGGTCGACCGCATCGCCGGCTCCTATCTGATCTTCGACGTCTCGGAGGAGGCGCTGGAGCGGGCGCTCGCCGACCCGCCGCCGTTCTGATCGTCTCCGGGCCGCAGCTCGTAGATCCGGTCGCCGTTGTCGGCCCGGGCCACGAACGAGAAGAGGCGCGAGCGGTCGAAGGCCTCGGCCAAGAAGCGCAGCGGACGCCGTCCCCGATCGACGATGACGTAGCGCACCGGTAGGTAGCGGCCCAGCAGGCCCATCGGCTTGGAGGTGTCCAGGTCGTCCGGGACCCGACGCAACCAGTGGTTGCGGATCTGGCGCTGCAGGCTCAGATGGTAGGGCGGGCCAAAGGGCCCGCCCCCGTTGACCATCGGCAGGCCGGAGCGGGCGGCCCAGAGCAGCACCAACTGCTCGTCCCCCACCTCCAGCACCGGGCCGGCCGGAAGCTTCTCGACTATCCGGTAGGCATCGGGCAGGCCCGGCGGGACCGGCCGGACCGCCGGACCCGGCCCGAGCGTCTCGGCCACCGCCAGCGCCACGAAGAGGGCCGAGAACCAGGGCCGGCGGGCGTGAGACAGGCTGGCGAAGCCCAGACCCGCCAGGACGGCCAGCATGAAGGTGGCGACTGCGGCGAAGGTGTGCGGGTGGCGCATGCTGCTGAACGGCGGAACCGCGAAGAGCAGCCGATACGGCAACGCCACCGACAGCCCCCCCACCCGGAGGGTGGGGCCGAGCGACACCAGTAGCAGCGCGGCGCCAGCGGCAAGGAACACTCCGGCGTAGGGACGCCGCCGCCACAACGCCAGACCCGCCAGGGCCAGCGAGAGCACACCGGGAAAGAGTTGCTCGCCACCGGTGCCGATCAGCCTGCGGTAGGCGTAGGCACGGCTCCTCAGGTCGGCCTGGGGGTGGAAGGCCAGCTCCTCCGAGTTGCCGAGGGTGCGACCCATCCCCGACACCTCGCGGACGTGCCGGTAGCCGCGCAGGAAGGGGACCATCAGCACGGCCGCGATCAGTACCGCCACCGCGGCGCCGCCCCACACCCGGCGGTCTCGAAGGCGACGCCAGTGGAGGGCGGCGAAGATCGGGGCCACGATGATGCCGGCGGCCGCATAGTACCCGCTCGACTGGGCGGCGACCGCGAAGCCGACACCGGTCAGCAGGACGTTCGGCCAGCGGGGCCGCTCGAGGAGCCTCAGCAGGCCGAGCCAGAACAGCGGCAGCCAGCCGATGCCGATCATGTTCATGTGGTAGACGTGCCACATCTGGTGCGAGGCGAAGGTGGCCAGCACCCCCGAGAGCAGGCCGGCGCCGCTGCTGCCGGTGAGCCCCCGGAGCAGCCTGTGGAAGCCCCACCCCGAGAAGGCCAGGGTCAGCAGCACGGTCAGGTTGTAGAGGGGGACCGGATCGTGGACGAAGAGGCGCAGGGGGGCGGCCAGCAGGATCGACCCCAGCTTGAGGTCCATGTACAGGATGCTGTAGCGCGCCGGGTAGTAGATGTTGCCGTGGAAGAAGTGGGCCGGGTCCAGCAGGTGGCCGGTGGTCCAGAACAGTGACCACAGGTCGTGCATGGGGTCGGGCCCGGGCAGGGTGTGGCCGGTCAGGTCGGCCGAGAGTGGCCAGGTGGCCAGGACCGCCACCATCAGAAAGAGGAGGAAGACCCCGGCTTCGCGGGCCAGGGCCCCCACCCACCGAAGCTTCCCGTCGCCCGGCTGCGCCAAGCTGCTCCTCCCGCTCCGCCTTTGGCCGCCACTTTACTACCGGGGCGCGGCGGGGTGCTCGCCCGGGGGCACGGACGCCTTCCTGCCCGGGTTGACAGCCCCCACGGAGCCGGCTTAGTGTTCGGCGCCGGCAGTTTGACGCCGCGGGGGAGCGGCCACCCCGAGCCGGGGATGGCCGCGCGAGACAAACGGCCCGTCGCATGGCGGGCGGCACAGGAGAGAACATGACGGCACTCCACGCCATCGACTGGCTGGTCATCCTCGCCTACTTCATCCTGGTCTTCGGCATCGCCTGGTGGGCCTACCTCAAGGAGAAGCAGTCCCAGACCTCCACCGAGTACTTCCTGGCCGGCCGCAACCTCGGCTGGTGGATCATCGGGGCCTCCGTGTTCTCGTCGAACATCGGCTCCGAGCACCTGGTCGGCCTGGCCGGCTCCGGCGCCACCGACGGGGTGGCCATGGCCCACTACGAACTGCACGCCTGGTGCCTGCTGGTGCTGGGCTGGATCATGGTGCCGTTCTACATGCGCTCCAAGGTCTTCACCATGCCGGAGTTCCTGGAGCGCCGGTTCTCCCCCATCAACCGCACCGTGCTCTCGGCGATCTCGCTGGTGGCGTACGTGCTCACCAAGCTGGCGGTGGGCATCTTCGCCGGCGGCGTGGTCTTCGCGGTGCTGATCCCCGACGTCACCTTCATGGGCCTCGACAGCTTCTGGATCGGCTCCATTCTCGTGATCCTCCTGACCGGCATCTATACCGTCCTGGGCGGGATGCGCGCGGTCGCCTACACCTCGGCGATCCAGACCGTGATCCTGGTGATCGGCTCGGCGCTGGTGACCTTCTTCGGCCTCAAGGCGTTGGGCGGCTGGGGGGTCCTGCGCGACGTCTGCGGCAGCGAGATGTTCAACCTGTGGCGGCCGATCGTCCCGGCGGGGATGCAGGCCACCTGGGCGCCGGTCAAGGAAGCCGGCCGGATGGCCTGGTACTTCAACGACAACTACCCGTGGATCGGCATGCTCTTCTGCGCGCCGATCATCGGCCTCTGGTACTGGTGCACCGACCAGTACATCGTCCAGCGCGTGCTCGGGGCCCAGAACGAGCGGGACGCGCGGCGCGGCTCGATCTGCGCCTCGGCGCTCAAGCTGCTGCCGGTCTTCATCTTCATCATCCCCGGGATGATCGCCTTCGCGCTGGCCAAGAGCGGCCAGAACGCCATGCTGCAGCAGACGATCTTCGACGCCGCCGGCGCGGTGAGCCGCGACACCTCCCAGCAGGCCTTCCCGATGCTGGTGGCCCAGGTGCTGCCGGTCGGGGTCCGGGGGGTGGTGGTGGCCGGCCTGCTGGCGGCCCTGATGAGCTCGCTGGCCGGCGCGTTCAACGTCTCGTCGGCGCTCTTCACGATGGACTTCTACTCCAAGTTCAAGCCCCAGGCGACGCAGAAGCAGCTGGTCTGGATCGGACGCGTCGCCACCGCCGTGATGGTCCTGATCGGCCTGGCCTGGATCCCCGTGATCCAGGGAGGCAAGGGCCTCTACGACTACCTCCAGGGGGTCCAGTCCTACCTGGCCCCGCCGATCTTCGTGGTCTTCTTCATGGGCGTCTTCGCCAAGAGGATGAACGCCAAGGGCGCGTTGTGGGCGCTGATCGTGGGCTTCGCGCTGGGGCTGTTCCGCCTCGCCGTCGACACCCCGGTCAAGCTGATGGATGGTTTCGAGTACGCGGAAGGCTCGCTGTTCTGGATCGTCAGCAACACGTTCTTCCAGTACTACAGCATCCTGATCCTGCTGGTGTGCATCGCCGTGATGTACGTCGTGAGCCAGCTTACGGAGGCCCCCGACTACGCCAAGATCAGCGGGCTGACCTACGGCACGATCACGGCCGAGGACCGGGCCGAATCGCGCGCCACCTGGAATCGGGCCGACGTGATCGCGTCAGCGGCGATCCTGGTGGCGATCCTGGCCGCCTACATCTACTTCTCGGGCTGAGACGGCCCAAGGGGACATGACCCGAATCCGGCGGTCAGCCCGTGGATTCGGGATCGTGTCCCCCCGTGGCC
>CAZNNH010000222.1:8538-8900 GCA_964574335.1 uncultured Acidobacteriota bacterium | reverse complement strand
GTGGGCCGATCTGACTGATCGTGGGATTCGGCGTCCCGCAGGCGGACGGCCGCGACGCGTCTGAGGGCGTCGATCCGCTCTAGAACACCGCTGCGACAGAGAGGCACGGTTCTTGCTTCCGTCGGACGAGTCGGATGTGACGTCGCGGGTCCCGCGGGCGTCCTCTGGCGAACCGAAAGGAGAGGACATGAGGACCGCACTGGCATCGACCCTTCTCGCCTCCACCCTGATGGCCGGCGCCGTCGCCGCCGAAGACGCTCCCGCGAAGCGCATCCTCGTCGACATCGCCCACGGCCAGCGCTTCTGGAACGACCCGGCCCGCATGGAGGGGCGCGACCCGGGCGACGTTGGTCGCGTGCGCT
>CAZNNH010000222.1:0-8528 GCA_964574335.1 uncultured Acidobacteriota bacterium | reverse complement strand
AGCCCTACACCCCGAGCGAGGTGAAGGCCATTCGGGACTACGTGAGCGGCGGCGGCTCGCTGTTCATCGTGATGGAGGTCGACTACTGGACGAAGATGGCCGACACGAACGTCAACGAGATCGTCGCTGACTTCGGCGTGGCCTTCGGTGACCGTCTGCCCGGCGAGGCTTCGGGCGGGCACAGCGAGGCGGGGCTCGTCACGGCCGACGCGTTGAAGATCCCCTACCACGGTGGCCGGGCCGTCGATGGCGGGACGCCGTTCTGCTTCTCCCAGGAGGAGCAGCCCTTCGGCGTGTTCGTCGACGTGAAGGACGGCGGCCGGGTGGGGGCCATGGGAGACGGCATGGTCTCGCTGTACATGACGAGCTGGCAGGGGCTGGACGACTACCAGTGCGCGGAGCTAATGCAGGCCGCGTTCGCGTGGCTGCTCGACTAGGGGCCGGCGATGCTCGGTGCTGACCTGCGTCACGACCTGCCCCACGCCGCCCGCAGCCTCGCCCGCTCCCCCGGCTTCCTCGCCGTCGCCGTGCTGAGCGTGGGGCTCGGGATCGGAGCCACGACCGCGGTCTTCAGCATCGTCCACGCGGTGCTGCTGCGCCCGCTGCCGTTCGCCGAGCCCGAACGCCTCGTCTGGATCGCCAACACCGGCCCGGGGGCCGGCCTGTCCGCGGTGACGTCGCGCTCATCGAACCTGCGCGACTGGAGGCGCCTCGGCCGCTCCTTCGACGGTCTCACGGGCTACTCTCCCTTCTTCGACTACGACGGCTACACGCTCGTTCGCAACGGCGAGGCGGAGCGCCTGGTCGGCGTTCCGGTCGCCCAGGACTTCCTCGACGTCCTGGGCGTGCGCCCCCAGCTCGGGCGCAACTTCGTCGACGAGGAGGGCGTCCAGGGCGGCCGCCCGGCCGTGGTCGTGAGCCACGGCTTCTGGAAGCGGCACTTCGATGGCGATCCCGGCATCGTGGGCAGCACGATCACCCTCAACGAGACGCCCACCACCGTGGTGGGCGTGCTGCCGGCCTCCTTCGACTTCCCCGCCGTGTTCGCTCCCGGCGCCGAGGTGGACTTCCTGGTCCCGTTTCCCATCAGCGACGAGACCGACCGCTCGGGGAACATGCTCTCGATCATCGGCCGCCTGGCCCCGGGCGTCACGCCCGAGCAGGCTCAGGCCGACCTCGACGTCGTCAACGGGCAGCTCCAGGCGGCCGAGCCCGATCGCTGGGGCCTGGGCGCCTCGGTCACGCGCCTCGATCAGCACGTCCGGGGCGGCTCCCGCGGTGCGCTGCTGATCCTCGCAGTCGCTGCCGGGGTCGTGCTCCTCATCGTCTGCACGAACCTGTCCAACCTCCTGCTCGCACGCGCTGCCGCGCGCCGCAAGGAGATCGCCGTCCGCACCGCCCTCGGTGCGGGGCGCTCCAGGCTGGTTCGCCAGCTCCTGACCGAGAGCCTCGTTCTGTCCGGCTGCGGCGCGCTGCTCGGCGTCGCCCTGGCCGACGCCATCACGGGCGCCGTGGCTGCCACCCAGGCCGTCAGCATGCCCCGGCTCCAGCTCGCGACGGTGGACGGGACGACACTGGCGTTCGCCCTGGGCATGGCGCTCCTCACCGGCATCGCCTTCGGCGTGCTTCCCGCCTTCCAGGGCTCGAGGGTCCAGGCTTCGGAGCTTCTCAACGGCGTCGGACGCGGCGCCAGCGGGGATCGCGCCGGAACGCGGACCCGGGCGCTACTCGTCGTCGGCGAGATCGCGCTGGCCTGCCTGCTCGTCGTGGCGTCGGGGCTGCTCCTGCGCAGCTTCGTCTCGGTGCTGAACGTCGAGCTCGGGTTCGAGCCCCAGCAGACCGTGGCCTGGCGCATCGAGCTGGATCGGGACCTCGAGGAGCGGCGAGCCTTCCTCGAGCGTCTGCTGGAACGAGTGCGGGCCATCCCCGGCGTCACGTCCGCCGGCCTGACCGACACGCTGCCGCTGGGCCGGAACCGGAGCTGGACCGTGCAGGCGAGAGGCGAGGTGTACGCAGAGGGCGAGGCCCCCACGGCGTCGCCGCGGGTCGTCAGCCCCGAGTACCTCGAGACGATGGGGATCCAGCTGCTCTCGGGTCGGACGCTGGCGGCTCGGGATACGACCGACGGCAACCGGGCCGTCGTCGTCAACGCGGCCTTGGCCCGGCAGCTCTGGCCGGACCAGGAGGCCATCGGCCGCGTGGCGTTCGTCAACGGGCCGCAGGAGTGGCGGGTCGTGGGCGTCGTCAGCGACGTGCGCCATGACTCGCTCGAGAGCCCGGCAGGCAACGAGCTGTACCTGCCGATGAGCCAGGAGGTCCGCTGGCGCTCGATGGAGCTGGTCGTCCGCTCCGGCCTCTCGACGGGACCGCTGGCCGCAGCGGTGCGTGGAGTGCTTCGCGAGCTGGATCCCACGGTGCCAAGCGGCGAGCTCGTGACCCTGGAGGGCATCGTCGATCGCGCGCTCTCGCCCCGTCGCTTCCTGCTCCTGCTGATCGGCGCCTTCGCCCTGACCGCGCTGCTGCTTGCCGCTCTCGGGATCTACGGAGTCGTCTCGTGCTCGGTCAGCCAGCAGACCCGGGAGATCGGGATTCGGATGGCGCTCGGCGAATCGCATGTCCACGTGCGCTGGCGGATCGTCGCCAGTACCTTGAGGCTGGCCGGGACCGGCCTGTTGGTCGGCACCCTCGTGTCCCTTGGCCTGTCGCAACTGCTCTCCTCGCTGCTCTTCGGTGTCGGCGCAACGGACCCTCTCACCTACGGGCTCGTGGCCTTGCTGCTGCCTCTGGTCGCCGCCGCCGCCGCCTACCTGCCGGCGCGGCGCGCCTCCCGGACCGACCCGGCGCGGGTGCTGACATCCTGAACGCCTCCGAGCGTACGTGGCGCTCGATTGCTGTGCCGGCTGGCCGCCAGTGGGCCGCCACCATGGCTACACACGATTCGCTACGCGGGTGTACTGCCGGGGGATATCGCCCCTGGGCTGAGTTGCTGGCTCGGCAGCCCAGGCCGCCCGTCGACAAGGCCCTGCCCGTGGCAGGTGGGCGCGTCAGCGCGCGGACTCGATCGGTGACGCGTGCGCGAAGCCGACGGGGTGAGCGCCGAGGTCGGCGCCGTGGAATACTGGCCTCGCGACGACGAAAGGGCGGCGCGCCTGGTTGAGCGATGCCCAGGCCGCCGGCGGGAAGGAGACACCGATGAGCCCGGGACCGGAACCAGGAGCCGTGACGCTCGACCGCATCCAGAGAAGGGCGATCGAGGCGCAGGCCCTCGCCCCCCTCATGCGGGCGCTGGTTCGGAAGCTGGGCCGGAAGGAGGCCCTGGAGCTGCTGCGGGAGGTCAACGAGCAGGAGGCCTTCCAGCGGGGACGCAGCTCCTATGCGGCCCGCGGAGGCAACGGCATCCCGGAGCTGGTCGAGGAGGTGGTGAGCTGGGGCGAGGGCGGCGTCCTGGAGATGAACGTCATCGAGCAGACGGACTCGACCTTCTTCTTCGACGTCACCCGCTGCCCCTACTACGAGAGGTACAAGGAGCTGGGGCTCGAGGAGCTCGGCGTGGCGATGTCCTGCTGCCGCGACGAGCCCCACGCCCGGGGCTTCCACCCCGAGCTCCGACTGGAGCGCACCCAGACCCTCATGGAGGGCGGCGACCGCTGCGACTTCCGCTACCGTCTGAACGGAACGAAGGCCTGATGTCCGCGCCGGCTCAGTTCACGCCCTGCAGAAGCTGCTGCCCATCCTGGACCAGAGCGGCGACTACCTGAGGGTCCAAGACTCCTCCGGTGCCCGCGGCTGGGCCCTGGCCTCCGAGGTCTGGTCCCTCGACCGGCCCCCCGGCCGGCGTCCTGAGCTCCTGGCCGGTCGGCGCGGTGTCTGGGGCCCGAGTCATGTGAGTCGTGGCCGACCCTCCTGGCGGGATCGACGATGTCCTTGGACGTGCCGTGGACGAGTTGGTCCGGTTGTAGGCCGGACGTCACCTTGGCAATGTTGACGGCGTCCCGAAACGGGCGTATCTGTTGCGTCGTGAGCGCGACAGGTGGCGCAGCGACGCCGGGCCGCGAGCGGCTGACGAACGCGACGCTCGGCCTGATCTTCCTCGTCCTCTCGACGCTCGGGGCCGAAGCGGCGCTGCGCTGGGCGGTCCCCTGGCTGGTCCCGGGCGCCTCCGGCTACTCGCGCCAGACTGGCCTGCCTTCCGGTTGGCTCGAGCAGAGTGTGGAAGACCTGCGTCAGGGCGCTCCGGAGCTGGTGTTCGTCGGCGACTCGTTCGTGTTGAGCGGCCTCCAGCCCCGAGGCTTCATCTCCACGCTTCGGCAGCTGACGGGCCGCCGCATCGGGGGCTTGGGAGCGAACGGGGCTTGTCCGAGCCAGTACTGGCTGATGAGTGACGCCGTCCGTCGCGCGGGTATCGACGTGCCGATCGTCGTGGTTCTCTTCATCGGCAACGACTTCGCGGACGAGGCCGTCTGGGCGAGCCTCGGCCCTGACCGCTCGTTCTACGAGCCCGCCCGCCTCGACCACTACTCCGATCCTGCGCGGCCCAGCTACTGGCCCTGCTTCCAGGTTCGCCCGGGCCTCGACCGGCCGTGGGCGAGGATGACCCACGCGCTGCAGCGGCACTCTGCGCTCTATCGAGCCTCGCGCCTGGCCCTCGGAGGCGCCTTCGGCGAGGAGGGCGTTGCCCGCTACATGAGGGCCGAGTGCGACCGTGCTCCCTGGGCCGAGCGGGTTGGGGACCGGTTGTTCTTCTTCCGTCAGCACGACGCGAGCGTGGACCCGCGCGACACCTCGCTGGCGGACGCGCAGGCATCCATCCTCGACGCGCTCGCGAAACGCGTGGACTCCAGGTTCTACATCGCACCGGTGCTCGACCGGGAAGAGAGCTGCGCCGGCTTCCACGGCCGCACGGTCAACCTCGCGGCCCCGTTCATCGAGAAGCTGAGGGCGCGAGGCCTGAAGGTCCTGGACGCCAATCCCGAGCTGGCCCGGGCTTGCGCGGAGCGGCAACTGTTCGTCTCCGACGGGCACTGGAACATGGACGGGCAGGACGTGTTCTCGCAGGCACTGCTCCCACTGCTGAGTCAGGAAGGGCTCCTCCCGAGGGTCTCCCTCCTGGCCGTCCCCTGAGGCTCCGCGGGGTGGACCCTCGGCCTTGGCGCCTCTCCCGGACGGGGCTGCGCTACGGTCTGGATCCTCTCCCACGCCACCCGGCAGGGCGGACGGGCAGGAAGCGGGAAGGGCGCGGCCTACTTGGCGGCGGCCTGTTCCCGCAGCGTTCGGTAGATGCTGCACCAGTCCTTGTGCTCGGCGACGGGCATGCCGCACTCGACGCAGATCCGGATCCGGGGCCGCTGTGCCTTGTTCCCCGAGAACAGCTTGCTGATGAACGACATGGCGACCCCCCTCGGAATCTGGGGCAGACCGGAGCCCGCTGCTTCCTGAGACGAATCTGGAGGGCAAGAGGTTCAAATCGCCCGCTCCACAGCCGCTGGCGGGCAGAGCATCGGCCACCCCCTACGCTGGCCAATCTCCTCCCACCTCGGTATGAGAAACGGACATTCCATTTGCTCCCAAGAGCGGACCGATCATGTGCTCTCTACACGACCGAGCGACGGGGTTGACACTCGCACGGCCCTCGTACTACCAACGCTCCGAGGTGTCCCTCGACGTGAGCCCGCAGGTCGCGGGCGAGGAGATCCGCTGCGCGGCGAGCCGCCTCGAGATCCCATAGTGCCCCGCTCGCGAGGGGCTTGGAGGTGTCAGCGATGAAGCTCGCAGTGTGGACCCTGGCCGCCCTTCTCGGCGCGACGACGCTGGCCCGCGCCGTGGAGTCCGGCACGGCCGAGGAGAAGAACGCCGAGAAGACCGACAAGCCGGCGCCGGCGGCGGCCGTGACGCATCGCAGGGTCACCGTGGAGGGACGCGCGCTCGCCTACACCGCGACCGCGGCGACGATCGACCTGAAGAACGACAAGGACGAGTCGATCGGCCGCATGTTCTTCGCCGCCTACACGCTCGACGGCGTTACGGACCCGAACGCCCGCCCGGTGACCTTCTGCTTCAACGGCGGTCCCGGCTCCTCGACGCTGTGGCTGCACATGGCCTCGTTCGGGCCGATACGCGTGGAGACGACCGACGGCGCACCGACGCCCCCGCCCCCCTACGCGGTCGTGGAGAACGAGGACACGCTGCTGGACAAGACCGACCTCGTGTTCATCGACGCGATCGGGACCGGCTTCTCGCGCGTCCTCGCCAAGGGCGAGGGGACGGACTTCTACGGCACCGACCCCGACATCGCGGCGTTCTCTCAGTTCATCGAGCGCTGGCTCTCGCAGAACAAGCGTTGGGGCTCCCCCAAGTTCCTGCTCGGCGAGTCGTACGGCACGACACGCGCCGCCGGCCTCCTGCGCCATCTCGACGAGAAGGGAATCGCGTTCAACGGCGCCGTGATGGTCTCCTCGTACCTGAACGCCTGGGACGACTTCAACGGGCCGCCGTTCTCGAACGACCTGCCCTACGCCCTCTACCTGCCGACGATGACGGCGACCGCCTGGTACCACGGCAAGCTCTCGCCCAGGCCCGAGAAGCTCGAGCCGCTGCTCGACGAGGCGCGCCGTTTCGCGCTCGGCGACTATCTCCACGCGCTCGCCCAGGGGAGCCACCTCGGCGCGGCGGAGCGCGACGCCGTGGCCGCCACGCTCCATCGGCTGACCGCGATGCCCGAGGACTTCCTGCGCCAGGCCAACCTGCGCATCGCGCCGTCACGCTTCGAGAAGGAGCTGCTGCGTGGCCAGCGCCGCACGGTGGGCCGGCTCGACTCGCGCTTCCTCGGCATCGACCACGACGCGGCCGGCGAGCGACCCGAGTCGGATGCGGCGGACGACGCCTTCGCCGCCGCGTTCGTCACCTCGGTCAACGCGTACGTGCGCGATACGCTGGGCTTCACGACCGACGACCTCTACCGGCCGACCAACTACGCGGAGGTCGGTAAGGACTGGGACAACCGGCACGGCGGCGGCCGCCGGCCCGCCCCCATGCCCGACGTGGCCGAGGACCTGCGGCAGGCCATGTCGGCCAACCCGCACCTCCGCATCTTCCTGGCCAACGGCTGGTTCGACTTCGCGTGCCCGTTTCTCGAGACGGAGTACTCGGTGAGCCACATGGGCCTGGAGCCGGAGCTGGAGAAGAACCTGGTGTGGGGCTACTACCCGTCGGGGCACATGATCTACGTGCACCCCGACTCGCGACGGCAGATGAAGAGGGATCTCGCGAAGTTCTACGACGACTCGCTGAAGCGCTGAGGCGCCCTCGCCGGGCGGGGCATCGGCCCGACGGGGGGGCCCGCTTCCACTTCCGCCGGCGCGGAGCGACGGACTAGAAGTACACGATCAGCCGGATCTGGAACTCCGAGAGGATCCGGTCACCGACGGCGCGGAACCGGTCCGAGGAGCCGCTCCTTTCGAACCTGGACTCGCTCGTGCCGAGTCCGGTCGCCGTCTCGGCGACCACGGGCGGGGGCGGAACCTCGGTGGGCGGTTCGACCGGCATGACACCCCAGTTGCCGGTCTGCTCGCCCTCCTCGGTCCACTTGGTGAAGAGCCACTCCACCCCGAAGCGCGTCTCCAGGGCGAGGTGCTCGTGGAGCTTCAGCACGGGGCGCGCGCCCAGCTCGACGCCGACGTTGCGCTCCCAGTAGCGGCTGGTGAGCTCCGCCCACTCCTCGTTCTCGCCGGAGTCCCGGGGTGTGGGGCCCTCCCAGCTCGACCGGTAGTGAAAGCGTTCCGTGGCATCGCGAGTCAGCCGGGTGTAGTTGAGGGACAGATAGGGGCCGGCCGAGAACCAGCGCCCGAAGTCGCGGTCGTAGTAGAGCATCCCGGAGATGGCGAAGGTCTTCCGGTCGCTTTCGGCGTTGGACTCCCATTCGTAGCTGGACCGCCATCGGCGGTCGGGCACCGGGACGGTGCCCGGTGCCTCCTCGGGCTCGTCGGTGTAGGAGTAGGCGTCCATCCAGCTCTCGTCGGCATCGACGAGGTCGGGGTTGACGCGCAGGCCCACGCCCCAGCGGGGGCCCAGACGAAGCCGGAGCGCGACGCCCTCGTCCCAGCCCACACCGAAACGGGGGCGCTTGGGGGAGACGCCGGCCTGGTCGGGTGGCCCTGCTGGCTGGCCCTCGTCGGCCCCGACCAGGGTCGGGCAGGCGGTCAAGGCGAGCGCCACGACGCCGCCCACCAGGGCTCGGGAGCGCTGGGCCCAGATCCTACGGTTGTTGTTCGAGCGATTCGTCACGCAGCATCCTCCTCGAGTAGGGGCTCCCGGAGCGCGCTTTCCAGCGTGGCGCGGAGAACCTATCTGGAGGGCCGCCTGAGGTCAAGCAGCGGGACCGCGCGGAGCTCTACGACGACTCGCTGAGACGCTGGGGCGCGCCACCCGGCGGGGCATCGGCCCGAGCTCGGGAGGGCTGGGGCTCACCCCGGGTTTCTGACCTCCCAGGAACTCGAGCACCTTCCTGCCTATCAGCTCGGGGTGCACCAGGC
>CAZNNH010000221.1:6848-8984 GCA_964574335.1 uncultured Acidobacteriota bacterium | reverse complement strand
GCGTGTATGCGGGCGCTGGCTCCTGGGCCGAGGCTGCGGCCGCCGCCAGCAGGATCGAAAGAGCCAAGGGCAAGGTCTGCATGTGCGGATAGTAGCAGGGTGGCCGCTTGCTGACCAGGGGCCGGCGAGCCGCGTGAGCCGCGTGTCACCGGATACCCTCCGGGGCGACGTTGCTCGCCGCGATCCTACTACTGTACGAGATACGAGACCCCGCCGGCCCGTAGCGTCAATGGGGCCTCGGCCTCGCGGCCGAGGAAACCGCTCGCGTTCGAAACCGCAGGCCACCATGCACTTGCGCCCGAGGTTTCGAGCGTTGCCGTATGATGCCACGGTTCCGGACTGGTGGCACCCGTGTCCAACCCCCAACCTCAGCACAATCAGGCCGTTGCTGCGAGCGAGCGGTCACCGAACCCTCCCCGTCACCGGACCGCTCGAACCCATCAGACGATCACCGGCCCCGGCTCTCGCGGCTCATGGGGGCGCCCCAGCGCCCTGACGCGGGCGGAGGCGGCCCCCCGCGTCGGGCCCAGCTCGATGAAGAGGACCTGGTCCCGGCTCGGAACGATGATCTCCGCAAGCTCGAGCAGCAGCGCCTCCAACTGACGCTCGGTCATGTCGCAGCAGAAGACGGAGAGCTGGACGTGGTTTCCGATCCCGCCGAGAACCCGGAAGACCTTGCGAAGCCGTCGCGGGTCGCAGATGTCGTAGGTGACGTAGTAGCGGGTGGTCATCGGGTGAGGAAGCGCGGGTACTCGGGAAGCTCGCCGAGGACCACCCGGGCCAGCAGCCGCGACTGCACCTCCAACACCCGCCGGTACGGGATGCGGTAGTCGAACACCGGGTGGGTGATCTCCTGAGACATCCGCCGCTCGAAGGCGGCCAGGAACGACCGGCGCCCGCTCTCGGACAGCGCCACTCGCCCCGCGGCGCGCACGAAGTCGCCCTGCTGCACCGAGCCGTTGTTCACCGCCGCCAGCACCGTCGAGTCCGCGATCAAGGGGCGGAACTCCTCCATCAGGTCGAGCGCCAGGCCGGGACGGCCGGGCCGCGGCTGGTGGAGGAAGCCGACGTTGGGGTCGAAGCCAACCTTGAGCAGGGCCGAGTGGCACTCGCGCAGCAGCAGCGCGTACCCGAACGAGAGCAGCGCGTTGAGCGGATCCCGCGGCGGCCGGCGATTGCGGCCGTCGAAGGCCAGACCCCGAGGTCGCGGGCGATGTGCCCGAGCATCCTCGGGAACGCCTCGAAGTAGGTGCGCGCCGCCGCCCCCTCGACGCCGAGCAAGCTCTCGCGCTGCTCGGCCCGGCGGGCCGCCTCGCCCAGGCGCTTGAGCTGGTCGAGGGCCTGGCCCGCCTTGTCGCGGCAGTTCCTCCGCAGCAGCGTCCGGCAGTTGAGGATCTTCGAGGAGATCAGCTCTCGCGCCAGGCTGACGCTGACGTCCGGGTCGGCTGCCGCCCGGAACTGCGCGATCCGGGTGTGGACGTTGACGCCGGAATGCGGCGCCAGCGTGCCGTAGTACCAGCCGCCGGCCGTGAAGAACGACACCCCCGCGTCCTGCGAGCACATCTCCTGCAAGACCGCCGTCGTCACGTGCACCCGCCCGAACAGCGACAGGTGGGAGACCGTGGCCAGCCCGACGTCCTGCTTGGTGCCGTCGCGAAAGCGCACCTCGAGCTGCTCGCCGGACTTGCCGACCGTCGTGCCCGCCACCTGGACGTGGCACGGGTGCCGCTCGTCCGCGGACGGGATCAGCCGGCGGGGCCGGGCCAGCGGGGCGTCCGGCTGTGGCGCGCGCCCCACCAGGGCATTGGTCTCGTCGGGGAGGCAGATCCCCACCAGGGAGCAGCCGGGGCACTTGGGGCTGTCGAGCAGCGGCGGGGGAGGCGTGTCCAGATCACGGAGCCGTCGCGCCTCGGCCACGGCGGCCCGAACCTCGGCTACCAGCCCCTCGTCGATCGGCACCATCTGCCGCCTCTTGGCCGCCGCGTAGTAGACGACGCCCTCCTCACAGCGATAGCCGGACGCGCGAAGCGCCACCGCCTGGGCGCCCACCTGGACCCGGTCGGCCGGCCAGACGTCGCCCGGGTGGCGGCCGGGCTTGGGCGGGGCGCCGCGCTTGTAGTCCACCGGCGAGACGTA
>CAZNNH010000221.1:0-6748 GCA_964574335.1 uncultured Acidobacteriota bacterium | reverse complement strand
AGCCGGGGGCAGTAGACGACCTCGTTGAGCATGCGGGCCGGGATCAGCGCATCTTCCAGGATCGACGGGGAAGGCGCGGCGGCGGCTTCGGCGGGCTCGGTCACGGATCGACCTTGCCACGGTCGCCTTGACATCTGGAGGCAGGGGGAAGGCCGGCCACCACGCCGCGCGCGTCCTCGACCCCTTGGGCCGGGCCGCCAGCACCTTGGCGATCACCAGCTCCTCGGGCGAGCCCCTTTCCAGCTTCAACGTGACGTCGACGTCGGCGCTCAGCCGCGGCACACCGACCACCGACACCGCCTGCGCCCCGAAGAGGTAGAAGCGCCCGTGGGCCGTCAGGACCGGCCCCAGCGCCCGCAGCAGCTCAACGACGGCTGGGAGCGGAGCCACGGAGGAGCCGGTCCGAGAGCTGGTGGTGGGCCGGAAGGTCCGCGTCGCGGTCGGCCGCGGAGGGCCAGCCCGGGTGGAGCTTCTGGACCTGCAGGCGCAGCTCGTCCGCGATCCGCAGCGCCGCCAGGGCCCCGCGCGCCTTGGCGGACTCGGCCCCGGGGGGCGTCCTTGGCGGCCTGGACGGCCGCCCAGTCGCGATCGAGGTAGCAGCGCAGGTCGCGGCTGGTCACGAGAGCGTCATTCCACCGCCACTCGGGGGCGCTGCTGCCGGTGACGGCGCGCCGGACACCCGCCGAACCGGGATGCCGTGTACGATGCCTCACTCGGCCCCGGCGCTCCAATCGGGGCAGCCGTACCGGAGGAGGGAGAGATGGGCGGACCGGAGAACCCGGACTTCGTGGAGACGGGGAATCTCGTGCTCTGGCGGGAGGTCGACGGCCAGCGGCGAGGCCTCGCGTGCCTGGTGACCTGCTGCCCGAACCCGGGGTGCGATTGCCAGGAGGTCCAGCTCCAGGCCTTCGAGGTGGACGACCGTTTCGAGGGGATCACCACGAGGGGTGAGGAGGCGGGGGTGATCCACCGATCCCGTCCGGACGAGCCGCCCCCACCTTCGCGTCAAGTTGCCGCTCTGGTGGACCTCGAGACAGGGCAGGTGGGCCAGGACGAGGAGTGCCCCGCGCGGCTCCGGCAGCCGGAGCTGATCGGCTGGCTCCGGGAGATGCTGGATGCCGACGCGCTCGAGGAGCTGCGCGGGTACCGCCGGCACGTCAAGGACCAGGGGCGGATGGACCAGGCGGACCTGGCGTCCGGAGCGTGGCGCGAGCGGGACTGGACGAGCTGGGATGGGAAGGAGCCGGTGGCCTGGATCGGGGCATCGGCCGCTCCACCGGATGTCTACGAGCTGGACGGGGAGCGCTACGAGGCGGCCGACACCTACTGCATCAGCGAGACTTGCGACTGCCAGGATGTCAGGGTCAGCTTCCTCCCCGAAAGGCGCCAGGACGGCAGCGTGGCTCGAACCGTGTACGTGGACGCCGCCACCGCTGAGGTGGTGGGTACGGCCCACCCGCCCGGCGAGCGAGAGCGTCTGGGCCGCCTGTGGGAGGCCTTCGCCGCGCGCCGCGACGTGAGGGAGCTCGGCCGCCGCTGGCGGCTGATGCAGGGGCTCGCCCCCGAGATCCACGCCCTGCGCCACGAGCAGCTCATCCCCAAGACCGTCCGCCGCGAGCGGCGCGTGGGGCGCAACGACCCGTGCCCGTGCGGAAGCGGCAAGAAGTACAAGCGCTGTTGCTTGGCGCGCGAGCACGCATAGCCACGGCGGCAGGGACGCGCTGACCCCGAACTCCCCGAGGCGCTATCCGAGCCCCGCCTCGCGCGCCAGGCGGGCACGGATCTTCTCCACGCGCTGCACCTGACCGCGGGCGGGGAAGCGCTCGTAGAAGCCCTCGCGGCGGAAGTCACGGACCAGCGGCTCCCAGGCGGCGAACGCCCGGGCGAGCGGCTTCTCGGTGTTGCCCGGCATCACTCCCAGCGCCTGCCCTTCCGCCACCACGTCACCGGCGAGGCGGACCAGCGCCTTCAGCGTCACGTCCCGGGTGACCATGTAGCGGCGGTTGTCGCCCCAGGCCTCGCCGAAGGCGGTCCGCGCCGCACGCAGCAGGTCGCGCAGGAAGCCGTAGCCGCGGTCGCGGCTCAGGCCGCGGCCGTCCGAGATCCAGGGCTCGGCGTCCTCGCCGGTGACGAAGCGGAGCACCTCGCCGAAGAGCTGGGCCTGGTTGATCCACATGTCCTGCTGGGAGCGGCCGCCGAGCATGTTGACGTGGTAGCGCAGCGGCGAGTCGCTCTCTTCGTACAGCGCCCGCACCAGGCGGGCCGCGTACTTCTTGAACGGGTCGGTGCCCCACTCGATCCGCTCGTAGAGGTCGACCAGGTGGCTCTTGTTGATGCGGGTGTGGGTGGAGTTGATGACCACGAACATCTCGGTGGCGAACTCGGCGGTCTTGCCGTCGAAGACCACGCAGGGGACCTCGACCCGGCGGTCGGCGTCGGGCTCGGCCAGGTAGAAACGCAGGGCGGCCAGCCGGTGCTGGCCGTCGATGATCAGGAACGGCTCGCGCGGCTCGGCGAGGTCGCCCAGCCGCTCGTAGCCGCTCAGCGGCCGGAAGCGCAGCTCCTCGGAGGAGAAGAGCAAGACGGCGCCGGGGATCAGCGGCTGCTCGGCTTCGTTGCGGTAGAAGTCGCGGATCTGGCGCAGCTTGCGGCGGTTCAGCTCGCGCTGGAACGACCCGGAGGTTCGCTCGATGGCGCGCACGAAGCGCTCCACCTCGTCGGGCTCGCGAGCCGACGGCTGCTCGCCGCCCACCGTCTCGCCCCGGCCGCCGTAGTAGCGGCTGACGAAGCGCACCCGCTGCAGCAGGTCCTCCGCCGGATAGCTGACGAAGTAGAACTCCGCGCCCTTCTGGCGCATGCGCTGTGCGAGCATCGACTAGCCTCCTGTCTCGGTCCCGGCCTGCGCCGCGGCCGCCTCCCGTGCCTGGCGCCTGGCTTCCTTGCGGGCGGCCTTCTTCGCGGCCTTCCGGCGCGCCCACTCCTCGACCGACATCACGACCTCCGGCCGCTCCCGCCCGAACCGCTCGAGGTAGAGCCTTTCGATGAACTGGGGCAGCGGCGCCTTCCACAGCTCCTGCCGGTGGTTCGCCACCTTGCCGAGCTTCCGCGGGTTCATCCCCAGCTCCCGTGCCATCTGGGCATGGGCGTGCGAGAGGTGGAAGCGCCGGCGGGCGTCTTTCCACTCCTGGAGCTGCGGCGGGAGCTTCTTCTTGGCCATGTGCGGGCCAAAGTCTACCGCGGAACAGCGACGATGCTGCGGCGCCGTCCTCGAGGGCAGATAGCCCTGTTCGGTGTCGAACCGCGCCCCCTCTCGCTCGCGGCCGATGTGGCCGAGCCGGCTCCCGAGACGCCCGAGAGCGACTGGGAGCAGCTCGACCTGTTCGCGGAGCGGGCGTGCCTCGCTCGCGAGCTGGACGCGGCCCTGGCGGAAGGGGACTTCCCTCGGGCACGGAGGGTCAGGCGGGAGCTCGAGGAGACCTACGGCTTTTCGCAGGAGAGCCGGGCGCTCGGCTTCCTGGACCGGCTCGCACCGGAGCTGGCGAGCGAGCTGCCCGAGGTGGCGGTGCCGGCCTGGCGGGAGGTCGCCCTGGAGCTGCGGCGCTGCCCGCGCCTGCACCGGTTGGTCACGGACGGCGTTCTCGGGCGGCTGGCGAAGGCACACGCGGCCGGCGCCCTTCTGTCCCACGACACCGGCGCCCTGCCGGAGCTGGCCGAGATTCTCGGGCGCCGTCCGGGCGGTGGCGCGCCCGAGGCGCGCCGGCTCGTCCGCGACGCCTTGCTGGGCGGCCGGTCCGTCGAGCCGGACGACTTCGCCTGGGACGAACGCCTGGCGGACCTGCTGGCGGAGGACGAGGAGCCGCGGTGGCTCGCCTGTCTCGGCCTGGTCCGCGGCCTGTGGCCGGCTCCGGAGCCGGCGGCGGGGGACCTGGACGCCGTCCGCCAGCCGTTCGCGACGCCCGCCTCGCAGGACGACGCGGCCCGGGCCTTCTGGTCGTGCCTGCGGGTGGCCGAGCACTCCGGGGACGACGAGGCGGCGCGGCACGAAGCGCGGCGCCGCCTGAAGAGGCTCCGGCCGGATCTCCATAGCCTCTACATGAGGCGGGCCGCCCGCCGGTGACCGGCGTGATCTCGAACCGACTATACTCACGAGGTGAGCTCTCCCGCCCCGCGCCGCCACTACACGTTCGCCGCGTACCTGGCTCTCGACGAGGTCTCCAACGTCAGGTTGGAGTACTGGGCGGGCGACATCTACGCGATGGCCGGCGGCTCGCCCGAGCACGCCGCGCTGTGCGTGCAGGTGGCGTCCGCCTTGAACGTCCAGCTCGAGGGCAAGCCTTGCCGCGTCTACGGCTCGGAGCTCCGCATCCGCGTCCTGGCCACCGGGCTGGCCACCTACCCGGACGCGAGCGTGGTGTGCGGCCCGCTGGTGCGGGATCCGGAAGGGAAGAACACGGTGCTGAACCCGACGCTGGTGGTCGAGGTGCCGAGCCCGAGCACGGCGGCCTACGACCGCGGAGAGAAACGAGAGCACTACCAGCAGATCCCGTCGTTGCGCGAGATCGTCCTCGTGGCTCACGAGGAGCGCCGCATCGAGGTGTTTCGGCGCGAGGCGGACGAGTGGTCGCGTCACCAGGCCGGCCCCGGAGAGTCGGGCGTCCTCGAGTCGGTCTCCTGCCGTCTCGAGGTCGACGCGCTCTACGACAGGGCGGGGGCGTAGGCGCATCCGGGGCGCGCGAGACGTGACGCCACCGACGGCCGGTGCCGCACCAGGCTCTCCCCCCGTGGGATCGAGGTTCACCGCACGGCAGGGACAGTACCTCGCCTTCATCCATCGCTTCACGGTTCGGCGCGGCGTGGCGCCGTCGTTCGACGAGATCGCCGCCCATTTCGGGGTCAGCTCGCCGAGCGTCAACGGGATGATCAAGGGCCTCGCCCGCCGCGGGCTGTTGTCCCGTCGGCCTGGGGCGGCCCGCTCGCTCCGCGTGCTGGTCCCGGCCTCGGATCTGCCCGATGTCGACTACGGCTCGCGCGGCGGCGGCTCGCCGAAGGCGGGCTCCGGCGGGGGGGCCGGCGTCTCGCCGGAGGATGCGGCCGCCACCGGCGCCATCGCGGCCCTCGAGCTGCTGTTGCCGATGCTCCCGGACGAGCGTGATGCGAGCTACCACATCGTGGAGACCGCTGAGGCCGTCCGGTCCGCGCTGCTCGAGAGGGGCCTGAGCGAGGATCAGGCTGGGCACGCCGCCGCCCGTATCGCCACGGAGGGCTCGCACCGGCGGACCTACGTGCGGAAGCGTCGTTGGGCGCGCCGCCGCTGACACCCGGCCCCCGCGTTCGTCTCGGCTATCGCTTCGCCTTCAGCTCGGCGTCGTGCTCCTTCAGGAACGCCCGGATCTCGTCGGCCATGTCCAGCAGCTTCGACCACTGCTCTTTGTAGAGCGTCACCGGGAACCGGCCGAGCCCGTAGACCGAGAGCGCCCCCTTCTGGCTGACCTTGAGGGAGATGCTGCGCTCCTGACGCGCCTTCAGGCGCGTGTTCTCTTCCCGGAGCCGCTCCAGCTCCGCTGCGACGTCCTCGTCTGCCATCTCGTTTCCCTCCGTCTCCCGCCTTCCCTTCCATCGATCGTCCGTGGCGCCCCGCGCGGGTCCCGGCTCAGCGCGTCAGCGCCCGAGCTGGCGGCTAGAGAGCCAGGACCAGACGGACGCCTTCTTCGACCTGTGCCAGCAAGCGGCTCGACAGGGCGCCCGCCTTCTCCACGAGGCGCGAACGGTCGACGACGGCGATCTGCGAGACGTTCGCAACGCAGGGGCTCTCGAGACGGGTGTCCCTGGGCCGACAGAGCACGTTGCCCGGAGCCAGGGCCAGGTTCGCGTTCGTGGAGAAGGGCACGACGATGACGGTCTGGATCAGGCTGCGGTTGAAGGCGTCCGCCTGAAGGATCAGGGCGGGACGCCGGGACCCCGGTTCCGAGCCGAGCGGCTGGCCGAGGTCGGCCCACCAGATCTCGCCTCGGTTCACCCCCACCCCTCGCGACGCAACACCTCGAGCGACGCCGCTTCGATCCCCGGAGCCACCTTCGCGGAGCTCGAAGCATAGACCTTGTCGAGCTGCGCGGTGATCTCCTTCTGCGAGTGCTTCTTCACGAAGGCCTCGACCGCTTCAGCGTAGAAGCGGCTTCGCGAGAGGCGCATCCTCCGGGAAACACGCTCGGCCGCATGGAAGACGGGATCGGGTACGGACACGGCAACCTTCATGGCCGTAGTATGACCGTTGCATACCCGGACGTCAACGAAACGGACCGCCTCAGGCTGGCCAGGACGGCGAGAACACCCCGGCGTAGCCGTCCGCCTTCTTGGTGAGGTCGGCGGCGAACACGGCAACGATGCCAAGCGAGCTAGTAGGGGAAGTGGCCGGAGAGGACCGTTGGGGGGCGGGTCGTCCGCGTAGGGCATCAGCGCGCCGCGCACGGCGTGGGCCACGTCCTCGGCGTGGGTGAGGCTGAGGCCGAGCGTGCGCCCGTCCTTGTCGGGTCGCTCGCGCAGGGCGATCCACTCGCCGAAGACGGACTGGGGTGTCTCGATCGGGTCCGACGGGGTTCGCAGAAGAGCTTGGGCGGCGCTCATGGCGTGAAGACTCGGTGCCGCGTGACCAGTGCTTGGCGGTCGCGGAGCCTCGGGGACACGATCCGGATTCCCGGGCTAACGGGGAATCCGGTCATGTCCCCGAGAGGTCGGCTCGGGCCGGGCTGAG